>NZ_JBGCCS010000042.1:0-52569 GCF_041262645.1 Streptacidiphilus sp. EB129
ACCACGCCTCAACTTGTTTGACCGTCAGCTCATCAGCACACAGTCAGACCAACGAGCACGCACGCTCACAGTCACGCCCAGATGCGGTTGCAGTACTAAGGGCTTTGGCCGTGATCCCCGACGTGACGCAGGGCCAGAAGGGCCCCAGGCTGAGAACGTCGTCCCGGCCTAACCCCTGCTTGCCGCGGCGCCCCGTACCGGACTGGTGCGGGGCGCCTCGCTGTTCCCGGGCTGCGTGGTCAGCTGCACCACGCAGGCCCCGTTCAGTCGTCAGCCGGTGACGTTGAGGGTCCAATCGCACTCGGAGTTGATCTCAAGGTGGTGGGTGCCCCCGGTGTACTGGGGGCTGGACCCTGATCCTTTGGCCTTAAGTTCGTTGACGAGGGGCATGCCGGTTTCGTCGGACACGACGAAGTTGCCTTGGCTGCCGAACGCGGTGCAATCGAACGTGTAGGCCACGGTCCAGGCTGAGCCGGTGGTGAACTGGGCGGTGTTCTTGATGCCCGTGCCCTTGAGGGTGAGGAGGGTCTTCGGGGCGGCTGCTGCTGGTGCGGGTGCTGCTGCTCCGCTGGTGGGTGCACCGGCTATGACCGGGGCGGCGCTGCTGCTCGTCGGGGTGTTCTTGTTGCTCATGGCGGAGGCGACGCCGATGATCACGATGACGGCGATGACGCCGAGGCAGCCGATTCCGGCGCAGCCCTTCGCCTTGGACTTCTTGGGTGCGGGAGTAGCGGGTGCCGGCTGGCTGAACTGAGGCATGGTCATGGCGCTGGTCCCCCAGAGGGTGGTTGGAGCGGCCAGCGTTCCAGGGTTGCGAGAGGCGTGTGCGCAGCGTTACTGAACGGTTACTGCCCCACTTGCCGGGGTGGCAGCCGCTGGTCCGAGCCGGACAGATATGCGACGCCACACCTCCCGCCTACCGCGATGTGACCGCGTCTTGACGGGCAGTCACCAACCCGAGAGGGTGACCAGGACCGCGAAGGCCTCACAGGCGCGGAGGGGATCATGACGCTCCACTACCTCGGCATCGACCCGGCCACCGAGACGGGAGACTCATCAACCACTGGCGCCAGACCGGGGAACGGGACAACGACCCTCACTCCTCGCACTGGCAGCCCTGGACGACGCTGATCAAGGACATGATCTCCTCCGGCGTGGTCGTGCGCCGGGCCCGGATCGTGTCCGAACCGGTGACCGACTACATCAAATATGAGCACTCCGGCACCCACGTGATCCTCTCCGCAGGTGAGCTGGTCCGGTGGCTCCCGCGGGCCCAGGCCTCGGACCTCGCGCTGCCCGGGAACGACTTCTGGCTGTTCGACGGAGCCCTGGTCCGCTTCGGCCACTTCACCGGTGACGGCGCCCTCGCCGGCCACGAGTACCGGAGCGAGCCCGCCGTCGCGAAGCTGTGCACCGACGCCTTCGAGGCCGTATGGGACCGAGCTGTCCCGCACGAGGACTACAAGATCCGATAGGCGAACCGTCGCCCTGAGCGCAGGTCGGGATCCATGACCAAGTCTCCCTCCTCCAGCGCCCAGGCGGCCCGTGAACGAGTCGCCGCACAACTGCGCGACATCCGCCTCGATGCAGCACTCAGTGCCCATGAGGTGGCCCTGCGCTGTGGCTGGAGCGACTGCAAGTCCTCCCGGCTGGAGCACGCCAAGGCCATCCCCTCCGACGGTGATATCCGGGCGTGGTGTGCGGCCTGCGGCGCTGTGGGTGCCGACAACTCATCCGGGCAGGTGAGGCCGCATGTGCTGCTCGTCGGGCGCGGAGGAGACCGAAACCTGTTCCAACTGAGTGGGCTGAGCTGGCGGTGGGCTGATCCGACGACACCCGGCAGTCGGCGTCCATGCTCAGGCAAGCTCCGATTTACCTCGCGGGGCAGCCGTGAACAGTTGCCGACCGGAACATGGCAGCTCCGTACCTGGGGCGCTGCCGGGCCTGGGACGCGCGCATCCTCGGAGCAGCAGTGGTTACCGACGGGGAGCGTCACCATGGGTATCCAGTTTCCCGAGTCGCTGGACTGGCTGGCCAAGATAGCCGCAGGGACCTTTCCCCGGCTGGACGAGGACGAGGTCCGGTCGCTGGCGGCCACCGTCTCGCTCTTCGGTGACCAGTTCGACGGTCTCGCGAACGACGTCGGCGAGGCGCTGGCAACCGCCGGAGGTGCGGTGGGCGGCCAGGGCGGTGAGCAACTCAACGCCTACATCAAGGGCTTGGGGACGGACGGCCCGCAGGTGCTGCACGGGCTGGGCGACAGTCTGCGGGACACCTCGGCGAGCCTGAAGGCCACCGCCCTGTCGGTCGAGTCGGCGAAGCTGCAGGTCATCGAGATGCTGGCCTGGCTCGCCGGGGAACTGCTGTGGGCGGCGGCGATGGCCCCGTTCACCGGCGGCGCGAGCGAGGCGGCGGTGCCCGCACTGGTCGAGGCGACCCAGTCGATCCTGGTCACGGTGGCCCGGACCGCGCTGCAGGAGATCGCCAAGGGCGCGGCGATGATGGCGGGAATGGACGCGCTCACCCAGGCCATCGAGATCGCCCAGGGCTACAAGCAGAACTTCGACTTCAAGGAGTCCCTGGAAGCCGCCGGCATGGGCGCGCTGGGCGGGGCCGTCGGGATGGGCCTCGGCCTCGGCGCGGGAAGGGTGCTGGGCGACACCGCCAACACCTTCGCCGGCAGGGTCGGCACCGGAGCGGTGGTCGGCGGCGCGTCCAACTACATCACCCAGGTGATCGTCTCGACGGCGCAGGGCGAGGCCGACTTCGACCCGATGGGCTTCGTCACCGGTGCGTTCGGCGGCGGGCTCGGCGGGTCGATCCACGGGGGCGGCGGGCACGGGTCGGGGAGCCCGGACGGCGGCCCGGAGCTGGGGCAGGGGCCGGAGGGCAAGCTGGGCGTGGTGCCGCCGCCGGTGCTCCCGCCGGTCGTCCCGCACCCGACCGAACCGTTGTCGGCTGCAGGGGCGGTGACCGGCACGGGTGGGCACGGGGCGCCGGTGCAGGAGCACAGTGCCCCGGTGGTCGAGCCGGCCGTCGTCCCGGTCGCCGTGCCGGGGGAAGAGGGGCTCGGCCAGGGGCAGGGGCCAGGACGGGGACAGGCCCGGACGCCGTCGCAAGCGACGGTGCCGAGCCCGGAGCCGGGCCTGGGGACTGTGCATCAGGAGCACGGCGGGCAAGCGCAGTCAGGCGCAGGTGCGGGGCTGCCTCCGGTGGCCGGTGTGCGCACCGGTACCGGAGAGGCGGGCACTGGCATTACCGAGGGCGTCCCGGCGGGGCGGTCCGATGCGCCCCGCACGCCGGAGCCGGTGGCCGGCGGACAGCAGCCCTCGACCGGGACGAGCACAGCGCCGGCCACCGGGACAACCACAACTCCGATGCGCGGCACTGGAACCGGCGCCGGGACGGAACGGACGACCGGCACCGGCGGCAGCCCGGGCAGCGGTTCCCACGGGCCCGAGAACACCGCCGCGCCGCAGGCCCAGGGCGAGCGCCCGGTCGGTGCGCCCACCGAACCGGTGCCGTCCTCGGTCGGCATCGACACCGGGCGTCCTGCGCCGCTGCCCGGCGGGACCGCGGCGCCGCATGTCGGCGAGTCCGGCACCACGGGTCCGGTGAACCGGTCCGGATTCCCGGAGGCGAGGACCGCGACCCTTGTCCCGTCTGGTACACGGGGAGCGGCCGAGCACCAGACCACGGCTACGCCGTCCGCGTCCACGTCCATCGGACCGGGCGGTGCGCCCGAGGAGGGTGGCGCACCGCCGTCGTCGAGGACGCACACCGAGCCGGTGGTCGGGCGCACCGGCTCGCCCGGGTCCGCGACCTCGCCGCCCGAGCGCAGCACCCCCGCACCGGTCGTGTCGACGCCGGAGGCCACCGGGTCGACGGGTCACGGCAGCGGGCTGCCCGAGCCGAAGGCCGCTCAGACCCGGGGGCCGCAGGAGCAGCACTCCCCCGGGGAACCGGCCACCTCCAACGCCACCGCCAACGCCGTCGCAGGCGGCCGCCCGGAGGTCGGGCAGCCGGGCCGGGGCGGCACACACCAGCCGGTCGCCGAGACGAAGCCCGGCACCGAGACGAAGCCCGGCACCGGGCATCCGTCCGTGGTGCGGACCGGACGGCCCGATCCGTCCCGGTTCGAGCAGGGGCCGCTGTCGCCGACCGGCGCGCACTCCGCTGCCGGACACGAGGCCGTGCCGCTGCCGGACGGGGTGTGGTTCCCCCGGCCGACCCGCAGTTCGCTGACCGAGACCGCCGCACGCGCCGTCCCAGCCGCCGACGGCTGGAAACTGATGGTGGGTCACGGCGCGCCCGGCGGAATCGAGGTGAACGGGCACCTGGTCGGCGCGGACTCCGCGCTGCCGCACGTCGGAACCGGCGACGACCTGGCGTTCGTGGTCTGCTACGCCGCCGCGCCTGGTGCCGGAGGCGTGTCCCTGCTGCAGCACGCGCACGAGCTGTCCGGCAAGGCGGCGCTGGGTCCCACCCACGAGGCCGTGGTCACCCCGGACGGCGATGTGGTGTCGGGTGTGCTCGGTGTGGACGCGACCGGCCGTCCGGTGGTCGTGCCCAAGGGCGGCTGGGTGGTCTACCGGGACGGCAAGGCCACGCCGCTGGGCACGGTCTCGCTCAAGGAGGCCTGGTTGAAGCTGGGCGGCACCAGCAAGCCGGCGGCCGGGCCCGCGCCGGACGAGGCGCTGGCCTTTGTCCGCAAGCCCGGCGAGGGCGACCCGACCACGCCCGCACCGAAGCCGCCGGCCACCCCCACCGCACCCCAGCCCCGGCGCACCCCCCGGGTCCACGTCAACGCCGTGGCCGGCGGCAGCCGCGATCCGGCCCCGCCGCTGCGCCACGCTCCGCCGCAGCAACCCCTGGCCACGCAGCACACCGACAATCACATCACCAACCACGCCGACATCATCACCGAGCACCGGACCGCCGACGACCACACCGTCCCCGCGCCGCCCCTGCATCCGCGCTACGACCTGGCGTTCGGCCCGCCCGTCCCGCACCCGCCGGAGGCCGTGCGGCTGCCGCCGTCCCGGATCACCGCGGACCACCAACTCGGCGCGTCGGACCTGTTGGTCGGCCTGCACCAGGACGACGAAACGGTCACCAACCAGATCACCGACCTGGTCTCGCACGCCTTCGGCAACGACCTGGAGGCGGCGAGGACGATCTCACAGAGCCTCTTCGACGCCCCGGCGCTGCGCCCCAAGCTGTCGGTGCTGTCACGCGGCGACGTACTGGAGGCGCACTTCGACTCCAACGGCTGGTCCGGGAAGGTGACCGCCCGGGTCACCGTCGAGGAGCACGTCTACCTGGACACCGCACCCAAGGTGGAGTTCGAGGGCGGTTCCGAGCAGCAGGGCTCGTCCGCCCTGATCGGGGACCGCCGTTGGCGCTTCACCGGCGGTGTGCTGGGCAAGTTCAAGCCGGCCGGCGGCGAGGTGACCATCCCGCTGACCTACAGCCACGACCGGATGCGCCGCACCGGACGCCTGGACGCCGGCCGCACCATCGCCCGTGGCAAGACGGTCGAGAAGGGCGCCCTCTACGGGACCGGACTGCGGCTGCACCTGGACTTCTCCGACCTGAAGCGGTGGGGCACCCCGTTCCGGCCGGCCCCGGGCCGGAACACCCACACCCTGGACATCGGGGCGACGGTCGCGGTCCCGCACCGGGAGACGACCGCGTTCGACGGCAACCGGCCGCCGCTGCGGCAGCGGTTCGCACCGCCGCAGCGGATCGTGGACACCCACCGGCTCGGTGGTTCCGACATCGTCACCGACATCACCGCGGGCCCCCACGGCGGCCCGGCGGGGCCCAGGGGCACCGAGGCGGTGCTCGCCCAGGCGGACCCGAACGGCCGGGCCTTCTTCGGCGACCAGTGGCCGGACGTGCGGGCCAAGTTGGGCGAGGAGCTGGACCTGGGACGGATCCAGCAGGACCTCAAGGGCATGATGGCCGGCGACCGGATCCGGGTCGAGGTGGTCAGCCGGACCGGACAGGTCGCGCAGGTCGAGATCGGCGCGTCGGTGGCGTCCATGCACCATGTCGGCAACACCGACCAGACCGAGTTCAACGTCGGTACCGGTGTCATGCGTTCGGATTCGCAGCAGAACAGCCGCAACACCATGCTGACCGTCCCCGCACCGGCCACCGGCAGCGCCACGGCGACCGCGCCGGGGCTGATCGGCGGCGCCGGTTCGGTGCAGGGCGGTCGGCAGCGGATCGCGATCTCCGGCAGCACCCAGGAGGTGACGGTCACCAGCAAGCTCAAGGCCCCCGGCGCACTGTTCGACGGGCAGGCCAGCCTGGGCATGGCCTTCACCATTCGCCCGACGCTCGGACGCCAGGTCCGCAACGGCGGGGCCACTGCCCACATCGGGTTCACGTCCCTGGTGGAGCAGCGCGAGGCCCGCCCGGTCGTGGACCCGCCACCCCCGCCGGTCAACGACCCGACCACCGCGCACCCCGATCCCCACCACCCCGACACCGCCCATCCCGGACAGCCGGCCGCGCCGCCCGTCGACCCGACGCGCTTCACCGCCGCCGGGCCGACCACCGTCCCGGCCCGCCGCACCTTCGACACCGGCAGCGAGGTCCCCGCACCCCCGGACGAGGTCTGGGCGACCGGCCCCGGTGGCGGCCTGCGGGACACCGTCACAGTCCGCGACCTCGGCAACATCCAGGCCCTGCACGCCGAACTCGACACCATCGGCCTACGCGAGCTGGGCAACGACTGGCACGACATCAGGGACGAGGTGCTCTGCACCTACAGCCACACCCTGGTGTCCTCGCGGATCACCTCGATGACCCGCGGCCTGCCGCTGGAGACACCGGAGTTGACGGCCGCCCTGCTGAAGCGCGGCATCAAGTTCTCGGCCACCGCGCATGTCACCGAGCTGGAGTACAAGCGCACGGACGACAAGGCCGAGCTCAACACCGTCGCCGAGAGCACCACCTTCGACTCCAGGCGGACCGTGCTGCAACGCACCTGGGCCGGGCAGGTCCAGGGCGGCGGCACCGCGCCGCTGCACGAGTCGAGCACACCGAAGCTGGACTCGGCCGGTCATCCCGTCCTCGACTCGACCGGGAGCCCCGTCCTTGACACCACCAAGGAGTCGGCGGACATCCAGGGCAACTACGGCCTGCAGATCCGCAACCGCAGCGGCTGGCGCAGCGGCGACTCCGGCAAGGTCCACGCCAACGGCAAGTACGCACAGCCCCAGGCGCTGTTCACCGGGAAGGTCGCCGTGGACCTGCGGATCACCCGCGGCAACCGCGCCTCCACGCCGTCCACCGTCTCGCTGGACGGCGAGTTCAGCATGGACGCCCGCGACACCCGCAGCCACCAGGTCGGCGACGACGGCCGCGGGGTGTTCCGGGCCCCCGGCAGCGGCGCGCCGAGGACGGACGCCCGGCCCGCGCCCGCCCGGCTCCACGACGCCCCGCAGCGGATCACCCAGCGCGGCGCGATGGGCGCGTCCGACACCGTGCACAGCCTCGGCGCGGACGACACCAGGCTGCTCCGCAGCATCGAGACGACGCTCGGCACCCATGCCGGGCCGATCCCGGACGATGTCGTGATGCGGCTGCGGCAGCGCTTCGACCCGTTCACGGTGAAGGCCGAGCTGTCCCGGCTCAGCCGCGGCGGGGAGCTGACCGAGACGGTCTCGATCCACGGCTGGAGCGGGACCGTCACCGTCCGGCCCCGGCTGAACAACTTCACCCACACCGAGACCGTCAACGGCTTCGAGTTCGAACTGGGCAGCCAGCTGCGCGGCTCCGCCGGGATATCCCGGGACAACCGCACCCGGCACATCCTCGGCGGGAACATCAAGTTCAAGGTCCCGCACGTCGATATCACCGGCGCCTACAACCGGCTGTTCGACACCTCGACCAGGCTGACCGCCAACGGGGTGGGCGGCACCTCCAGCCGGGGCAAGACGGTCGAGCCCGCCGGGCTGTTCACCGGCGACGCCGACTTCACCGTGCACTACTCGCTGACCCGGCTCGGCAGGCGCTTCCCGGTCCCGCAGGAGGCGGTGACCCTGCACCCCACCATCGCCGTGCCGCTGCGCGACGCCCCCCTGCACGGCCAGGCCGCCCCGCCGCCGGTGGCCCACCCGATCGAGGTGCCGAAGCGGATCCGGGCCACCGAGCGGCTCGGCTCGTCCGACATCGTCACCGACGTGTATCCGGTGTTCCCCGGCGCGGACCAGCGGGCTTCGCTCCAGGCCACGGTCGATCACCTCAACAACTCGGGCAGCCGGACCCTGGGCTCGGACTGGCCCGGGATGCGCGCCAAGATCCTGGACGCGATCGATCCCGGCAAGCTCCAGCCGATGCTCAAGCCGATGATGTCCGGGCACCAGATCGTCATCGACCACGGCCGCAGCCGGACCAGGATCAGCGCGTCGGTCAACCGCATCGAACAGAAGGGCAACACCGCCGCAACCGAGTTCAACTCCGGTACCGGCGTGCAGAACTCGATCACCCGGGCGGACGACGACTCCACCGCGACCAATGGCCGCAGCCACAATGTCACCGTCACCGCGCTCGCCACCAGTGACCCGTTCGGCAGCGGCGCGGCCGTGGTCGGCGGCGGCGGCGTGACCCGCGCCTGGGGGCAGGAGCGGCTCGGCGCGCAGGCCGGGTCGACCACGGCCGGCATGACCACCAAGTCCAAGATGCCCGGGTCGGTCAACGACGGCGTCGCGAACCTGATCGTCACCATGGAGCGACGGCCGCTGCTCTCCCTCGGCAGCCCGGACCGGATCGTCCCGGAGCCGGTGCCCCGCGTCCACGGCGGCGAACCGGTCAACCGGAACACCCCGCGGCCCCCGCGCACCGTCGGCGAGGACGACCGGCAGGCCGTGCCCGTCCCGGCGCCGAACGTGCCTGCGCATGTGCCCGGCGAGGGCGGCACGGGCGGGAACGGCGGGCACGTGCCCGCCGAGGGCGGGAACGGTGCGGGCGCGGCCCACCCCGGGGGTGGCGGGACCGGAACGAACGCGGGGCGGTTCGCCGGGAAGGTGCTGCGCTCGGTGCAGCGTCTCGGTACCACCAGACGCACCGTCGGGGTGACCAGGATCGGCTTCGAGAGCACCGTCCAGGCGTCCGAGGGCCGACCGACCGACACAGTGCGGCCTTTTACCGCCCCCGGCCCGGGCGACCGGCAGCCCATGCCCAGGGAGCCGATGGCGGGACCACCGGTCCAGGTCCCGGTGCGGATCCCGCCGCAACGGCTCTGGGACGGCGGTATGCGCGACGTCGACGTGGTGCGCTGGCTCGGCGACTCGTCCGGCGTCCAGGACATCCTGCGCAGCGTCGGCCCCACGTTCTTCGGCAGGCAGACCTGGAACCGGCTGGAGAGCGTCTCCCGCAGCAGCGTCGGACACAGCCAGCTCTCCGGCAGGTTCGGCGGCGCGACCCGCGGCGAGGAACTCGGCACACCCGAGTCGGGGCACCTCGTCGGGACCAGCCGGGCCGGGGTGACCGGCACGGTCCGGCTGATCCAGCTGGAGTACCGCACCACCGAGACCGGGGTGGAACTGAGTCCCGCCAACGAGACCGTCAGTTCGTCCGGGAGTACCCGGCTCGACTGGGGCACCTGGGGCGGGACCGGGCAGATCGGCGTCAAGGCCGAAGCGGGCAAGGCAGAGGCCAGCGTGATCTTCACCGGCGGCGCGCAACGCCGGGGACGCGACGGCGTGACGCGGACCAACGGCGGACGGGTGATCGCCAGCGCCAAGTTCAACACCCCGATGGCCCGCTACGACGGCTACGCCGAGGTCACACTGAACTTCCGGGACGGCAACCGGACCCGCCGGGAGAGCGGGATCGTCCCGGTCACCATCGACATCCCCGCGCTGGAGACCACGGCGGGGACGGTGCCCGGCAACCACTACCTGGCGTTCAGCGCGGAGGATCCGCAGGGCCGTCAGATCCCGTTGGACCGCACGGACCTGGGCGACCCGCCGCCCCTGGACGCCGACTCCTCCGCCGAGGAGCTGACGTTGCAGCAACCGCCGCCACCCCTCCGCATCACCGTGCCGAACACCACCCAGCAGGTCCGCAACCCCCTGCCGGTCATCCAGGAGCACCCAGCGACCGGGCGGCAGCCCGAACCCGCGCAGGAACCCATCGCCCAGCCGACGCCTCCCGAGCCGCCCAGGACCGTCCTCGAAACGCCCGCCCCGGTCATCGAAACGCCCGAGCCCGTCATCAAGGCCCCGGAACCGGGCGTCGAGGCCCCAACAGCACCTCCCGAACCACCCAGGACGGTCATCACGACACCCGCCCCGGTCACGGAAACACCACAACCCGTCGTCAAAGCCGCGGATCCAGCCGTCGAGGCACCCCGCCAGGGCGCCGCAGCGGCCGCAGCAGTGCCCCCGCCGACCACCGAGCAGGCCGCACCACCAGCGGCGGAACCGCAGATCGTCGTCGAGGTGCCGCCAGGCCGGCCGGGTCCGGTGCGACCCCCGCAGCCGACCCGCACGCCCCCGCCGCCGCCCGTCCTCGAACAGTCCTCGGTGTCCACCACGCCGACCACGGCGTCGTTCCCCCACGCCGTGGCGTCGTCCTCGAAGCTGCCTCCGCCCGTGGCCTCGTCCACGTCCGAATCCAGCACCGTGCACCACACGCCGACGCTGGAGACCCCGGCCCCCCAGGAGCCGCAACCGCTTCCCCACCACCCGCTCGTCCCGCAGCCGGAGCCGACGGCACTGCCGCCCGAACCGGTCCTCGCACCGGCGGAGCGGACGGTGCCGCCGCAGCGGCCGGTGGTCCCGGCCCCGGAACCGACCCCGCTCCCGCCGGAGCAGGTCGTCCCACCGGCGCAGCAGGCCGCGGTCCCGCCGGAGCAGGTCGTCCTGCCGGCGCAGCAGGTCATCGTCCCGCCGGCGGCGGCCCCCGCCCCGGAGGGGCAGATGCTCCCGCCGCCGCCCGGCGATGAGAATTCCATCCCGCTGCAGACCCTGCCGCCCGCAGTGGTCATCACCCCGGCACCCGCCCCCCAAACGACACCCCAGCCAACCCCGCAGCTGGTGGCCCCGCAGATCACGCCCGGCGCAGACGAGACACCCCTGGAGTCCGAGCCGGAGCCAGCGGTGGGCAGCGTCGCCTGGATCCTCTCGGGTCACCGGTGACAACGCCGCGCCCCTGAGCCGTTGTCGCAGACGAAGGGCGGATCAGTTGCGAGGGGACGGACGCCGCGGCGGCGGATCGCCCAGGAGGGTGAAGGCCGCCGCCGTGTCGACCATCGCGATGAGCTCCTGCTCGCAGTCGGGGCAGACGGCCAGGTGTCGGGCCATCAGTTCGTCCTGCTCGGAGCTCAGTGCGCCGAGCAGGTAGCCGCCGAGCGCTTCGCGCAGCCGGGCGTGTTCCCCGTACACCATGTCCTCATACTGCGGCATCGGGCTTTGACGGTCCACTGCTCAGCCCTGCCCCGCGAGTACCGAGGCGATGCCGCCGGAGACCGGCCCTGCTGCCACCGGCTCCGGCTCCTCCGGGATCACGGTCAGCGGTGTCACCGGCGGCCGGCCGGCCCCGCGGGTGGGGAAGGCCGGCGAGGAGCCGGTGCCGCCCCAGCGCACCGGGGCGGCCGGGGGCAGGACGGCCGGGGTGGTGACGACCACCGGGTGCGGAAGGGCGACCGCCCCCGGTGGCAGGTGCTGGTCGATGCCGGCCCGCAGCGCGGCGGCCAGGTCCGGGCCGAGGTCGACCACCGGTCCGCCGCCGCCGGGGCTCAGCTGCCAGCTCCCCGGCTGCCAGCTGCCGGTCTGCGGGCGGCCGTTGGCGTCGTACTGGAGGTTCCCCGCGAGTACCGACCCGTCGGGCCCGGTGAAGGCCGCACCGCCGGCGGTGATGATGTGCACGCCGGGGTTGGCGGCGCCGAGCAGCCCGGCTGCGGTGGGGCCGCCGGGGCCGCCGACGGGGGTGTTGACGTCACAGCCGACCAGCACCAGCGCCTGACCCGGCGTCAGGTTGTGCCGGGCCAGCACCTCGGCCTGGAACTGCGGGGTCGTCAGCGAGCGGTTGCCGACCAGGAAGTTCCCCGCCACGGCCGGGTCGCCGTGGACGTGGACCACCGTGGTGTTGTCGACCTTGGGGAACGAGGCTGCCGCCTGGAACTCCCGGGGACCGTCGTCGGGCACGGTGGCGTGGCCCCTGACCGGTACGATCACCCCGGAGCGGGTCGGGGTGCCGTTGCTGTGCAGGGCCTGCGAGTCCAGCAGCTGGTGGGCGAGCTCCGGGGTGAAGCCGATCTCCAGGCCGTTCCTGACGTGGAAGTCCATCCGGGTGGTGCCTCCGGGCACATTGATGGGGCCGCGCACATTGCGGGCCTCCACCGTGATCCGGACGATCGCGTCGGACTTGGTGCGCAGCCAGGGCACCTCGCGGTTGCGGGAGACCACCCTGGGCATGTCCTTGTGCACCACGAAGCTGGACTTGCCGCTGCTCTGGTTGGCGCCCACACTCAGCGTCCCGGTGGGCTTCTGCGCCTCGTGCGACCCGGGCGGCAGGTGGGCGTCGGTACTGCCGGTCAGGCCGGTGAAGCCGGCCGAGCCGCCGATGCTCCAGCCGTCCGCGGAGGACTCGTTCTGCCCGTTCTCGTTGAAGTGATAGGAGTTGGACTCCAGCCAGCCGTCGAAGTGGTTCTGCACCCGGGCGTCGAAGGGCTCGACCTGGACGGTGATCCTGGCGTGGGTGTCGGTCAGCAGGCCGCCCTCGCGGACCAGCACCGGCGAGACCAGCCCGTTCGCATCGACCATGAACTCCAGCTCATTGGTCATCATCGGGTGCGACAGCATGGCGTGGATGGCGTCCCTGGACCGGCTGCCCAGGGCGGCCGTCCGCTTGGTGCTGAAGTTCTGCGATCCGTCCTGGGTCGGGGTGTTGCCGGCCAGCCGGGCCAGCACCTCGTCGGTCAGCACCCGCAACTTGTCGTGGTCGAAGCCCAGGTTCACGGCCTTGCGGTCCAGCAGGTGCTGCTTGCTGAGCCCCAGCGGCCGACCGCCGAGTCCGGCGACCGTCTGCCCGCGCGGGACCTCCGCGACCGCGACGTGGTTCGGCGCGGGAACGTAGGGCTCCAGGTCGGGCCGGTGCAGTTGCTTCGGTATCAGCACCCGCTCGGTGAGCGTGACCGATCCGGTGCCGTCGGCCCGGCCCATGTCCAGATGGCCGGTGGCCAGGGCGATCTTCTCGGGAACGGTCAGCAGCGCGGTGTTGAGGAAGCGGGACGCGTGCGTGGTGCGCACCACGGTCATCTCGATCCGCAGGTCGCCCGCGTAGCGGTCGGCCGGGCCGCTGATGAAGAGGGTGTTGCGACTGGCGTCGACGCCGGCGGAGGAGCTGCCGGTGCCCCTGGCACGGGAGGTGCCGCCGCTGGGGGTGAGTCCGACGCCCTTGAAGGTGCCCGTATTCGACGGATTCTCGGCGAACTTGGAGCTGAGGCCCCACTCCCGGCTCTCCGGCCTGGAGCGGCTCTGTTCCTCACGGTTGAGCCGGAAGTGGTAGCGGGAGACGCTGGCCTGGGGCAGTTGCTCGACGAAGTGATAGCCCTTGTTGTCGGGGTCGCGGGTGGCTCGGAGCCGCAGCCAGGTGCGGTTGTTGTGGAGCGCGCCGCTGTCGGTGGTGTGCAGGATCAGCCCGGAGCCGAGCGCGGTGTCGAGCAGGGCCTCCGAGGAGCCGACGTTGAGCAGGTTGGCGAGCTTGGTCGGCACCGGCTGGTGCCGGCTGTTCTGCGCGCCGTCGTGGACCTGCCAGTAGTCCTCCAGCGCGCCCTCCGCGTGTTGCTGCAGCAGTTCCTGGGCCCGGTCGAGCAGCGGGTTGCCGTCGCCGCTGACCTCGGTCCGGCGCGGGTGCGGTACCGGGTTGCCGGGGTGGTTGGCCGGCACCAGCAGCCGTTCCGAGGCGGCGACATGCGGGACCAGAGGTTCCACCGGGAGGGTGCGGCCGGGGCGGCCCGCCGCGATCTCGGCGGCGTCGTGCGGGGTGGCCGCGAAGGTGGGTACCACGCGGTCGTTGGGACGCTGCTGGGGTCCGACCACGCCCGCGCCTGCCGGACGGTTGCTGCGCAGCAGCGTGGGCAGGCCCGCCGGGGCCGGGTTGGTGGCGGCCACCAGCGCCGGATCATGCGGGTCGGGGTGGACACCCGGATCGCGGCGCAGGAACTGCACGCCGTCGGTGATCCGCAGCACGCTGCTGCGGACTCTCGGCAACGAGGAGCCGAACATGTTCTTGGACTGGTTGATCACGGTGATCCGGTAGACCACGTCGGCGGTCTGCTCCTGGAAGTTCTCGCGGACCTGGGTGAGCCGGCCGGACACCGGGCCGAGCGTGTGGGAACTCGCGTAGCCGTGGTTGGGCAGCCCGGGGATCTCACCCGAGCGGCTGAAGCCGGGGAAGACCTGCTGGCTGCTGCTGTCGGCCTGCTGGTGGGCCAAGGCGCCGAAGCTCGCGCCCACCTTGAACCGACTCGTCGCGGAGCCGCCCAGGCTGCCGCTGACGTTGCTGCCGCCCTCGGCGACGTCCATCCGCAGGGTGTTGATGCGCTGCGGGGTGGGGCGGTGGGCCTGCGGGAAGGCCTCGATCCTGACGATGGTGTCGCGGTCCTTGATGATGCCCTGCTTGGACAGGGTGGCGGTGATCGGCGAGGGGCCGCGCACCTGGGCCCCGCTGAGCATCTCGGTGCCGGTGGAGGTCCAGCTGATGTCCCCGGCGGCCTCGGGGCTGATGCCGACGCCCTGCAGCAGCAGTTGCACCTCGGACTCCAGGTGCTCCGAGCCGATGGTCTCCATCACCAGGTCGTCGCCGTGCAACGGTCGGTGGGCGTTCTTCAGCGCGGCGGGGAGGTCGGGCAGGTCCACGATCGGCCGGTGCAGGCCCTGCTCGTGGTTGATCCGGGTGATCACGGGATCCCGCTGCGGCACCCGGGTGAGGTGCCCCGGGCGCAGCCGCTGCTGGGCCGGCGGGACGTGCGGGGTGGTCAGGGCCAGGTTCTCCGGGACCACGAAGCGCACGGTGTGCTCGTTGCCGGGGTCTCCCCTGACGACGGCGGGCAGGCTGCGTCTGCCGTCGCGCAGCCGGGTGGCGATCAAGGCGGCGAAGGGGTCCTGGGGGCCGAACAGCGCCTTGACCTTCTGGTAGGCACGGCCCGGCAGGTCGCTCCAGGCGAGGGGGGTGCCGAGGCGTTTGACGCCGACCTCGATCCGGTACTCGACCTGGTAGTCGAAGGTCCGGGCGGGGCCCTCGTAGAGCATCGCGTGGAGCTGGAAGCCGGACGAGCCGACGCTGGTGGAGGCGCTGTCGCCCTTGCTTCCCGCGGCTTCGCCGCTGAAGCCGAACTGCCGCAGGTCGCTGCCGTCCAGCTTGCCGACACCGGCGGTGAAGCCGCCGTTGACGGCTCCGGACAGGGTCGCCGACAGGCTGTCGCCACCGCCGCCGCCGGCGAAACCGGCGGGCATCAGCTCCAGTTTGGCGTTGTCGACCCGCCCGGCGACCGGCGGCACCGTCGGCACCTTGTGGCCGACCACCCTGACGGTGATCTCCTCGGTGCCGCCCGGCACCTGACGGTAGAACCTGTCCTTGACCCCGCCCGGCTTGAACAGTGCGCTGCCCCGGTTGATCAGGCCTTCCCTGCTGTACTTGGCGAGCAGCTGCCGGCGCAGGTAGGCGTCCTCCAGGGTGGTGCGCTTCGGGGCCCAGGTCCGGCCGAACTCGACCCGGCGCAGGGTCTGCTCGATGGTCGGGATGACCCGCTCCGCGCCGGCGAGCCGGCTGATCGCGGAGAAGCCGATGCCCCTGTCGGCGGCCAGGGCCACCGGCGGGTGCCTGACCTGTGCCTCGGCGGTGACCATGGCGTTCCGCGCGGCGGCACCGCGCGGCCGGGGGTCGAGATCGGGGTGCACCTGCGCGTGGGCCGCGGTCCACGG
The DNA here is from genome assembly GCF_041262645.1 of Streptacidiphilus sp. EB129. NCBI lineage: Bacteria > Bacillati > Actinomycetota > Actinomycetes > Kitasatosporales > Streptomycetaceae > Streptacidiphilus > Streptacidiphilus sp. EB129. The sequence goes on from NZ_JBGCCS010000042.1 coordinate 15,948, forward strand.
CGCCGTCGCGGGCGCTCCCGCGGCTTCGCGGGAGATCAGCGCCTCGAACCGGTCGGCCTCGCGGGCCGGGACCCGGATGAACTGGGTGACGTCCTCGGTGACCAGCGGATCGTGCTGGTGGCCCAGGCCGGGCAGATCGGAGAAGACCCTGACGTCGACCCGGCTGGTGACCCGGAACAGCACGCTCTTCTCCGGGTAGACCAGGCCCCGGACCTCGCCCGCGCCGGTGTTCTGGTTGTGGCTGCGGGTGGTCCCGAAACGTGCGCCCAGGTTGAAGCCGACGCTGGCCGAGTGGTTGAAGCCGAACGGGAGGGTGGGGTCGCCGACGGTGTAGCCGAAGGTGCCCTTGATCGGGGTGATTCCGAAACCGCCGGACTCGCTGGTTCCGCTGTTGGTGTTGACCCAGCGCTGGCTCTCCTCCTTCATCGGGACCGGGTCGGTGCCGACCCGCTGCGCGCCCAGCATCCGCGACTGGACGTCCAGAACCGCCGACGACTTGCCGTCCGCCGTGCGGTAGGCCGGGGACATCGCGCCGACCGAGCTCAGGTCGCCGTAGTTGCGCAGCAGGTTGGGCTCGCTGATCCAGTGCCCGATGCCGTCGTGCAGCGGCGATCCCAGTGCCACGGCGGGCGCGGGCAGGCTCGCGACGACCCGCTGGCGCAGCCGTCCCAGACCGGAGAGCGACTCGGGGATGTGCATCACCTGGCCCAGCACGGAGGTGATCCGCCCGGCGGTCGCGGTCGCCACCGGTCCCCCGGCGTCCAGCGCCTGCGCGGTGATCCCCCGGTACGGTCGGGTGGTGCCGCGACGGGCGGCCGGGGCGGGCAGGACACCGACGTTCCCGGGCTGCTGGCGCGGCGTCAGCTCCTTGGGGAAGGCCAGCCGGGTCGACGTCGGCACGACCTGTGGATGCGCAGGGGCGGGCGCGCCCCGGCGGGTGAACTCGATCCGCACGGCGGCGTCCGGGAACTCGAAGTGCGACTCCTGGCCGCCCAGGTCCAGGAAGCGCTTGGTCGCCGACACCCCGTCGTTGCCGAAGGACCAGCCCTTGGCGCTGTCGCCCCCCAGCGAGAACTCCGCGGTGGCGGAGAAGATCTTCGCCGGCAGTTCGCCGAACGGTACCGCGACGTTGACCGCCGCCGACACCGAGCGCCCACTGGAACCCGTGGTCCGGGACCCGGCGATGTTCTCGTGGTCGCCCTCGACCGCACCGTGGTGCTTCTGCCCGTACTGCTGCTGCTGGACCGCGGGGGCGTCGCGCTCGTCGCCCTGGGCCTCGAAGGCGGGCTGGTAGCGGGCTCGGGCCGGATCACCCAGGTCGAGCGAGACGTTCAACTCGTAGTGCACCCCGCCGACGGTCACCGCAGACCGTAGCCCACCCTCCTCCAGCATCTGCTGGGTGACCGCCCGGCCGCCCAGCCGGGTCAGCTGCTCCCGCATCACCCGGTTCACCGCGCGCCGCGCCCCCGCGCTGGTGCCGGCCGGGCCGTTCCTGCTGACCAGATTGGCCATCGCGGCGTCGTCACCGATCCAGGTGGCGCCGATGCGCTGCACCCGGCCCCGGTAGCCGAGCGGGTACTGCCGCCGGTTGTGGGCGTCCAACTCGGCGAACCCGGGCGGCAGCTGACGCGGCGGGTCGGTGCGCAGCCGCTGCTGCCGGGCGGCCTCGCGGCGCAGCCGCCACTCGGCGGCGGACTGGGCCGGGTCCCGGTGCGGGTCCTCGATCTGCCGGCGGGTGTGTTCGGCGGCGCCCGCGCCGAGCTGCTCGCTGTTCCTGACCGCATGCGGCTCGGTGCGCATCAGCGAGGCCCAGGTGAGCCGGTCCTGCTGGTCCGGCCCGTACAACCGGGCCGCATGGCGCTGCAGTTCGGTGTTCTCGGCGGTGAGCTGGGCCTGCCGGGCCGGGCCGGCGGCGCGCTGTTCCGCCTCCCTGACCCGCTGCTGGTGCCAGGTCCGGCCGGCCGCGAGGGCCTCCGCCGAGGCGTTCGCAGGGGGCTGCAGCGGCACCGAGTCGCGCGCCTCGCGCAGCACCCGGTCCCTGGCCTGGATCCCGGCGGCGAGCTTCGCCTGACGGGCCACCGCGCCCAGGGTGCCGATCCGCGCCCTGATGCCCCGGCCGGGCGGGGGCGGGACCGCGACGGCGGCGTTCACCGCCTCGCTGAGTTCCTGGTAGGCGTGCACCCGGGCGGCGGTCCGGGCCGCGACCGGGCTCGGTCCGGCCAGGCCGGCCGCGGTGGCGGCGTTGGCGAGGAGCTGGACGTGGTCCGCCTCGTTCAGCCGGTCGTTCGCCGTGGTGGTCACCTGCTCGTGCACCGCGGACATCCGTTCCAGGATGTCCAGGCGGTCGATCGCGGTGACGTCGCCCTCCAGCGCACGGGCCGTCAGCTGCCGCACCTGGGCGACGTGGTCCGGCAGTCGTCCGGCGATGCCGGAGCCGGTGACGGCCTGCTCGTGGGCCGCCACGGTCTCCAGTTCCACCCGCTGCTCGATGTCCGGACGCCGCACGGCGTCCGCCCCGGCCTGCCGGACCAGGGCGCGTTCGCCCGGGGTCAGCGGCCGGGACCAGGTGCTCGGCCCCGGTCCGGCCGGGACGCCGTGCACCGTGCTCGGGTCGGGCACGGCGCGGCCGCCCGGCCCCCGGTCGGTGGGCACGAAGTGGCTGTCGCCGACCCGGGCCAGCATGAACGGGTTCCCGTCCGCGCGGGCGGTGCGCGGGGCGGCCAGCAGCTGTCCCGCGCCCTCCGGGATGCCGTCGGCCCCGACCACGCCCAGGTCCAGCTGGAAGGTGTCCGCCGCCAGGTGCGGGGCGAGGGCGCCCAGTTCGGGCGTCCAGCGGGCCGGGTCGCCCAGCGATCGGAGCAGCTGGTCGGGGGTCTGGCCGGGCGCGAGGAAATGCGCGTAGCGGGGGGCCGGGCTGCGCAGGTCGGTGCCGAGGTGGGCCAGCATGGCGCTGCGGACCATGGCGACGGTCGGCGCGGTGCCGTGGAAGTGGTTGGTGAGCTCCGGGGTGGTCATGTGGAGCAGCGCGGTGAAGAAGGAGCCCGGCCGGTGCGCCCCGGCCAGGGCGGCCGCGACCGGGGCGTACCCGTAGCGGGCCAGCCCGGTGACCTGCGCGTCGCTGACCCCGTAGGCGAAGCCGACCGCGGTGTCCGGTCCGGGACCGCCGGGGCGCGGGGTCGCGCCCAGCCGGGCCCAGGCCTCGGTGAGCGAGGCGGTACCGAGGCTGCGCGGGCCGTCGCCGTCGTGCACCACCCAGTCGCCCTTCGGGACGACGACGGGGCGGCCGGTGGCGTCCACGCCGATCACTCCGGAGATCACGTCGCCGGCGGGTGTGACGATGGCCTCGTGGGTGGGGCCGAGCGCGGCGTTGCCGGAGGCCTCGAACACGCCCGCGAGCAGCGAGCGGCCACCGTCGGCGGGGGACGCCGCGGCGTAGCAGGTGATCAGCGCGAGGTTGTCCCGGCCGGCGTCGAGCTGCGCCACGGTGGCGTCCGCGCCCAGCAGCCGGCCGCCGAGCTCGGCCTTTCCGCGTTCCCCGTGGGCGACCAGCAGCTTCCAGCCCTCGGCCCCCGGCACGGCGTGAGCGGCGGCGGTGTGCAGCGCGGTTCCTCCCTCCCGTGGGAACCAGAGGCCTCCGCCGGGCAGCGGCATCGGGTCGGTGACCCGGCCCTGCGGCGGGGCGACCGGCTCGGGCCGGCGGGCACCCGGCGACGGCACGGTTCCGCTGTGCGCGGGAGCAGCCTGATGGTTCGCCGGCGGCTGCGGGGAGGAACCGTCAGGCCGCACGCTCTTCGCCCCCGGCAGCCCGGAGCCGTGGACACCTGTAGCAGAACCGGCACGTGCGGGTTCGTGGACGACCGGACCCGAAGTCGCCCCCTTGGCCTCCGGCAGGCCGGTTCGCTGCGACTGCGCGGAAGCCGTGGCCGTGGCCTCGGTCGGCACCGGTTCCCGTACCACCGGGCCCGAGGTCGCGCCCCTGGCCTCCGGCAGGCCCGTGCCCACTCCGGCAGCCCCCGACTGCGGCACCTCGTGCGGCACCTCATGTGTCGCCTCAACGGACGGCAGCCCCTTGCCCTGCGACTGCGCGGAAGCCGTGGCCGTGGCCTCGGTCGGCACCGGTTCCCGTACCACCGGGCCCGAGGTCGCGCCCCTGGCCTCCGGCAGACCGGTGCCCACCCCGGCAGCCGGCGACGGCGGCACCGCCCGCGCGGTCCGGGGCGGCAGTACCCCCTCGGCGAGTGGCAGAGCCGCACCGCTCGCGGGGTTCGTCCCGCCCGGCTCCGGCGTGGTGCCCGGTGCCGGCGCCGCGCCCTTCGTGGGAGCCGAGCCCGGCGTCGGGCTGATGACCTGCCAGCCGCCCTCCCCCGGGGCCCCGGTGCCGGCGCCGGCGCCGACAGCGCCGCCCTCCCCCGTGACGGGTCGGGTCACGACCAGCCCCTGACCGCCCGTTCCGACGGTCACCGCTCCGTCCGGGGCGAACACCGCGACCTGGTGGTCGTCGGCGAACTGCTGCAGCCCCGGGTACTCCTCCGGGCCGACCGGCGAGGTGATCACGACGCGGCTGGGCAGCGGCAGCTCCGCGCCGAGCTGCTGCCGGGTGCCGCTCCAGACCGTGGCGAGATGGTCGCCGAGGCCGCCCTCGGGGATCGGCTCACCGTCCGCGCCGGTCCGGGCCGCGCCCGAACTGCCCAGTACCAGCACGTCCGGGAGGTCGGAGACCGCCGTCAGGAACTCCTCGCCCGGCCCGGGCTCCGCCCCGAGGTGCACCAGCAGCGAGCCCTCGCCGTTGGCCTGGACCCGCAGCGGTGCGCCGGGGACCGACGGCGGCCCGAAACCGACCGGTGGCTGCTCCAACGCGGGAGGGCCTTCCAGCAGGTCCGGCGGCAGCTTCAGGTCCTTCCCCGGCAGGCCGCCGCCGCCCCGTGCCGCGAGGCCGGCGTGGACGCCCGCGCTGATGCCGCCGCCGACCGCCCCCTGGACGAAGCCCAGGTAGCCGAAGTCGGCTTGGCCCTGGGCCGCGGAACCGATGATCTGGGTGATGTAGTTGGACGTGCCACCGACCACCACACCGGTGCCGACCTTGCCGGCGAAGGTGTGCGCCGCGTCGCCGAGGATGCGGCCCGCGCCGAGACCCAGGCCCATCCCGACGGCTCCGGACAGCGCCCCCATCCCCGCGGCGTCGAGCATCTCGTTGAAGTCGAAGTTCTTCTTGTAGCCCTTGGCGATCTCGATGGCCTGGGTGAGGGTATCCATCCCCGCCATCATCGCCGCGCCCTTGGCGATCTCCTTGATCGCGGTGCGAGCGATGCTGACGACCACCGACTGGGTGGCCTCGACCAGCGCGGGCACCGCCGCCTCGCTCGCACCGCCGGTGAACGGGGCCATCGCCGCCGCCCACAGCAGCTCCCCGGCGAGCCACGCCAGCATCTCGATGACCTGGAGCTTGGCGTTGACGATGGACAGCGAGGTGTTCTGCAGTTCGGTGCTGACGTCGCTGAGGCTGGACTGCATGCCCTGCAGGACCTGCGGGCCGTCCGTGGTGAGCTGACGGATGTACGCGCCGAACTGCGCGCCGCCCTGCCCGCCGACCGCGCCGCTCGCCCCGGCCAGGGCCTCGCCGACGTCATTGGCGATGCTGCCGAAGTCGTCGGAGAACTGCGAGGTGGTCCGGGCCAGGGCGTTGACCTCGTCCTCGTCGATCCGGGGGAAGGCTCCTGCGACGATCACGGCGAACTTCGCGAGCCAGTCGGGGATCTCGATGCCCATGGACGGCTCTCCCGTGCTCGTGCCGGTACCGGCGGGTGGGGGTGGGTTCAGGCGCCGGCTGCCCGGTCGGCGGCGTGGTAGCTGTCGCGGGTGATCTCGATCGCGGTGCGGGTGTCACTGACGGTGCTGCCCATGCCCTCTGCGCCCTCGACGGTCTGCGTCAGCGCGGGCTCCAGCCAGCCGCGCAGGCTGTCCGAGTACGGGTCACCCGGCTCGCCGGGGACGTATACGGCGTCACGGAAGTCGTCCGCGGTGTGCTTCAGGTGGTCGCTGACCGAGGCCAGCCGGGTCATGGCCGCGGTGAGGTCGCCGTGGTCGGCGTAGATTCCGCTGTCGGACATGTCAGCTTCCTTCCTCGGGGGCGAGCAGCTTCCTGATCTCCTCGGGCGTGCGGGGCTTCTCCGGCAGCAGCTTGCTCCAGTCGAGCTTGCCGTCGGCGAGTTCGTCGAAGGCCGTGCCCTGCGGCAGGAACGGGGTCATCAACTGCCGGGCCTCGCCGCGGACCTTGTCCCTGGCCTTGCCGAGGGTGTCCAGGATGACCTCGCTGAGCTCGGCGGGCTCCATGGTCTGGTAGTCCTTGGACTCGAACTTCAGGGCCGTCAACTGGCCTCTGGCGTCCACGGTGACACTGACCGATCGGTCCCTGGACCGCACCGTGGCGGTGGTCCCGCCGAGCTGCTTCTGCAGCTCCATGAAGCCGTCGCGCTTGCGCTGGTAGCCGTCGAGCAGTTCCTTCAGCCGGGCTTCGGCGTCCACAACCAACTCCCCTCCGTATGAGTGCTTCTACGGAGGGGCACGGTCATCGGGCCGCCACGGTTCAGTCGTCTTCTGTTCACTTCTCAGTAGCTGTCGTCGTCATCGTCGAACGGGCGGCCGATCGCGCCGAGCAGTACGTCCTCGTCGCCGCCCCAGACGTCGCGGTCCTCCTCCAGCCAGGTGGTGCGCCCCCGGTCACCCTGGCCCGCACCACCCATGCCGCCGCCCATGCCCATGCCGGGCATCATCGGCATGCCGCCGGCCTCGCCGCCCATCGCCGCGGCCTCCTCGGCCGCGCCGGCCGCACCGAGACCGCCGGGTCCGGTGCCGCCCTGTTGCTCGGCGAGGGCGGCGCGTTCGGCCGCGCTCAGCGGCAGGCCGTCCGCGCCGAGCGGTTCGCCGTTGGGGCCGACACCGCCGGCGCCCAGCCCGCGCGCGCTGCTGACCCCGTCCAGGCCGCCGAGGCCGCCGCCGGCCAGACCGCGCGCACCGAGACCGCCGCCTCCGGCCAGGCCGCCAGGGGTGGGCAGGAACGCACCCGCACCCAGGTTGGCGATGCCGCCCCCGCCCGGGCCGCCGGGACCGGAGCCGGGACCGAGGCCGCCGAAGGCCCCGCTGGTGCCACCGCTGCCCAGCGAGCCGGGGTCGAACGAGGTGACCGGGCCGCCGGAGAAGCCCGCGCCGAGGCCGCTGGTACCAGGGGTGAAGTCGGCCAGGTGGGTGCCCGGGTCGAGCGACCCGCCCGGGCCCAGGCCCCCGCCCGCGCCGAGTCCGGTGCCCAGCGTGCCGCCGGGGCCGAGCGATCCGCCGGGGCCGAGACCGTTCGCGGCGAGGTCGCTCGCACCGCCAAGCGGTCCCAGGCTGCTGGCTCCGCCGAGCGGGTCCAGTGCCTTGGCATCGCTGAGACTCGCGGGGCCGAGGTCGTTACTGGCACTGGTCATCCCCTGCAGTCGGGGCAACGTGTCGGACCCGACCAGCGGCGCCAGGTCGGCCGGGCCGTTCGGCAGGTTGGTACCGGGACCGTTGCTGCCCGGGTTGAAGTTGGGGTCGGGCGGCGCGGGCTTGAAGGTCGGCGCGACGGTCTGCTTGAGCTGGCTCTCGATGGTCTGGTAGTTGCCGGCCAGCAGCTTGATCAGGCTGCGCGACGAGGCCACCAGCTCCGGCGAGCGCTGGCTGTGGTAGATCGTCACCGCCCCGCTGTAGCCGGGATAAGTGGCGCTGATGTCGGCCGGCAGGCTGATCGACGAGCTGGGGCCCGACGAGTTGAACACCGAGGTGTCCGGTGTGTCGGGCATGTCGGTCGACGGACCCGTGCTCGCAGCCATGACAGCCTTCCTCTCCAGTTCGGGTACGGGTGGTGCGAGTTACTCGTTGACCCAGTCGGAGTACGGGTCGCTGTTGGCCGCCGCCGCCGCGTCCTGCGCCGCCTGCCACGTGTTGACGGCGTCGTAGGCCATCTTGTTGAGCGCCAGCTGGGCGTCCGACAACTGCTTGCCGGAGGCGGCCATCAGCACGTTGTACTCGTGGCCGATCCGGGTGACGGTGTCGGCGAGCCAGCCGAGGATGCCGTCCATGATGGCGGCGAACTCATTGGCCGCGTCGCCGGTCCACAACGGGTCGTCATGGGTGCCGAGCAGCTGTGTCAGCAGGCTCTGGAAGGTCTTGCCCGCCGTGATCAGCGCGGTGGCGGCGGTGCCGAAGTTCTCGCCGGCCTGCAGCAGGGTGTTGGGGTCGACCACCTCGGCGCTGGGGTCGTTGGCGAAGCCACCGGAGAGTGCACCGACGACCTGCTCGTAGCTGTAGGAGTCGTACATGCCGACGGCGCCCTTGGGGCCGTCGCCGTTGGTGCTGAACGGTGGGGTGTCGTCACTCATGTCGGCCCGACCTCCGGTCAGGTAGTTCGATGCTTCGGCTGGCTCAGACGTTGATGGTCGGCGGGTTCACCACGGGTGCCGGCTGCGCGCCCACCACGCCGGGGAAGTAGGCCTCCAGGTCCGGCCCCACCGCGCTCCACATGTCCTGGGAGGAGGCCTTGGCCAGCGCGTCGGCGTCGGTGTACCTCGCTGCGAAGGCGATCAGGTCGGTGGCGAGCTTGTCCATGCCGTCGGTGAAGGCCTGGATGTTGGTCGCCGCGGTGCTGGCGTAGCCGGTGATGGTGGACTTGAGGCTGTCCGCCTCCGGCATCAGGCCGCGCCCGGCGAAGGTGAGGTTGTTGACGTCCTTGAGCTTCATCTTCGCCTCGGACAGCGAGCCTGCGCCGGTGGCGTCGGCCATCGTCTGCACGGCGGTGGCGAAGGACCTCAGGGCCGACGGTGCTACCGCGATGACCTGCGAGGAGTCGGTTGCCATGATCGGATCCCCTAGCGCATTCCGGCCCAGGCGGCGGCGATCTGCGAGTCCACCGTGCCGTACAGGTCACGGGCCTGACTGACGGTGATGCCGGCGCTCTTCAGCAGGGACTGCATGTCGGCGGCGGCCGCGTTCCACTCCGCCTGGCAGGAGGTGTACATGTCCTTGGCGTCACCGTCCCAGGAGTTGAGCATGGGGCGGATCTGCTGGTCGAGGTCGTCCAGGATGGACGTGAGCTTCTGCGCGGCGATCATCAGATCGTCCATCGCCTGGTCCATGGTGGGGATGTGCGCGTAGAAGCCGCTGCTGCTGTCGCCGGTGGCCATGACTGTCCCTTCGTCTTCGCTGGATGGTGGTGGTGGTGATTCGGGTTGCTGTGCGGGTTACTTGGGGACGACCGGCGTCATGCCGGACAGGGTCCGGCTGAAGTCGCTGGTCAGGCCCATCGCTTCGTACTGCTGCTTGTCGTAGTGGAACTTGGTGTTGGTCAGCTGCGCCTCGATGCGCTCCAGCGAGGCGATGACGTTCACCATGTCCTGGTCCCACTGCTGCATGATGCCGTTGAACGAGCTCGCTGCGTCGCTGGTCCAGCCGCCGCTGAGCGAGGTCACGGCCTCGTTGGTGGCGACCAGGATGGTCTTCACCTCGCCGATCTTCCCGTTGATGACCTGGGCGCCCTGGGCCATGACCGCCGGGTCGCCCCGCTTGACGCTGCCGCCGGTGCTGGTCGCATCCGCCATGTCGCTGCTCCTTCACTCGGTGTACCCCGCCCCTCGGCGGGTGTGGTCCTCTATCCGGTTACACGTACGGACGCGCGTCGGGTTCACCGTCCGCGCGGGACTTTTCGCCGTTGCCGGCGCTACGGCGCGGCGGCCGTGCTCGCCGCCGCCATCGGGAGCGTCTCGCCCGCCGTGGCGGGGTCGAGCACCGGCCCGGTGGGCAGCAGCGCGAGCAGCGTGGTCGGTACCGGCACCGGGTCGACCGCGCCGTAGCCGAGCGTCTTGGCGACGTTCGCCGACGCCAGCGGGTACTTCAGGCCGAGGTCGGTGACCAGGTAGAGGGTGCCGCTGCTGACCCCGGGCGCGGCCAGGGCGACGGCCTCCAGGCCGCCGCCCGGGGGCACCTGGACGTGGTCGGCGACCGGTCCGTCGACCGCTCCGCCGGTCCCGCTGCCGCCGCCGGTCGGTGCGGTGCTCTGCAGCGGGTCGGCCGCACTCTCGGTGGCCACCCGGTAGACCGGGCCCGCGTCGGGCCCGGTGGCCGCGGTGAAGCAGGGGACCTGGGTGCCGCCGGCGGTCGCGCCGACGGCCTGCGGCACCGTCGGCGGGTAGCCGGCCGTGATCGCGGACGTGGCCGAGGGCGGGACCGCGCCGAGCGCGGCGGCGCTGACCGGGATCGGCGCGACCGGGCGGCTGCCGTAGGCGCGGATGGTCGCCGGATCGCCCAGCAGCAGGGCCGCGTCGACCGGGGACAGCGGTGCCAGGCCGTCCCGCAGCAGCACAAACAGGTTGCCGGGGCTGCCGGGGGTGCTGGGGCCGTCCGAGCGGAAGATCTGCCCGACCGTACCCCGGCTGCCGTTCACCACGGGTCCGCTGCTGCCGAGTCCGTCCACCGCGCGCGCCGTCAGGTCCGGTCCGGCCGGCAGTGCGCTGACCCAGGAGGCGCCGACCTGGAACGGCTGCACCGCGTCGTAGCCGAGCGCGGTCCTGGACCCCGCCGGGATCAGCAGCCTTCGGTCGTGCCAGGCCAGGAAGGTGCTGCCGTCCGGGGTGCGGACCAGTAGGGCGCGCCGGTCGTCCAGCACCGTCGGCAGCCGGGCCGGGCCGACCTCAGCGGTGACCACCGGCTGCGGCCGCCCGGCGCTGTCCGGCACCGTGGCCGCGCACACCGACCAGGCGCCCCTGGTCGGTGCGGTCGGCGAGGGCAGCGTCTCCGGCGCGTCCGGAATGCCCACCGGCAGTCCGTGCGGGGCCCCGTCCAGGGCCGAGGAGCTGACCGTCTTCACGGTGGGCGTCGCGGAGTTGAGGATCAGCAGTGCCGAGCTGTAGTTGAGCACGGGGCGCAGCTCGCCGTCGAGGTAGAGGTAGCGGGCCCCGGTCCGCTGGTCCACCAGCAGGGTGTTGGACGCGGTGATGCCGGTGGACGCGGACGGGGAGATCAGTCCGAACAGCGCGGAGCCGACGATGATCAGCATGGTGACCGCGACGCCCACGAAGACCCCGGTGGTGGACCGGCGCATCGGGGTCTCCGGAACGTCCGGCTCGCCCTGGACCAGTCCGGACACCAGCCGTCCGACGGTGAAGAGATGGGCCTGCAGCTGGTCGCGGCGGGTCTGCATCGCTCAGGCCGCCAATCCGTGCGCCCAGCCGAACACGCCGAGCAGACCGGCGGCCATCGGCACCAGGGCGACGGCGGTCAGGATCTCCAGGATCTCCGCGGTCCGCCCCCAGTACGGCAGCATCGGGCGTTCCGGCAGGCTGCGGGACAGTGCGAGCAGCAGCAGTGCGACGGCGAGCACTACCGCCAGGCCGATGCCCAGCCTGCTGTGCGCGGACGCGCCGGCCGCCAGCCGTACGCCCAGGGTGGCCAGCCCGTAGGCGGCGGGCAGCAGCAGGCCGAGCCGCTGCCAGGCGCTGCCCAGCAGCCGGGAGCGCAGCAGCAGCGCCGCGCAGCCGGTGCCCAGCACCACCCGGGCGCCCCAGCCGGCGTCGTGGCCGAGTGCGGTGAGCGCGCCGGCGCAGGCCGCGCCGACGCCGAGGAACAGCGCGGCCTGGAATCCGTCCACGGCGCGGGCCCGGTCGCCGAGTTCGGCGGCCGGCAGCGGGCTGGTGTGCTGCAGCAGCTGCTCGGGGCCGGACGGCAGCGGCGGCACCCGGAGCCCGCCGAGTCGGAACGACAGCATCGGCACCGCCGGATTGAGCGCCAGCGCCACCACCAGCACGCAGGCCCCGGTCTGTGCGCCGCCGATGGTGAAGAACGTCGCCACCAGACCGCCCAGCACCCCGAACAGCGCGGCGGTGCCGGCGCCCAGGTACACCAGGACATGACTGCCGGTCAGCACTGCCGCGAGTACCGCGGTGAGCAGCACCGCCGTGGCCGCGCCCAGTTCGGCCGTGGAGCCGGGCCCGTGGTGCGGGCGCGGGACGATCGCCAGCAGTCCGCCGACGGCCGCGTACGGGAGCGCCGCGCAGCCCAGCAGCAGCGCGGCGGGGGCGTCGTCGTAGGCCCGGCCGAGCGCGCAGGCCGCCAGCAGCAGCAACAGGGCGACCGACCCGGCGGCGACGGCGCGGGGGGCGGACGGGCCGGGCAGCAGCAGCACCGCGACGCCTGCGGCGAGGGCTGCCCCGAGCAGGCCGAGGAACAGCCACCGGGTCAGCGCCGGGGTCCACCGGTCGGCGCGTTCCTTGATCCCGCCGGCCAGACCGGCGACCAGGTCGTCGAAGTCGATGGCCGGCAGGCTCTCCCGGCGCGGCCGGAAGTACAGCCGCTCACCGTCGTGCAGAGCGCAGGCGGCGACCGTGGTCTCCTCGTCCAGCGGTTCCTCGCCGAGGCGCTGCAGTACCCAGCCCTCGTGCTCGGCGCCCTCCTCGGCCAGGTGGGCCCCGGCGTGCTTGAGCAGCGTCGGCAGCAGGTAGGAGATGGGCACGTCCACCGGCACCGCGACGTCGAGCGAGCGGTCGGGGGTCACCAGCACCAGTCGGCACAGATCGTTCGTCATGTCGCGGCGTCCAGGGTCGGCGGTCGGCGGAGGATTTGCGCAGTGCCTTCGATGGCGGTGCGTCCGAAGGCAGTGCACTCGGGTGCACGGCTGAACCGGCCTGCCGGTTCGACCGTGTTTCCCGGTGTCGACGCCTCCCGGTGTCCACCCAGCGAAGGGAGCTGCCGTGACCACCGTGGTCTTTCGCCGGCCGCCGCGTCAGAAGGTTCCGCCGATGCCGCGCGGGGAGCTGACGCTGCAGGAGCCGCCGGTGCTCCCCGAGGCGGGGCGCGGCGGGCTCGGCCAGTCGCTGATGATGCTGCCGATGGCGGCCGGGTCGGGCGCGTCCATGCTGTTCTTCGCGCAACCGGGCAGCAACCACACCATGAGCTACCTGTCGGCGGGCATGATGGCGATGTCCAGCGTCGGTATGGCGGCGGGCAGCATCGGCCGCTCCGGCGGCGACCGCAAGCACAAGCTGCGCGGCGAACGCCGCGACTACATGCGCTACCTGGGCCAGATGCGGCGCCAGGTGCGGGAACTGATCGTGCAGCAGCACGAGTCGCTGCGCTGGAACCACCCGGCGCCCGAGTCGCTGTGGTCGGTGGCGATGAGCCGGCGGCTGTGGGAGCGGCGTACCAACCACCCGGACTTCTGCGAGGTCAGGATCGGCACCGGGCCGCAGCGGCTGGGCACCAGACTGACGCCCCCGCAGACCAAGCCGGTGGAGGACCTGGAACCGCTCTGCGCGGGCGCGCTGCGGCGCTTCCTCAGCAGCTACACCACCGTCCCCGAGGTGCCGATCCCGGTCTACCTGCGGGCCTTCGGGCGGGTGCTGTTCGACGGCGACGAGGCGGTGTCGCGCGGCATGGTCCGGTCGGTGCTGGCGGAGCTGGCGACCTTCCACTCCCCCGACGACCTGCGGATCGCGGTCTGCACCTCGCCGGAGCGGGAGGCCGACTGGGAGTGGGTGAAGTGGCTGCCGCACGCCCAGCACCCGTCCGAGCGGGACGCCTCCGGCAACGTCCGGCTGGTCGCCGGAAGCTTCAGCGAACTGGAGGAACTGCTCGGCGGCGAGGAGTTCCGCGAGCGCCCCCGGTTCGACCCCAAACCCAGCGCCAATCCGGGCGAACCGTATGTGGTGGTGGTGCTGGACGGGGTGCGCATCCCCGACGGCTCGCAGGCCGCGGTCGCCGGGTTCCGCAACACCGTGCTGCTGGACGTCGGCGGCTGCCTGCCGTTCAAGGCGGCCCGCACCGCGCTGCGGCTGCGCACCTCGGCCGCGAAGGTGGAACTGGTCGGCGAGGAACGCACCGGCAAGGACACCTTCAGCACCATCTGCGTCCCCGGCACGCTGAGCGTGGTCCGCTGCACCGCCCTCGCCCAGACCATTGCGCCGTTCCGGCTCGGCGTCACCGCCGAGGCCACCCAGGCGCTGGCCACCGACATCGAGCTCACCGCACTGCTGGGCGTCGGCGACGCCCGCGCGCTGGACCCGGCCGTCACCTGGAAGGCCCGCTCCACCTGGGACCAGCTGCGGGTGCCGATCGGCATCGCCGAGGACGGCACCCCGGTGGAACTGGACATCAAGGAGGCCGCCCGAGGCGGCATGGGCCCGCACGGCATGCTGATCGGGGCCACCGGCTCCGGCAAGAGCGAACTGCTGCGCACTCTGGTGCTGGCGCTGGCGGTGACGCACTCCTCCGAGGTGCTGAACTTCGTCCTGGTCGACTTCAAGGGCGGGGCGACCTTCCTCGGCCTGGACGACCTGCCGCACACCTCCGCCGTGATCACCAACCTGGCCGACGAACTCCCGCTGGTGGACCGGATGCACGACGCCATCACCAGCGAGATGAACCGCCGCCAGGAACTGCTGCGCCGGGCCGGGAACTTCAGCTCCATCCACGACTACGAGAAGGCCCGCGCCGCCGGGGCCCAGCTGGCCCCGCTGCCCACGCTCTACCTGGTGGTCGACGAGTTCAGCGAACTGCTGGCCACCAAACGCGAGTTCATCGACCTGTTCGTGATGATCGGACGGCTCGGCCGCAGCCTGGGCATCCATCTGCTGCTCGCCTCGCAGCGGGTGGACGAGGGCCGGATGCACGTGCTGGAGTCGCACCTGTCCTACCGGATCGGGCTGCGCACCTTCTCCGCCGGGGAGAGCCGCAGCGTGCTGGGCGTCGCCGACGCCTACGAGCTGCCGTCCGCACCCGGCAACGGCTACCTCAAGACCGGCACCTCCAACCTGACCCGCTTCAAGGCCGCCTACGTCTCCGGCCCCTACCAGCAGACCGAACCGGTACGGCGGGCGGCCGTGATCCAGCAGCAGATCGTGCCGTACTCGGTCGGTTTCCTGGCGCCGCCCGCCGAGCAGCCGGAGACCGAGGAGGAGGCCAGGGAGCGGGAGGAACTGGAGGCGGCCCGCGAGGAGAGCGGCGAGACCCTGATGGAGGTGCTGATCGACCGCCTCCGGGACCAGGGGCCGCCGCCGCACCAGGTCTGGCTGCCGCCGCTGTCCGCGCCGCCGCTGCTGGACGAGATCCTGCCGCCGCTGTCCGACGACGCCGAGTACGGGCTGCAGTGCGCCGACGCGCCCTCGCGCGGACGGCTGACCGTGCCGCTGGGCGTGGTCGACCGGCCCGCCGACCAGCGCCGCGACCTGCTGATGGCCGACCTGTCCGGCGGGGCCGGACACGTCGGGGTGGCCGGGGCCTCGCAGTCCGGCAAGAGCACCCTGCTGCGCACCCTGATCCTGTCGCTGTCGCTGCTGCACACCCCGCGCGAAGCGCAGTTCTACTGCCTGGACTTCGGCGGCGGCACGCTCTCCTCACTGCGCGGACTGCCGCACGTCGGCGGCGTCGCCAGTCGGATGGAACCGGAGAAGGTCACCCGCACCATCGCCGAGATGGTCGGCCTGCTCGCCTCCCGCGAGGAACTGTTCCGCCGCCACGAGGTCGAGTCCATGGCCGCCTACCGCGAACTGCGCCGGGCCGGCGGCTTCGCCGAGGACCCGTACGGTGACGTGTTCCTGGTCATCGACGGCTGGTTCACCCTGCACCAGGACTACGAGTCGCTGGAGGGCGCCATCCAGGAGCTCGCCGCGCGCGGGCTGACCTACGGCATCCACCTGGTCGTCTCCGGGGTGCGCTGGACCGAGATCCGGCCCTGGCTGCGGGACCAGCTCGGCACCAAGTTCGAGCTGCGGCTGCCCGACCACATCGACTCCGAGGTCAGCCCCCGGCTGGCGGCACTGGTGCCGGAGGTACCGGGCCGCGGCATCACCCGTGACTCCATGCACTTCCTCGGCGCGCTCCCCCGGATCGACGGCAAGCCCACCTCGGAGGGGCTGGCCGAGGCGGTCCGCGACCTGGTCGACGAGATCGCCACCGCGTGGACCGGGGCCGGGGCACCCGCCGTCCGGCTGCTGCCCACACTGCTCCCGGTCGACCGGCTCCCGCCCGCGGACGGCGACCTGCGGGTCCCGATCGGCCTGGACGAGATCCAGCTGCACACCGTGTGGCACGACTTCGAGCAGCACCCGCACCTGATGGTGTTCGGGGACACCGAGACCGGCAAGACCAATCTGCTCCGGCTGGTCGCACACGCCGTCGCCGGCCGCTACAACCCGGACCAGGCCCGGGTGATGCTCGCCGACACCCGCCGCGACCTGCACGACGTCGTCCCGGCCGAGCACCAGCTCGGATACGCGGTGTCCAGCGGCGCACTGTCCACCAACATCAAGGAAGCGCTGTCGATCCTGCGCGGGCGCGTACCGGGGCCCGACATCGACCCGTCCCGGCTGCGGCTGCGGGACTGGTGGATCGGCCCGATCCTCTACGTCCTGGTCGACGACTACGACCTGCTGTCCTCGCCGATGGACAGCCCGCTGGCCCCGCTGATGGACCTGCTGGCCCAGGGCAACGAGATCGGCCTGCACCTGGTGGTGGCCCGCTCCAGCGCCGGCGCCGGCCGCTCCATGGGCGACCCGGTGATGCGCCGCCTGTGGGACCTCGGCACCCCCGGCCTGATGCTGTCCACCCCGAGGGAGGAGGGCCCGTTCCTCGGCTCGGCGATGCCGAAGAAGCTCCCGGTCGGCCGCGCCCAACTGGTCACCCGCCGCGGCGCGGTGCTGGTCCAGACCCCGGTGGCCGACCGGGCCTGATCGCTCCTGCACCTACGGCGACGGCCGGGTCCCCCTTCCAGGAGGGGGACCCGGCCGTCGCCGTAGGTGCAGGAGCGGTGGGTGGGCGGGCTACCAGGTGTAGTAGTAGTAGTTGTCCGTGGTCCCCTCGGCGCCGATGCCGATGCCGGAAACGCTGCCGTTGTACCAGACCTCGCCGAGGTCGATGGGCTTCGGCGAGCCGGGGTAGATGCCGTACACGTCGATCGGCTCCCAGGAGTCGCCCCCCATCCACCCGTACCAGCAGTCGCCCGGGTTGACCACGGTGGTCGAGAATCCGCCCCGGTAGGGGAACGTCGCGTACGCCGCGTACTTGCCCTGTGCGCAGACCTGCACAAAACCGTTGCTGATGGTCGAGGCCGAGGCCGGACCGGCGGCCACGCCGACCGCCACCGCACTCAGCGCGGCCGTGGCGGCGACGGTCGCGAGCACACGCCTGCCGGATCGAATCGAGATCATGTGAGGAACCCTTCTGACCCGCACCTCCCGCCGAGGTGCGCTCATTCGGGTACACGGTCAATCGTCCGCAGGCGTTCAGTCGGTGTCGGGGGCGGGTCGTCCGGCCGGGCGCCAGCCGCGGCGACGGGCCCTGGGCAGGACGGCGGCGACCGCGAGGACGGCAGCGGCGGCGGTGAGGCCGGCTGCGGCGAGCAGCAGGACCGGGGTGTCGGAGCCGGCCGCGGCGGGCGCGGCGGCGAGGTGCAGCGGGGCCGGGTGCGAAGCGGCCGGGGCCGGGCCGCCGGCCTCCTCGGGCAGGACGGCGGCGACGGCGTTGTAGGGGTTGACGGTGCCCCAGCCGAGTTCCGGGTCCGGCAGGCTGCTGCCGGGGTGGTCGGCGGTGGCCTCCAGCCGGTGCACCACCTGGGCGGCCGTCAGGCCCGGGTGGTAGGCGCGGACCAGCGCCGCCGCGCCGGTGACGAACGCCGTGGCGAAGCTGGTGCCCTGGTCCAGGGCGAGCCCGGGGCCGCCGGTGCCGAGGCTGAGGATGTTGGTGCCCGGCGCGACCAGGCCGACGAAGGACCCGCTCTCGGAGAAGTCGGAGCGTTTGCCGGTGTCGTCGACCGCGCCCACGGCGAGCACTCCGGGGTAGGCGGCGGGGTACGTCACCGGGTTGCCCTGCAGCGCGGAGTTGGAGGCCGCCGCGACGATCAGCACGTCCCGGCTCAGCGCGTAGGCGACCGCGTCCCGCAGCGCCGGGCTGGGTGCGTCCGCCGCGACCGAGACATTGACCACCCGGGCGCCGTCGTTGACGGCCAGGTCGATGGCGCGGGCGAGGCTGGCCGAGGAGCCGTCCCGGCCGTCGGTGGTCTGCCGGATCGGCAGGATCACCACACCGGGTGCGATCCCGACGAAGCCGATGCCGGGGGCGGGCTGGGCGGCGATGATCCCGGCCACGAAGGTGCCGTGGCCCTCGCAGTCGCTGTCGCCGCGCCCGGTCCCGGCCGAGTTCACCGTGTCCGAGCCGCGCAGCACATGCCCGGCGAGTTGCGGCACTCCGGCGTCGACCCCGGTGTCCACGACTGCGACGACCACGCCCGTGCCCCGGGTCAGCGTCCAGGCCCGCTGCGGGTCCAGCCGGATCTGCTGGGACGGCACGGCGCGGACGACGGTCGTGGCGGGGACCGCGCAGTCGGCTGCGGCGGCCGGGGCGGCGGGGAGGGCGAGGGGTGTCAGCGCTCCCAGGCCGAGCAGGACGGCGCAGGCGATCGCCCGCCGGGTGGCACGGGCCGGTTGACGGTTCGTCACGGGTGTCTCCTGGTCGGGGCGTGCGCGGTGCGGTGGCGATCGCGGTGCGGTGGCGTTGGCGGTGCGGTGGGCGTTCGCGGTGCGGTGGGCGTTGGCGGCGCGGTGGGCGTTGGCGGCGCGGTGGCGTTGGCGGTGCGGTGGGCGTTCGCGGGCCGAGGGCGTGCGCAGGACGGGGCCGCTACCCGGTCCCACGTCCGCCGGTCCGGACGGGTTCAGCGCCGGGTCGAACCGATCCGGCCCGGCGCTCGTGCACCGCAGTGGGGCGGTAGCCCCGCACGACAGTGGAACAAGCAGAGGTGACGCATGGTGTCCGTACCTTCCGCGCCGCACCGAGCCGCGGGCGGTCCCGCACGCCAGGTCCTCACCGTGTCGCCGTCCGGGGCCGGCGGGTCCGGGGTGCACCGGAGCATCGGTGCGGCCCTGGCCGTCGCCCGGGAGGGCGCGATCATCACCGTGGGGGCCGGGCACTACTCCGAGCGGCTGGAGATCACGATCCCGGTGACCCTGCGGCGTGAGCCGGACGGCGAGGGCGTGACCGTGAACGCCCCCGGCGGCAGCGCGGTGCGGCTGACCGCCGAGGCCGCCACCCTGTGCGGGCTGACCCTGGTGAGCAGCGACCCGGAGGCCCCGACCGTGGACGCCGCCACCGGGCGGCTCACCCTGGAGGAGTGCGAGCTGCGGGCCGACGCCTGGGGCGCCGTGCTGGTGCGCGCGGGGGCGGCGGCGGTGCTGCGGGACTGCCTCATCAGCAACCCGGGCGGGGCCGGGATCGTCGCGGCCGGCGGCGAGGCACTGGCCGAGGGCTGTGTGATCGAACGGATCGGCTCCTCGGCGCTGGTGATCTCGGACGCCGCCAACCCCGTGGTGCGGGGCTGCACGGTGCGGGAGGTGGCGGGCAACGCGGTGTGCGCGGCGGACCGGGCCCGCGGACTGATCGAGAGCTGCGACATCTCCCGGATCGAGGGGCCCGCGCTGGCCTTCGAGTCGGAGAGCACCACGACGGTGCGGTCCTGCCGGGTGCACGACGTGGCGGACACCGCCGTGCACATCGCGTCCAGGGCCCGGCCGACGCTGGAGGACTGCGAGTTCAGCGATGTCGGCGGCCACGGCGTGAGCGTCACCGACCACGCCGATCCGATCCTGCGCCGCTGCACGGTGCGCCGCACCCGGGGCCATGCGCTGAGTGTCACCGCGGGCGGCCGGGGCCGCTACGAGGACTGCACGATCAGCGAGATCCACGCACCGGCGGTGTGGGTCGGCGGCGACTGCGACCCGGTGCTGACCGGCGGGGTGATCAGCGACTGCGCCGATGTGGGCCTGGTGCTGGGCGACGGCGCGGCCGGCAGCTTCGAGGGCCTGGAGATCCGTGACATGCGCAGTCACGGCATCGGCATCCGGGGCGGGGCCAACCCGCTGCTGCGGCGGATCACGGTGCACGGCTGCCAGGGCCACGGGGTGGTGGCGCTGGAGAACGGCCGGGGCCGGATCGAGGACTCGGAGATCAGCGACACCCGCTTCGCGGCCGTGGCGACGTCCGACGGCGGCAATCCGATGGTGCAGTCGACCCGGCTGCTGGGCAGTTCCGACGCGGGCGTGCTGGTCGGGGCGGGCGGCCTGGGGGTGTTCCGGGACTGCGAGATCCGCGGCGCGGCCCTGCACGGCGTGGCGGTCGAGGACGGCGGCGACGTCTCGCTGACCCGGACCAGGGTGGACGACTGCGGCGGCGACGGGGTGCACCTGGCCGGTGCGGCCCGCGGCTCGCTGACCGACTGCACCCTGGAGGCCAACCAGGGTGACGGACTGGCGCTCCACAGCACCGAACCGGTTTCGGTCCGCGGTTGCGCGGTGCGCGGCAACACGGGTTCGGGGATCCGGCAGCAGGTCCCCAACCAGCGGTTGACCGTGTCGGACCTCACCAGCGAGCGCAACGGCCGCCCCGACGCCTACGGGACGCTGGGCGCAGCCGCGCCGCCCGCCCCGGGCCGGTCCCGGGGGCCGCGGCCGGAGCGGACCGGGGAGCACGAAGGACCGGCCCGGCCCGGGGACAGGCCGGGGGACGGCGGCCGGCCCGGACCGGACCCTGCCGGGCCGCCCGGACGGCACGAGCCTGCGGCATCCCCGGAGCCGCCGCTCCCCGAGGAGAAGTCCCTCGCCGAACTGCTGCGCGAGCTGGACGGACTGGTCGGCCTGACCGGGGTGAAGCAGGAGGTCGCCTCGCTGGTGAGTCTGAACCAGCTGGCGCAGCGCCGCGCCGCCGCCGGGCTCCCGATGCCGCCGATGAGCCGCCATCTGGTCTTCGCCGGGCCGCCCGGCACCGGCAAGACCACCCTGGCCCGCCTCTACGGGCAGATCCTGCGCGCGCTGGGGGTGCTCAGGCTCGGCCATGTGGTGGAGGTGGCCCGGGCCGACCTGGTGGCGCAGATCATCGGCGGCACCGCCATGAAGACCACCGACGTCTTCGACTCGGCCCGCGGCGGGGTGCTGTTCGTGGACGAGGCCTACACCCTCAGCGCCAAGGAGGGCGGCGGGCCGGACTTCGGCCGGGAGGCGATCGACACCCTGGTCAAGCTGATGGAGGACCACCGCGACGACGTGGTGGTGATCGCGGCCGGCTACTCGCACGAGATGCGCGGCTTCCTGGCCGCCAACCCGGGTCTGTCCTCGCGGTTCACCCGCACCATCGAGTTCGACGACTACCGCAACGAGGAACTGGTCACCATCGTCGAGCGCGACTGCGCCCGGCACGAGTACGTCCTGGACGCCGCCACCAAGGTCGCGCTGACCGGCTACTTCGAGCGCATCCCCCGGGACGGCAACTTCGGCAACGGCCGTACCGCCCGCCGGGTGTTCGAGGAGATGGTGGGCCGCCAGGCGGAGCGGCTCGGCGGGCTGCCGGACGCGGCCGACGCCGACCTGGTCCGGCTGCTGCCCGAGGACCTGGGGCCGGGGGCGGCCGCCGGGGTGAGCACCTCCGCCCGCACCGCCGACGCCCCCGGCGTGGAGGACCTGCGGGCCCAGCTGTCCGCGATGGTCGGCCTGGCCGAGGTCAAACGCGAGGTCAACGACCTGGTGAACCTGATCGCGGTGGCCCGGCAGCGGGAACGGGCCGGGCTGCCGGTCCCGCCGCTGTCCCGGCACCTGGTGTTCTCCGGCGCGCCCGGCACCGGCAAGACCACGGTGGCCCGGCTCTACGGCCAACTGCTCACCGCGCTCGGCGTGCTGGCCCGGGGCCAGCTGGTCGAGGTGGCCCGGGCCGACCTGGTCGGCGAGTTCGTCGGTCAGACCGCACAGCGGACCAGGGACGCCTTCGACCGGGCCAGAGGCGGGGTGCTGTTCATCGACGAGGCCTACACCCTCGCCCCGCAGGGCGCCTCCGGCAGCGACTTCGGCCGCGAGGCCGTCGACACCCTGGTGAAGCTGATGGAGGACCACCGCGACGAGGTGGTGGTGATCGCCGCCGGGTACGCGGAGGAGATGGACGGCTTCGTGGCCGCCAACCCCGGCCTGGCGTCCCGCTTCTCGCACCGGGTGGAGTTCGAGAACTACACCCCCGAGCAGCTGCTGACCATCCTGGCCCAGCACGCGTCGCGGTCCGGCTACGAGCCCTCCGAGACGGCGGGGCAGGCCCTGCTGCGGCACTTCGCGGCAGTGCCGCGCGGTCGCACCTTCGGCAACGGCCGCTACGCCCGGCAGGTGCTGGACGGCATGATCACCCGTCAGGCCGGGCGGCTGGCCGGGATCACCGCCAGCCGGGACGACCTGCGGCTTCTGCTCCCCGAGGACCTCGGCCCGAGGTGACCGACGGTCACGCGCGTTCGGAGGTCCAGGCGGGGTCCGGGTCGGCGGCGTCCGGGGGCGCCAGCAGGAAGGCGGAGGCGCGGAGCACCGTCTCGTCGTCCGGCTGCGGCGGGACGAAGCCGAGGAGCCGGACATGGGCCAGCAGTTCCGGGTCCGGCTCCAGGCCGTGCCGTTCCAGGAAGTAGCCGACCGCCTCTGTCCAGATCCATTCGCCGTCGGTGAGGAACCCCAGCGGCACGCTCTCGCCGGCGGCAGGGTCCAGCGGGTCGGCCATCCGGGCGGTGGTGCTCAGGACCGGACGCCCCGAGGCGAGGTAGGCCAGCAGCCGGCTGCTCAGCTCGGCGTCGACGATGTGCGGGTGGTCCCCGGCGAAGCCGGGGCCGGTCTCCGGGTCCACCCGGTCGAACACCCGCGCCAGCATGAACTCGGGTCCGGTGGAGCCCCCGTCGGCCCAGAGCAGCAGGGCCGCGTCCAGCGCCCGGCGCTGGTACCGGCCCGGTTCGGCGTCCACGGCGAACGCCTCGACGTCCACCAGGTCCGCCAGGGCGGGGTGCTCCTGCCGCAGCGCGCGGTGCAGTGCGGCGGCGACGGCGGGGGCTTCCGCCTCGGACCCGACCTGCACCAGATAGACCCGGACGTCCGGCTCCGCGCCGAAGCCGTCGCCCCGCCAGCAGCGCCACAGCCCCACCGCGCGCCCTGCGGCGGCCTCGGCGACACGGACGGCGGTGAGGTCGCAGGCGTCCTCGCCGGACGGACCGCCGCCCGGGCGGAGTGCGCTGAAGCCGTGTGCGGGTTCGGGAAGTTCGGCGACGATCCACGGCTGGTCGTCACCGTCTCCGCCTTCCCCGCCGTCCTCGCCTTCCCCGCCGGCCTCGCGCGATTGGGTGAGCACCCGCTCCCACTCGTCCTCCGTGACCGGGAACTGGCCCGTCGCCAGCACCGCCGCCAGCATGGCCGCTGCTCGCGGCGGACTTTCGGCCAGCGCGATCCGCATCTCGGCGAGCACCGCCTCCGGAAGTCGGCCGGCCAGGGACAGCAGCAGCCGATGACACGTCAGCTCGGTCATGTCGGGCGAACCTCTCGGCGAAGACGACGGGCTGGGCGGACTCTTACGAGG
This sequence comes from Streptacidiphilus sp. EB129, assembly GCF_041262645.1. Classification (NCBI taxonomy): domain Bacteria; kingdom Bacillati; phylum Actinomycetota; class Actinomycetes; order Kitasatosporales; family Streptomycetaceae; genus Streptacidiphilus; species Streptacidiphilus sp. EB129. The sequence goes on from NZ_JBGCCS010000042.1 coordinate 39,357, forward strand.
GCGGTGGCGCGGCGACGGAGAGGTACGGGCGGCCCCGGCCGTCGAGACCGATCGGAAAACGATGCCGTGGCAGCGGCGCGGGGCGCTGTGCGGCCTGCTTGGCCCGGACCGGACGGCCGCGCCCGGTCGGCGCGGCCTCGGGGACGGCGGAGACCGCGGCCCGCAGGCGTTCCAGGATGCGGGCGTCCGCCCCGTCATCGCGGCCGCGCTCCCGCAGGTGGACGACGACTGCGCCGCCCTCCCCGGCGGCCGGGTCGGCCGCCAGCACGGTGAACCGGGTTCCGGTCGCGAACACCAGTTCCTCGACACCGCGGCCGGTGTCCAACCAGGCCGTGCGGCGCGCCGACTGCGACCACACCGCGAACAGCACGGCCTCGGACTCGCCGGACCCGTCCGGAGTTCCGGGATCGTCGGCCTCGCCCGGCAGCGGCACCGCGCAGACGAACCCCGGTTCGACCAGTTCCCGGCCTGTCCGGTACTCGGCCAGCGCGGTCGGCGCCAGACTCGCCCGGCGGAAGACCGCTCCCCGGAAAGCGGGCAGCACCCGAAGTCCGGACACCAGGCAGGCGGTCTGGGCCCGCACCGGCTCCGGGTCCGTACCGCGCAGCGCCGTGTCCAGGTCGGCGGGCTCACCGCAGAGGTACGCCCGGAGCGCGGCCAGGTCCTCGGCCTCGTGCGAGGACGCACCGCGCAGCGCGGGCCGCTGCGCGAGGAGCCGCGCGACCGCGATCACATGCTTCTCGTGCCGGGTGCCGGCCGACTCCCGGTAGCGCTGGCGCTCCTCGGGACTGCTGTCGTGGTCGCGCTCCACCAGCAGCACCGCCCGCGCGGCGGCCGGCACCGGCGCCTGCGGCCCGGCCGGCTCTGGCGCGGGCTGCTCTGGCGCGGGCTCGGTCGGCGCAGGCACCTGCGGCTTGGCCTGCTCCGTCGCGGGCTCGGTCGGCTCGGCGAGCTCGGTTGGCTCGGTCGGCGCAGTCGGCTCGGTCGGCGCAGTCGGCTCGGTCGGCTGAGGTGGCGTCACCGGCAGCCGGTGAACCGTCGTGGCCTGCCGCTGCACCGGGAACATCGACGGAAGGACGGCCGGGGGGCCGGTCCGGGTCGGGTGCTCCGGCACACCGGGTGCCGTCGCGGACTGTTCCCGGTCCGGCACGACCGCCGGCGCGGGTCCCGCGGACAGGGTCAGCGTCGGCCCCAGGGCCAGCGCCGCGGCATGCGGCGTGAACCGGTACCAGCAACCGTCCGGGCCTCTGGCCGCCGCCGCCGAGCGCAGGCACGCGGGCCCCTCCGGGTGCACCTCGGAGTCCGGCGCGGTGATCTCCGCCCCGTAGCGGTCGGCCAGCGCCTGCAGCCCCTCGCCCTGCCCGGCCGCGGCCGCGTGCGGCCAGAGCAGCCGGAGCCGCAGCGGTGCGGCCCGGTGCAGCGCGCCGAGCAGCTCGCCCAGCGCGGCCCGCATCGCCGCGTCGCGGCCGTTGGACCGCACCAGGACGGTAAGCCGCTCGGGGTCGGGGCGCACCAGGCCGGCCACCCGGACGAACGCGGCGACCTCGTCGGCGTGCTCGTCCGCACCGTGCAGCACCAGGCCCCCGGCCACCCGTCGGACGTGGATGTCCGGTATGCCGGGGATCCGGCCGGTGCCGACGTGGCGCCGGACCAGGGCCTGCTCCCAGGGCGGGCAGGGGTGCAGGGCCCCACAGGGCTCGGCGGGGCGGCCGGGCCGGTAGCGGTGCCACTGCCAGAACGCCTGCGGGTGTCCGGGGTGGAAGCCGGTGGCCACGGCCAGCCCGTTCGGGGTGATCAGGACCCGCCCCGCGGGCGCGACCAGGTCGAGTTCGTGGCGCTCGGCGAGTCCCTGCCCGAGCGCGGCGTCCACCAGCGGGAGCACCAGCCGCAGGCCGCGCGGCCCCTGCGGGGTGAGCAGCGCCAACGCGGACTCGACCACGGCGACGACCTCGTCGTCCGGCCGGTCCGCCTCCACCACCAGGGTGAGCCGTGCCGGGTCGGCGGCGACCAGGTCGGCGGCCGCCCCGCCGGCCCGGTCCTCCGGCTTCCGGGTGAGCCGCAGTCCGGACTGGACCCGCGTCGCGGTCCAGCCGCCGCCCAGCTCCGGGAGTCCGGCCCGCAACAGCGGCTGCCACCAGACCAGGTAGCGAAGGTTCGAGGATCCGGTCGCGGGCGACGGCGCGGGGGCGGCTGCCGGGACGGGAGGCTGTGCGCCTGTCCCGGCCCGCTCGGCCTGTTCGCTGTTCATCCCTGACTCCTTGCCTGGACCTGCCGTCGCCCTGCCCGTCGTACCGCGCCCTGCCCCTGGTGCACAACACGCGCGGGGCAGCCGTTCGGTTCAGCAGTCGAGGTGCCCGCGCAGGGCGCGAAGCGCGTAGTAGCTACGGGACTTGACGGTGCCCTCGGGAACACCGAGCCGCTCCGCGGCCTCGGCGACCGAACTGCCCCGGTAGTACAGCTCCAGCAGCACCGCCCGGTGGGCGGACGACAGTTCGGCCAGCGCCTGCCGGAACGCCTGTGCGGCCTCCAGTCGTTCGAAGCCGTCCTCCAGCGCCCCGCGCCACTCCAGGTCCGCGTCGTCGACCTCCTGCGGGCGCAACGCCTGGGCGCGTACGGCGTCGATGACGATGCGTCGGGCGACCGTGAACAACCAGGGGCGGATCGAGGCATGCGGACTGTGCAGCGCCTCGGGGTGCCGCCAGAGCCGCAGGAACGCCTCCTGGACGACGTCCTCGGCGCGCTGCCGGTCGCGTGTGAGCGAGGTGGCGAAGCGCAGCAGCGCAGTCCCGTGCGCGGTGTAGACCTCGCGCATCGACCGCTCGTCCAGGCGCTCCGGTGCGGCCACGACCGGGACCGCAGCGGTGACCGCGAGGGGAACCGGGCGGAAGAGGGTGAGTGTCTGGCTCACGATGTCACCGTCCTTCACGAGGAGCGTCGGTGTACATGACCGTAGGGAGGCGTTCCGGGCCCCGGAAGCCTGATCGGGGCCCTGCCCGTCGAACGGAAGCTGCGGTGCGGCACACGGACGAGCGATCTGCGGCGAGCGGGCGAACGCGGGCGACAAGCGGTCGGAATGCCACCGCCGAACGGTTCGGCGGCGGCGGGGAAGCCGTCCGGGGCGGCGGCCGGGGCGGATTGAACCTCCGGGCTCCTCCGGCCGTGCTCCCTGGGGGACCACCCCCGACGCCGGCCGTGTCCGGCGGTCCGGGCGGCAGCCGAGAGGAGCACAGGGATGGCGGACGGAGCGGGTGGCGGCACCCTCATCCAGCAGATCCGGTCGGGTGCGGGCGCCGCCCCGGAACCCGACCCGGTCCCGGACGCCTGGCCCGCCGAGGAGCCCGACGGCTGGATCGGCGGCCCGGCAGCGGACGGAGCGGCATCACCCGACATCCTCGGCACCGTCTTCGCGCCACCCCGGCCGCCCGCCGCCGGCCCGCCCCTCCCCGTCCCGACCGCCGTGCCCACCCCGCCCGCACCTACCTGTGCCACCCCGGCAGTCCAACCCGCGCCGGGCCAACCAGCACCGGGCCAACCCGCCCCCGCGCTACCCGGCTGGGCTCGGCCCATCCCGGCCCTGCCCGTCCCGGTCGCCCAACTCTCGCCATCCGCCCGGCCGGACGGCCCCGCTCCGGGGTCCGCCGCCGAAGCCCCCGGTGCGCAGCAGCCGCCCGCCCCGGCATCCACTCCGTCGCCTGCTCCGGCGCCGGGGCTGGACCCGTCCCCCGGTGCCCCGACCCCGCTGGGCCACGCCGCCTCCGTCGAGCTCAGCTCGGACCGGCTGCTCCGCAAGCCCCCGCGACGCACCCGGCTGGCCCACCGGATCCGCTCCGGCCGCGCCCCGGCGCAGCCGGGGCTCGGTTTCCCGCAGGTCCCGCTGACGCAGTGCTACCGGGTCGCGGTGGTCAGCCTGAAAGGCGGCGTCGGCAAGACCACCACCACCATGGCGCTGGGGGAGGTCTTCGCCTCGGCCCGCAACGACAAGGCCATCGCGATCGACGCCAACCCGGACGCGGGCACTCTGGGCCGCCGGGTGCACCAGCAGACCACCGCGACGATCCGCGACCTGGTCGCCGCGATCCCCGAGATCAACGGCTACCTGGACGTGCGCCGGTTCACCTCGCAGACGGCGGGGCGGCTGGAGATCCTCGCCAACGACGTGGATCCGGCGGTGGCCACCACCTTCGACGACCTGCACTACCGGCAGGTGATCGAACTGCTGCAGCTGCACTACCCGCTGGTGCTGACCGACTCCGGCACCGGTCTGCTGCACAGCGCCATGCGCGGCGTGCTGGATCTGGCCGACCAGCTTCTGATCGCGGCCACCCCCAGCGTGGACGGTGCGGCGAGCGCCAGCACCACCATGGACTGGCTGCGGGCGCACGGCTACCAGGACCTGGTGGACCGCAGCATCACGGTGATCTCCGAGGTCCGCGAGACCGGTCGCCGGGTGCGGACCCAGGACCTGGTGGAGCACTTCCAGACCCGCTGCCGCGGCGTGGTCTCGGTCCCCTTCGACGAGCACCTGGCGGCCGGCGCCGAGATCGACCCGGCCAGGCTCCGGCCGCGGACCCGGGCCGCGTACCTGCAGCTGGCCGAGCTGGTCGCCGAGGACATCCAGCGGGTGCGGCGGCAGGTCCCGCCGAGCTGACCGACCCGGCGTCAGCACCCGTCCTGCGTCAGCACCCGTTCGCGGGACGGTCCGGGGCGGAGGCGTGCACGCCGGGGGCGAACTTGGGGATCCGGACCGTGATCCTGGTACCCGCGTCCACGCCGGTCTCGATGACCAGGCCGTGGTCCTCGCCGTAGACCTGGCGCAGCCGGGCGTCGACGTTGCCCAGGCCGATCCCGGTGCTGGGGCCGCCTTCGCCGCGCAGGATGCGGCGCAGCCGTTCCGGGTCGATGCCGGCCCCGTCGTCCTCGATCACCACCTGGGCCTCAGCACCCGCGTCGTTCGCGGTGATGCTGATGGTGCTCAGTCCCGGGCGGCCCTCGATGCCGTGCTTGACGGCGTTCTCCACCAGCGGCTGCAGGCAGAGGAAGGGCAGCGCGACCGGCAGCACCTCGGGGGCGATCCGCAGGCTGACGGCCAGCCGGTCGCCGAAGCGGGCCCGGACCAGCATCAGGAAGTGCTCGATGGAGCGCAGTTCCTCGGCCAGGGTGGTGAAGTCGCCGTGCCGGCGGAACGAGTAGCGGGTGAAGTCGGCGAAGTCCAGCAGCAGTTCCCGGGCCCGCTCGGGGTCGGTGCGGACGAATGACGCGATGGCGGCGAGCGAGTTGAAGATGAAGTGCGGGGAGATCTGCGCGCGCAGCGCCCGTACCTCGGCCTCGATCAGCCGGGTCCGGGAGCGGTCCAGGTCGGCCAGTTCCAGTTGCACGCAGACCCAGCGGGCGACCTCCTCGGCGGCCCTGACCAGGGCCGGGGACTCCGCCGGTGCGTAGGCGGCGAGGGTGCCCAGGACCCGGCCGTCGACCAGCAGCGGAGCCAGCACCGCCCGGCGCAGGGTGCAGCCGTCGTCGTCGCAGTCCACCGCGAAGGTCATCGCCCGGCCCGAGGCGATGACCTGGCCGGCGGACGCCATCACCGCGGCCCGGTGGTGCTCGCCGGTGCCGTCCCAGGCGAGCGCGGTGACGGTGTCGGTGAGGCTGAGCGCGGGGGTGCCGAGCAGCGAGCGCAGCCGCCGGGCCGCCTTGCGGGCGGTGTCCTCGGTGAGTCCGGCCCGCAGCGGCGGAGCCGCCAACGAGGCGGTGTGCAGGGTGCGGTAGGTGGCCTGCTCGACCGGTGTGCCGGGCCAGGTGTCACGGCCCGCGACGACCCCGCCGGGGTCGTCGGTCCGGCCGTCGCCGGCCCTGGTCGCGGCCCACTGCCCGGCGGCCCCGACCAGCAGGCCGAACAGGGCGGCGAGTACGACCGCGCCCCATCCCGCCGCGCTCACGGCCGACCGGCCGGGGAGTGGCTGCGGCTCGGCGGCAGCGCCGGCGTCGCTTCGGGCAGGTGCAGCCGGGCCAGGGTGGCCTCGGTGCCGGGCGGCACGCTCCCGGCCGTGGCGAGCGAGACCAGCACCATCACCAGGAATCCGGTCGGCACGCTCCACACGGCCGGCCACGCGAGCAGCGCGGCGGGCCAGCCGCCGGAGTACAGGCCGCCCATGGTGGCCAGCACCGCGCACACCGCCGACCCGCCGCCGGCCAGTATGCCGGCGATGGCGCCGGGCGGGGTGAGCCGGCGCCACCAGATCCCGAGCAGCAGCAGCGGGCAGAACGAGGAGGCCGCGACGGCGAAGGCCAGCGCGACCGCGTCCGCCAGCGGGAGTCCGGGGACGGCCAGGGTGCAGGCGGTGGGCACCGCCACGGCGAGCAGGGTGGCCCAGCGGAAGGAGCGGACCCCGACCGAGGGCAGCACGTCCTGGCTGAGCACTCCGGCGATCGAGACGGTGAGCCCGGACGCGGTGGACAGGAAGGCCGCGAAGGCCCCGCCGACCAGCACCGCGCTGAGCAGCCGCCCGGCGGTGCCGCCGACCAGCCGCTGCGGCAGCACCAGGATCGCGGTGTCGGTGTTCCCGCTGAGCACCAGGTCGGGGACGTAGATCCGGGACAGCGCCCCGTACAGCGGCGGCAGCAGGTAGAAGGCGCCGAGCAGGGCCAGCACCACCAGCGTGGTGCGACGGGCGGCCCGGCCGTCCGGGCTGGTGTAGAAGCGGACCACGACGTGCGGCAGTCCCATCGCGCCGAGGAAGGTGGCCAGGATCAGGCCGTAGTCGGCGTAGAGCGGGTGCTGTCCGGGGCTGCCGTTGAGCGGACGGCCCCAGGCCCGGCCGCCGCTGCCGTCCGCGACCGCCCCGGCCGGCTGCGGGACCGCCGCACCGGCCGGGAAGGCCAGGTCGGTTCCTGCCCCGATGGTGTGCGGGCCGGGGACGAGGGTGACCGCGGCCCGCCGCTCGGTCCGCCCGTCGAGGATGCCGGTGACGGTCACCCCGGTCGCGGCGGTGACGTCCACGACGACGCTGCGGTCCACCCGGACCACGGTGGCACGGTGGAACGAGGCGGGCTGTTCCGCCGACGCGCCGGGCGCCCCGTCGCCCTGCCAGGCGAGTGCCAGGAACACCAGCGGCACCAGCAGGGCGCTGAGCTTCAGCCAGTACTGGAACGCCTGGACGAAGGTGATGCTGCGCATCCCGCCGGCGGTGACGGTGCACAGCACCACGACCGCGACGACCACCCCGCCGAGCCATTCCGGACCGCCGACGGCGGTGCGCAGGGTCAGTCCCGCACCCTGCAGTTGCGGCAGCAGGTAGAGCCAGCCGATGCCGACCGCGAAGACGCTGGCGACCCGGCGGACCGGGCGCGACTCCAGCCTGCTCTCGGCGAAGTCCGGCAGGGTGTACGCGCCGGAGCGGCGCAGCGGGGCCGCCACGAACAGCAGCAGCACCAGGTAGCCGCAGGTGTAGCCGACCGGGTACCAGAGGATGTCCGCGCCATGGGCCAGCAGCAGGCCGGCGATGCCGAGGAAGGACGCCGCCGACAGGTACTCGCCGCTGATGGCGGCGCCGTTGAGGCCGGGCCCGACCGAGCGCGAGGCGACATAGAAGTCGGACGTGGTCCGGGAGATCCGCAGCCCGAGAGCGCCGATCAGGACGGTGGCCAGCACCACCAGGGTGACTGCCAGGACGCCGTATCCCCCGATCACCGGCCGTCCTCCAGCGGTTCGACGGCGGACTCGTTGCGCTCGGCCCGGCCCAGGTGCAGCCTGCCGATCAGCAGCAGTACCGGGTAGACCAGGACGCCGAGCAGGATCCAGGCGATGCCGACTCCGGCCACCCTGACCGCGGCCAGTCCGGGCACCAGCGCGAAGTCCAGCGGCAGCGAGCCGACCAGGACCAGCAGGGCGGCAGCGGAGATCGCCGCGGTAGTCAGTTGACGCCGCATCAGTTCGACCGCCCGGGGGTCGGCGGGAACGCGGTCGCCGTTCGGGCGGGCGCCGGTGCGGCCCGGGGTCCGCTCGGACCGGACCACCTCGCGCCGCGGGCGCTGCTGCGGGTTCACCTGAGCTCCCCTCTGACTCCTCCGGCCCCTGCGCCACGTCATTGTGTGCGCAGCGGGTGAACAGACGGAGGCTGCGGGCAGAGTCTACGCACGAACAGTCGTGCGGTCAGCGCTGCGGAAGGTCCGGTTTCACCCTGTGTGTTCCACCATCCGGAAAAGCGGACAGGCCGTCATCTCCGGTAGGTGTCAAGGGCGGCGCTGTGGGCGATCTCCAACTCGACATAGGACTGCTCGGCGCGGCGAAAGGCGATTTCCAGGGCGGAGGCGGTGCCCGAGTCGCTGAGACCGCGGCTGTGCTCGCACACCTCCAACAACAGGTCGGCCCAGCGGCCGGCCACGCTCTTCAGCCGGACCAGGTGGTCGGCGAGCTCGTCCGGGCTGGTCGGGGCGGCCGAGGGCAGCCGGTGCACCTCGGCGAGCAGCGCTTCGTGTTCGGACACGCCCACCCTCCGCCTCCGGTCTGCCGTCAGTGAGCCGGTTTCCCACGGTAGGGCACCGAGGTTGCCGCTCAGCCCGGGACGGTCCCCGGTTCGCCGAGCGGCACCGGGCACGCGCCGTACGGGCGGGCACCGGCGACGAACGGTCGGCGGAACGGGCGGACGGCAGACACCCTCAGTGGCCAACGGGCACCGTCGTCAGCCACGCGCCCGGTCGCCCTCCCCCGGCCGGTTCACCAAGAGTTCCCTCAGGTCGCGGGCATGGCGCCGGCTCACCGACAGCAGCGCGCCGCCGACCCTGACGCTCAGCGCCCCGCCCTCCGAGTGCAGTTCCTGCACCGCGCCGAGCGCGACCAGGTAGCGGCGGTGGATCCGCAGGAAGCCCCACTGGCTCCAGCGCTCCTCCAGCGCCGACAGCGGGATCCGTACCAGATGGCTGCCCTCGGCGGTGTGCAGCCGCGCGTAGTCGCCCTGGGCCTCGGCATAGTGGACCTGCTCGACCGCGACGAAGCGGGTGACGCCGCCCAGTTCCACCGGAACGGTCTCACCCGACGGCGGCCGGGGGTCACGTGCTCCCGGCGCCGACGGGTCCGCCCCCTCCGGCCGCCGCTCACGCTCGCCGCGCTCCGCCGCCCGCGCCTCGGCGAGCCCGTTGACCCGGCGCACCGCCTCCGAGAGCCGCTCCCTGCGCACCGGCTTCAGCACATAGTCGACGGCCTTCAGGTCGAACGCCTGGACGGCGAAGTTCTCGTGCGCGGTGACGAACACGATCAGCGGTGGACGGGCGAACCCGGCCAGCAGTCTGGCCGTGTCCAGCCCGCTCAGCCCCGGCATGTTGATGTCCAGGAACACCACGTCGAGCCCGCCCTCGCCGTCCTCGCCCTGTTCCAGTGCCGCACCGATCCGCCGGAGCGCGGCGTTGGCGTCCGCGGCTCCTTCGGCCCGGGCCACCCGGGGGTCCTCGCGGAGCAGGTACAGCAGTTCCTCAAGGGCGGGAGCCTCGTCGTCGACAGCCAGTACTCGCAGCATGGCGCTGGATCGTAAGCCACTCCCGGGCCCGGCGGAAGGCGTCGGCCATACCTTCCGCGTCATTTGACGGATCCCGCCATCGCGCCCTGCACGAAGTACCGCTGGAAGGCGAAGAACACTGCCACCGGCACCAGCAGGGAGAGGAACGCCCCCGGCGCCAGAATGCTGAGGTTGCTGCCGAACTGCCGCATCTGGGACTGCAGCAGCACGGTGAGCGGCTGCGAGGACGGACCGGCGAAGATCAGCGCCACCAGCATGTCGTTCCAGACCCAGAGGAACTGGAAGATGGCGAGCGAGGCCAGGCCCGGCGCGGCCAGCGGCAGCGCCAGCGAGCGGAAGGTGCGCCACTCGCCGGCCCCGTCCACCCGGGCCGCCTCCAGCATCTCCCGCGGGATGTCCAGGAAGTTGTTGCGCATCAGGAACACCGCGAACGGCAGCCCGTACGCGACATGGAAGAGCACCACTCCGGGGATGGTGCCGAATATGCCAATCACACCCATAAGCTTCGCCACCGGTATGAATCCGATCTGAACGGGAACCACCAGCAAGCCCACCACCACCAGAAATATGACGTCGCGGCCGGGGAACTCCAGCCAGGCGAAGGCGTATCCGGCCAGTGCCGCCAGCGCCACCACGGCCGCCGTGGCGGGCACGCTGATCAGCACCGTGTTCCAGAGCGCCCCCGTCACGTCGTTGCCCCGCAGCAGCGAGGTGTAGTTGCCGAGCGTGAGCCGGGTCGGATGCAGCAGCACGGTCCACCAGCCGCTGGACGAGGTCAGCGCGGCCGGCCGGAGCGAGGAGACCAGCAGCCCCAGCGTCGGGGTGAGCCACACCAGTGCCGCGGTGATCAGGACCGCCCGCACCAGCCCGCCCCTGGTGAGCGCGACAAGGCGCTTCATCATGTCCTCCTGCGGAAACGTCGGATGTTGAGCACCATGAACGGCACCACCAGGAGGAGCAGCAGCACCCCGAGCGCGCTGCCCAGGCCCTGGTCGTCCGCGCCGCCGAAGGAGTCCAGCCACAGCTGCAGGGCCAGCACATCGGCGTTCTGCTGCACCGGTTGCGGGGCGATGATGAAGACCAGGTCGAAGACCTTCATCACATTGATCACCATGGTCACGAACACCACCCCCAGCACCGGGGCGAGTTGCGGGACGGTGATGCGCCGGAACACCTGCCACTCACTCGCCCCGTCGATCCGGGCCGCCTCCAGGGTGTCCCTGGGCAGGTTCGCCAGTCCGGCCCCGATCACGACCATGGCGAACCCGGCCCAGATCCAGATGTAGGCGCCGATCACGGCCGGGGTGACCAGGGTCGGGCCGAGCCAGCTGACGCCCTGGTAGGGCTGGGCGAAGTCGGAGGCCGGCAGCACCACCTGCATCGGCCCGCCGCCGGAGGGCCGGGCGAGGTGGAACGTGCCGTCCGCCGCGGTGGTGGCGGTGCCCACCTTCCGGCCGTTCTGCAGCAGTTGCACGGTCAGTCCCGGCAGGCCCTTCTTCCCGGGCCCGGGCACCCCGGGCCGGCCCCCGCCGCCGGGGACGAAGTCCAGGAAGGCGACGCCGTCCACGGCGCTGCCCGATCCGGCTGCCGGGATCGCGGCCGGGCGGGCGTCCCTGGGCAGCGCGGTGGGCGCGACGCCCAGCAGCGGCAGCAGCACCCCGCCCGGCGAGGCCGGGTCCACGCTGATCCTGGCCGAGCCGTCGTCCGCGGCGACCAGCGGGTTGTCCTCGCGCGGGTGCACCCCGGGGTAGGGGGACGGCGGCGCGAAGGTGTCGTGGACGGCGACGACCACGGCGTTCAGCACGCCCTGCTGCGGGTCCTGGTCGTAGACCAGCCGGAAGATGATGCCGGCGGCGAGGAAGGAGATCGCCATCGGCATGAACACCAGCAGCTTGAACGCGGTGCCCCAGCGGACCCGTTCGGTCAGCACCGCGAAGACCAGGCCGATCGCGGTGACCAGAGCCGGGGCGACGGCGACCCAGATCGCGTTGTTGCGCAGCGCGGTGAGGGTGGCCGGGTCGCGAAAGGCGGTGCGGTAGTTGCCGAGGCCGATGAAGTGGCTGCCGCCCGAGTCGAAGGTGCTGCGGACCACGGAGTAGACGATGGGATACACGACCAGCGCGCCGAGCAGCAGCAGCGCGGGCAGCACGAAGGCGGTGGCGAGGCCGCGGCCCCGGCGCCGGCGGGAAGCGCCGGCGCCCGGGGTCCGCGTCCGCCCGGGTGGGGGCGTGCGCAGGGTGGTGGACACGGCGGGCTCAGCCCTTGAAGGCGGCGGCGGCGTCGGCCTCGAGCTTGGTCGCGGCACCCTGGACGTCACTCGGCTTGGCCAGGAAGTCCTGCAGGTCCTTCCATTCGCCCGCGCCGGGGGTACCGCCGAAGGCGGGGGGCGCCTGGTCCGACATGTCGAAGCGGAAGCCGTCGCCGGCGCCGATCAGCGCGGTGGCCAGGGCCTTGGTGGTGGCGTCCGGGTAGACCGAGGGGTCCAGGTTCCTGTTCGGCGAGAGGTAGCCGCCGAGCCTGGCCCAGACCGTCGCGGCCTCGGTGCTCGCCAGATAGTCGACCAGGGCCTGTGCGGCGGCCTGGTCCTTGCCGGCCTTGAGGATCACCGCGGCGTCCCCGCCGCCCATCACCGGCGGCTTGCCGCCGTCCACGGCCGGGAACGGGAAGAAGTTCGCATCGGTGCCGACGGTCTTCTTCAGGCTGGTGATGTTCCCGGCGACGAAGTCGCCCTCGTAGACGATACCGGCCTTGGGCTTGGGGCCGAAGACGTCGGAGACCGAGGTCGGGAAGTCGGTGTGCAGCGCGCCCTGGTCGCCGCCCACGATGATCTTCTGGTTCGCGAAGAATGCGCCCAGCGTGGTCAGCGCCCTGATCACGGACGGGTCGGTCCACGGGATCTGGTGCTTGGTCAGCTGGTCGTACTTGTCCGGCCCGGCCTGGGAGAGGTAGATGTTCTCGAACCAGTCGGTGAGGGTCCAGCCGTCCTGACCGCCGACGGCGATGCCTCCCGCCCCGGAGTCGGTCAGCGTCTGCGCGTCCTTGAGCAGGTCGGGCCAGGTGGCGGGCGGGGCACTGATGCCCGCGTTGGTGAAGGCGGCCGGGCTGTACCAGACGCTGGACTTGAACGCGGCCTTGAAGTAGAGGCCGTAGTAGGTGTTGTCGACGGTGCCGAAGCCGGTCCACACGCCGGAGAAGTTCTGCTTGGCGTCCGCACTGACCTGGGCGTCCAGCGGACTGAGCCAGCCCTTCCGGGCGAACTCCTGGATCACGCCGATCTGGGGGGCCATCACCACGTCCATGGCGTCGCCGCCAGCGATCTTGCTGCCGACGACGGCGGTGAGGTTGTCGCCGGTCGAGGTGAAGGTCGCCTTGATCCCGGTCTTGGCGGTGAAGGCGGCCAGCACCTGCTGGAAGGCCGTCTGCTCGGCCCCGGTCCAGACGGCCGCGACGGACACGGTCTGCCCGGCCAGCGGGGACGTGCCGGCCGCGCCGGGGGCGGCGGGCTTGGCGGAGCTGCCGCAGGCGGTCGCTCCGGCGGCGAGCACGACGGCGGTGGCGAGGGCGAGGGCGGTGCTGCGGAGTCGCATCATGGAGCCTTTCGGGTGGGGGCCGGGTGAAGTCGTTCGGTGGGCGGTGAAGTCGTTCGGTGGGCGGTGAAGTCGTTCGGTGGGCGGTGAAGTCGTTCGGTGGGCGGTGAAGTCGTTCGG
>NZ_JBGCCS010000043.1:0-50288 GCF_041262645.1 Streptacidiphilus sp. EB129
GTCCGATTTCCGTCTTCCCGCGCCGTTTCCGGCCCGTTCCGACGAGTGAAACTCTAGCGGAATTTCTCGGTGTCAGCCAATTCCGCCGCATTCCCCAAAAGAAGGCATGGCAAAACAGAGCCATGCGATCTGAATCAGGGGATGGCCGCCACCGCGCTCCGCAGGGCAACCCGCAGAACATTACGCACCCTGTTCGCCGCTGTCAAACCGACGCCTGGTGGGAGGCGGGCGGGATGCGGATGCCCCCGCAGGCATCGAGCCTGCGGGGGCATCCAGAGAGGTTGCTGCCTCAGTGGCAGGTCAGACCTCGACCACCACGGGGAGGATCATCGGGCGGCGGCGGTAGGTGTCGGACACCCACTTGCCGAGCACCCGGCGCACCAGTTGCTGCACCTGGCGCGGCTCGATGACGCCGTCCTGGGCCGACTTCGACAGGGCGTCCTGCATCTTGGTGATCGCAGGGCCGAAGGCGTCGTCGTCGATGCCGGAGCCGCGGGCCTGGATGTTGGGGCCGGCGGTGATCTTGCCGGTGGCGGAGTCCACCACCAGGAAGACCGAGATGATGCCCTCCTCACCCAGGATCCGGCGGTCCTTCAGCGAGCCCTCGCTGATGTCGCCGACGGACAGGCCGTCGACGTACACGTAGCCGGCCTGCACCTTGCCGACGATCCGGGCGACGCCGTCGACCAGGTCGATGACCACGCCGTCCTCGGCGATCACGATGCGGTCCTTGCGGATGCCCGTCTTCTGGCCGAGCTCCGAGACCGCGCGCAGGTGGCGCCATTCACCGTGCACCGGCATCAGGTTGCGCGGCTTGCAGATGTTGAAGAAGTAGAGCAGTTCGCCGGCCGAGGCGTGGCCGGAGACGTGCACCTTGGCGTTGCCCTTGTGCACCACGTCCGCACCCCAGCGGGTGAGGCCGTTGATGACCCGGTAGACCGCGTTCTCGTTGCCCGGGATCAGCGACGAGGCCAGGATCACCGTGTCGCCCTCGACGATGCGGATCTGGTGGTCGCGGTTGGCCATCCGCGACAGCGCCGCCATCGGCTCGCCCTGCGAGCCGGTGCAGATGAGGACCACGTCCTCGTCCGGCAGGTCGTCCAGCGTCTTCACGTCGACGACCAGGCCGCCGGGGACCTTCAGGTAGCCGAGGTCGCGGGCGATGCCCATGTTGCGGACCATGGAGCGGCCGACGAAGGCCACCTTGCGGCCGAACTCGTGCGCCGTGTCCAGCACCTGCTGGATGCGGTGCACGTGGCTGGCGAAGCTGGCGACGATGATCCGCTTGTCGGCGCGGTCGAAGACCTGCTGGAGGACCGGGCCGATGTCCCGCTCCGGAGCGATGAACCCGGGGACCTCGGCGTTGGTGGAGTCCACCAGCAGCAGGTCGATACCCTCCTCGCCCAGGCGGGCGAAGGTCGGCAGGTCGGTGAGCCGCTTGTCGAGCGGCAGCTGGTCCATCTTGAAGTCACCGGTGGCGACGACCAGACCGGCCGGGGTACGGATGGCGACGGCCAGCGCGTCCGGGATGGAGTGGTTCACCGCGATGAACTCGCAGTCGAACGCGCCGATGCGCTCGCGCTCGCCCTCCTTCACCTCCAGCGTGTACGGCCGGATGCGGTGCTCCTGGAGCTTGGCCTCGATCAGGGCCAGCGTGAGCTTGGAGCCGATCAGCGGGATGTCCGGCTTCTCACGGAGCAGGAACGGGACCGCCCCGATGTGGTCCTCGTGCCCGTGGGTGAGGACGATGCCGTCGATCTTGTCCAGCCGGTCCCGGATGGAGGTGAAATCGGGCAGGATCAGGTCGACGCCGGGCTGCTCCTCCTCGGGGAAGAGGACGCCGCAGTCGACGATGAGCAGGCGGCCGCCGTACTCGAAGACCGTCATGTTGCGGCCGATCTCGCCGAGACCGCCGAGCGGGGTGACGCGGAGCGCTCCCGGTGCGAGCGGCGGCGGGGTGCCCAGGTCAGGATGCGGATGACTCAAAAGGTTCTCCTCTCCGCGCGCACCGCTCACCCCGGGTGGGTGGGCAGCGCAGGCGGCATCGTTTCTCTTCGTGGTTCCTACGTGGTGCAACACGTCGCCGCGGACAGCGGCAGGACGTGGACGTCTGTTGTCAGAGGTGTACCCCTCCGGCCGCGAGATCCTTCCTCAGCTGCGCGAGCTCTGCTTCGGTGGCCTCGACCAGCGGCAGTCGTACCGGACCGGCCGGGAGGCCCTGAAGGTTCAGGGCAGCCTTGGTGGTGATCACACCTTGCGTACGAAACATACCGGTGAACACGGGCAGCAGGTGCTGGTGTATCTCCGCGGCCTTCGCCGCGTCGCCCGCGAGGTGGGCTTCCAGCATGCTGCGCAGCTCGGCCGCGACGACGTGGCCGACCACGCTGACGTAGCCGACCGCGCCGATGGACAGCAGCGGCAGATTGAGCATGTCGTCGCCGGAGTACCAGGCCAGAGCGCTGCGGGAGAGGGCCCAACCGGCCGCGCCGAGGTCGCCCTTGGCGTCCTTGTTGGCGACGATCCGGGGGTGCTCACCCAGTCGGACCAGGGTCTCGGTGGCGATGGCCACCCCGCTGCGGCCGGGGATGTCGTACAGCATCACCGGCAGGCCGGTGGCGTCGGCGACGGTGGTGAAGTGCTGGTACAGCCCCTCCTGCGGGGGCTTGTTGTAGTACGGCGTCACCACGAGCAGGCCGTGGGCGCCGGCCGCCTCGGCCTGGCGAGCGAGCGCGACGGTGTGCCGGGTGTCGTTGGTGCCGACTCCCGCGATGATGTGGGCACGGTCTCCGACGGCTTCCAGTACGGCCCTGACCAGGTCGCCTTTCTCGGCGTCCGTGGTGGTGGGGGACTCGCCGGTGGTGCCGTTCAGAACGAGTCCGTCGTTGCCCGCGCCGACCAGATGGGTCGCCAGACGCTGGGCGCCTTCGAGGTCGAGGGAGCCGTCGGCGGTGAACGGTGTCACCATCGCGGTCAGCGCTCTGCCGAAGGGGATCTCAGGGGTGGAGGTCGGAGCCATGGGGCCAACGCTACTCGTTACAGGCATGTGCAAGCACAGGCGGTCCAGCAGGAGGAATGCAAAGGGTGAGCCCGGTGCCGCCTGCTCGGGGGTTCAGGCGGCACCGGGGCTCGTGCTTTGAGACTAAGTACTCGCCCTATATCCCGCAAACGGGACATTGGGCTTATATACCCCAAAGTACGGCTTTGTGGCAGGGCACTCCCCGTCAGGGGGCGACCCGCCCGTGCTCGTTGAAGGCCGCGTAGGTGAGCGGCATCAGCTCGGCCCACTTGGCTTCCATCTTCTCCGCGACCATCTCGATCTCCCGCTGCGGGAACGAGGGCACCGTGGCGCGCTCGTCGATGGTCCGCAGCGACAGGAAGTGCATCAGCGAGCGGGCGTTGCAGGTCGCGTACATCGAGGAGAACAGCCCCACCGGCAGCACCGCGCGGGCCACCTCGCGGGCCACCCCGTCCGCGAGCATCGCCTGATAGGAGGCGTACGCCTGGCGGTAGGACTCCTCCATCGCCGCCGTGGTCGCCTTGTGCTGCTCGGGCGTGCCCTCGAAGAACTCGTACTTGCCGGGGCGGCCCCTCTGGACCAGCTTGCGCTCCGGTCCCGGCACGTAGAACACCGGCTGCAGTTCGCGGTAGCGGCCGCTCTCCTCGTTGTAGCTCCAGCCGCTGCGGTGCCGGTGGAACTCGCGGAAGACGAAGATCGGGGCGCTGACCAGGAAGGTCATCGAGTTGTGCTCGAACGGGGTGCCGTGCCGGTCGCGCATCAGGTAGTTGATGAGCCCCTTGGAGCGCGCCGGGTCCTTCTGCAGCTCGTCCAGGGACTGCTCGCCGGCGGTGGAGACCCGGGCGGCGAAGAGCACGTCCCCGTCCTGGGCGCTGCTGCGCACCAGCTCGACCGTCACGTCGTCGCGGAAGGTGGGCTCGGGTGCTACGGGGACTTCGTCGGTCACCTGGTGCGTCCTCTCGGTGCTGCGTGCCGCCGTTCTGCGGCCGCCGACCAGCGTAGCGGCGCGCACCGACACTCCCGTGCCGACGACGCCCGCCCGGACGGCCTGGTTCCGGGGCCGGTGAATCTATCCTGAGCATGATGAAAGCTGGAGCATGGCGAGCGGGAAGGACGCGGAGGACGGCCATGCAGGAGTCATTGGCACGACCGCTGGTGCGCGGCGCCACCGTGGCGGACATCCCCGAGGTCCGCCGGCTGCGGGCCGCCTCCTGGCGGGCCGCCTACGCGGGGATCGTCCCGCCGGCCTACCTGGACACGATGGACGACGACCCGGAGGACGTCCGCCGGGCGGTCCGCCGGTTCCGTGAGAGCCGCGCCGACCAGCACCTTCTGGTCGCCGAACGGGACGGGCGGATGGTCGCCTTCGCGATCTGCGGCCCCGAGCGCCCCACCCCCGAGCAGGTGCGCGGCAGGCCGCCGCGCGGCGAGGTGTACGCGCTCTACGCGCACCCCGGCTCCTGGTCCACCGGCGCGGGCTCGGCGCTGCTGGCCGCGGCCCTGGAGCGGCTGCGGGCGGACGGATTCGACCGGCAGGTGCTCTGGGTGCTGGAGGCCAACGCCCGCGCCCGCGGCTTCTACGAACGGCAGGGGCTGCGACCGACCGGGCAGCTCTCGGAGCTGCGCCTCGGCGGCGCGCTGCTGATCGAACTTCAGTACGGGACGGCTCCACTGATCGGCCAGCGGCCACCCGCGGACTGACCACCCACGACGTGTCCGGCCGCGACATGACCGCCCGCGGCTAGCCGCGGGCGTCGTGGAGCTGGATGGCGCGTTGCATGGCCTTGCGAGCGCGAGGGGTGTCCCGGGCGTCCGCGTAGGCGACGGCGAGGCGGAACCAGCCGCGCCAGTCCTCCGGGGCCGCCTCCGTCTCCACCTGGCGGCGGGCGAAGACCGCGTCCGCGGAGTCCCGGTCGATCCGGCCGCCCGCGCTGCGCTTCAGGTTGTCGACGGGCAGGCTGCCCTCGGCCTCCAGCTCGCGGGCGAGCTGGCCGCTGCGGCGCCCGAAGCGGTAGGTCTTCCAGAGGAACCACAGCCCCAGGGCGACCAGCACCTCGGCGCAGACGCCGATGCCGATGGCGAGGGCGTTGCCGGTCGCCATCAGCTGGCCCCCGGTCACCACGATGACCAGGAAGCCGACCAGCAGCGCGGCCGAGACCACGACGTAGGTGACGCGCGCGATCATCGGGTCACTCGCCCTCGAACAGAAAGTGTTCGAGACCGAAGGTCAGCCCCGGCGCGGAGCCGACCCGGCGCACCCCGAGCAGGATGCCCGGCATGAAGCAGCTGTGGTGCAGCGAGTCGTGACGGATGGTCAGCGTCTCGCCGGTGTCCCCGAACAGCACCTCCTGGTGCGCCAGCAGCCCGCGCAGCCGGACCGCGTGCACCGGGACGCCGTCGACGTCCGCGCCCCGGGCTCCCGGGAGCGCGTGGGTGGTCGGGTCCTGCTGCGGGGCGCGGCCGGCCTCGGCCCGCGCGGCGGCGATCAGCTGCGCGGTCCTGGTCGCGGTGCCGCTGGGGGCGTCGGCCTTGCGGTCGTGGTGCAGCTCGACGACCTCGACCGACTCGAAGAACCGGGCCGCCTGCTGGGCGAAGCGCATGGTCAGCACGGCACCGATGGAGAAGTTCGGGGCGATCAGCACGCCGGTGGACGGCGCGGCGGCGAGCCAGCCGTTCAGCGTGGCGAGCCGCTCCTCGGTCCAGCCGGTGGTTCCCACCACCGAGTGAATCCCGTTCGCGGTGCAGAACTCCAGGTTGGCCATCACCGAGTCGGGGTGGGTCAGCTCGACGACGACCTGGGCCCTGGCCTCGGTGAGCGCCTCCAGCGAGTCGCCGCGGCCGAGCGCGGCGACCAGCTCCAGGTCCGGGGCGGCCTCGACGGCGCGGACGGCCTCGGAGCCGATCCGGCCCCCGGCGCCGAGGACGGCTACCCGCAGCGGGCTGTTCATGGTGTGCAACTCCTCGTGCTGGTTCAGACGTGCTGGTGCAGGCGGGCTGATTCGAGCGTGCTGATTCAGGACGCCGTGGCTCAGGAGACGGCTTCGCTGAGGCGGCTCGCGCGCTTGCCGTTGACCGGCCCTATCACCGCGAGCGAGGGCCGGTACGCGCCCAGGACGGACGCGGCGACCTCGCGGACGTCGTCCAGGGTCACCGCCGAGATCTTCCCGAGCAGTTCGTCGACCGACAGGTGGGTGCCGTAGCAGAGCTCGGCCTTGCCGACCCGGGACATCAGCGAGCCGGTGTCCTCCATGCCGAGCACCGTGGAGCCGGAGATCTGGCCGATGGCGCGGGTCAGCTCCTCCTCGGTGATGCCGTTCTCGGCGACCCGGTGCAGTTCCTCACGACAGATCTTCAGCACCTCCTCGACCCGCTTGGGCTGGCAGCCCGCGTAGATCCCGAAGAGGCCGGTGTCGGCGTAGGCGGAGGTGTACGAGTAGACCGAGTAGGCCAGGCCGCGCTTCTCCCGGACCTCCTGGAACAGCCGCGAGCTCATCCCGCCGCCCAGCGCCGAGTTGAGCACTCCGAGCGCCCAGCGGCGTTCGTCCCTGCGGGCCAGACCGGGCATGCCGAGGACCAGGTGGGCCTGCTCGGTGGGACGGTCCAGTATCTCGACCCTGCCCGCGGTCCGCAGCGCGCGGACGCCGCCGCGCGGCTCGGCCGGAGCGACGTCCGCGCGGGTGAGCGCGCCGGCCCGGGAGAAGGCCCGCTCGACCTGGCGGACCACCTTGGCGTGGTCGATGTTGCCGGCGGCGGCGACCACCAGGTGTTCCGGGCGGTAGCGGCGCCGGTAGAAGCCGGCGACCTGGTCGCGGGTCAGCGCGTTGATGGTGTCGACGGTGCCGAGCACCGGCCGTCCCAGCGGCGAGGCACCGTACATGACCTGTGCGAACAGATCGTGCACCACGTCGCCCGGGTCGTCCTCGGTCATCGCGATCTCTTCGAGCACGACGTCGCGCTCGGTGTCGATGTCCTCCTGGCGGATCAGCGAGCCGGTCAGCATGTCGCTGACCACGTCGATGGCCAGCGGGAGGTCGTTGTCGAGCACCCGCGCGTAGTAGCAGGTGTACTCCTTGGCGGTGAAGGCGTTCATCTCGCCGCCGACCGCGTCCAGCGCGGAGGAGATGTCCAGGGCACTGCGCCGCTCGGTGCCCTTGAAGAGCAGGTGCTCCAGATAGTGGGTGGCACCGTTCAGCACCGGGGTCTCGTCGCGCGAGCCGACGCCGACCCAGATGCCGAAGGCGGCGGAGCGGACCGTCGGCAGCGTCTCGGTGACCACCCGCAGCCCGCCCGGAAGGACCGTACGGCGCACCACGCCGGCGCCGTCCACACCCTTGAGCAGGGTCCTGGTCGATCCTGGACGTTGCTGCGCTGCCGTGGGCTGTACCACGTTCTTCCTCCGCGATGCCTTCACTGGAAACAGGGGTGCGGCCCGGTCCTCCGAACGGGGGACCGGGCCGCGGTGGATCAGACGGTCGGGCGGACCGTCGGGGTCGGGGCTACTTGGCCTCGTCCTCGGCGGCGGCAGCCTCTTCGCCCTCGACCACGGGGATCAGCGAGAGCTTGCCACGCGGGTCGATCTCGGCGATCTCGACCTGCACCTTGGAGCCGACCGCGAGCACGTCCTCGACGTTCTCCACGCGCTTGCCACCGGCGAGCTTGCGGATCTGCGAGATGTGCAGCAGGCCGTCCTTGCCCGGCATGAGCGACACGAACGCGCCGAAGGTCGTGGTCTTCACCACGGTGCCCAGGTAGCGCTCGCCGACCTCCGGCATGGTCGGGTTGGCGATCTGGTTGATCGTCGTACGGGCAGCCTCCGCCGAGGGACCGTCGACCGCACCGATGTAGATGGTGCCGTCGTCCTCGATGGTGATGTCCGCGCCGGTGTCCTCCTGGATCTGGTTGATCATCTTGCCCTTCGGGCCGATGACCTCACCGATCTTGTCCACCGGGATCTTGATGGTGATGATGCGCGGCGCGTACGCGGACATCTCGTCCGGGACGTCGATCGCCTCGTTCATCACGTCGAGGATGTGCAGACGCGCGTCGTGGGCCTGCTTCAGCGCGGCGGCCAGGACCGAGGCGGGGATGCCGTCGAGCTTGGTGTCGAGCTGCAGCGCGGTGACGAAGGTCTTGGTGCCGGCGACCTTGAAGTCCATGTCGCCGAACGCGTCCTCGGCGCCCAGGATGTCGGTCAGCGCGACGTAGTGGGTCTCGCCGTCGATCTCCTGCGAGATCAGGCCCATGGCGATACCGGCGACGGCGGCCTTCAGCGGCACACCGGCGTTCAGCAGCGACATGGTCGAGGCGCAGACCGAGCCCATCGAGGTGGAGCCGTTGGACCCGAGGGCCTCGGACACCTGACGGATCGCGTAGGGGAACTCCTCGCGGGTCGGCAGCACCGGCAGCAGCGCACGCTCGGCGAGCGCGCCGTGGCCGATCTCGCGGCGCTTGGGCGAGCCCACGCGGCCGGTCTCACCGACGGAGTACGGCGGGAAGTTGTAGTTGTGCATGTAGCGCTTGCGGGTCTCCGGCGCCAGCGTGTCCAGCTGCTGCTCCATCCGGAGCATGTTCAGCGTGGTGACACCCAGGATCTGGGTCTCGCCGCGCTCGAACAGGGCCGAACCGTGGACCCGCGGGATGACCTCGACCTCGGCGGCCAGGGTGCGGATGTCGGTGACCCCGCGGCCGTCGATGCGGACCTTGTCCTTGATGACGCGCTGGCGGACCAGCTTCTTCGTCAGCGAGCGGTACGCGGCGGAGATCTCCTTCTCGCGACCCTCGAACTGCGGGAGCAGCTTGTCGGAGGCGAGACCCTTGACCCGGTCCAGCTCGGCCTCGCGGGCCTGCTTGCCGGCGATGGTCAGCGCCTGCGCGAGCTCGCTGCTGACCGCGGCGCTGAGCGCCTCGAACACGTCGTCCTGGTAGTCCAGGAAGATCGGGAACTCGCCGGTGGGCTTGGCGGCGTGGGCGGCCAGCTCGGACTGCGCGCGGCACAGCTCCTTGATGAAGACCTTGGAGGCCTCCAGGCCGGCGGCCACGACGTCCTCGGTCGGCGCGGTGGCGCCGCCCTTGACCAGCTCGATCGTCTTGGTGGTGGCCTCGGCCTCCACCATCATGATCGCGACGTCGCCGTCGGCCAGCGCGCGGCCGGCGACGACCATGTCGAACACGGCCTCCTCCAGCTCGCTGTGGCGCGGGAAGGCGACCCACTGGCCCTTGATCAGCGCGACGCGGACGCCGCCGATCGGGCCGGAGAAGGGCAGGCCGGCGAGCTGGGTGGACGCGGACGCGGCGTTGATCGCCACGACGTCGTACAGGTCGTCGGGGTTGAGCGCCATGATCGTGCAGACGACCTGGATCTCGTTGCGCAGGCCCTTGACGAAGGACGGGCGCAGCGGGCGGTCGATCAGCCGGCAGGTCAGGATCGCGTCCTCGGAGGGGCGGCCCTCACGACGGAAGAACGAGCCGGGGATGCGCCCGGCGGCGTACATGCGCTCCTCGACGTCCACCGTCAGCGGGAAGAAGTCGAAGTGGTCCTTGGGCTGCTTCGAGGCGCTGGTCGCCGAGAGGATCATCGTCTCGTCGTCCAGGTAGGCGACGGCGGAGCCGGCGGCCTGCTTGGCGAGACGACCGGTCTCGAAGCGGATGGTGCGGGTGCCGAAAGAGCCGTTGTCGATGACGGCTACGGCCTCGTGCGTGGTGTTGTCTTCCACCTGGAAGATCTCCTTCGTATTCCTCAGGTGGAGCATCCCCAGCGCTGCGCCGAACAGCTCGGCGGCCCCTGTTCGGCCGGTCTTCGATCGAAGCCTCCGGGCGGGTTTCGGCGCTGCGCGCTGTCACTCTCCGGCGGCCACTACCGAGGACCGGCGCCTGGTGGCGCGAGTGGTCGGATGCGTGTGGACGCTCCGCGTCTTTGCGGCGACGACCGGCCCGGTCGTGCCGCGGTGTCGGGCCCTCTCCCGGATCACGCGCGGCGCGCGTACCCGGAGGGCCTTTCACCCTTCGTTCTCACCTTACGCACGCAGTCTTTCCCACGCGTGCGCCCTGCCCAACCATTTGTCTGCCGGGTCAGGATGTGCCGAAGGGCGGCTCCCGTGTCGGGAGCCGCCCCCAGGCGACGTACTAGCGGGCCGCGCCGGCGGCACCGCGGCGGATGCCGAGGCGGTCGACCAGGGTACGGAAGCGCTCGATGTCCTTCTTGGCCAGGTACTGCAGCAGACGGCGGCGCTGGCCGACGAGGAGCAGCAGGCCACGACGCGAGTGGTGGTCGTGCTTGTGCAGCTTGAGGTGCTCGGTCAGGTCCGAGATACGGCGGCTGAGCATGGCGACCTGGACCTCGGGGGAGCCGGTGTCGCCCTCCTTGGTGCCGAACTCGTCCATGATCTGCTTCTTGACAGCGGCATCGAGGGCCACGGCAACTCCTTGTGAGTCTCATGTGTGCCGGGTGGTCCTGGTCTGCGTCACAGGAACGGGGGTAACCCGGCGGAGGGCTTGCGCCCCGCACCAGGCTACCAGCGCGGGGCACACCTCTTTACCATCCCGCCCCCGGTCCGGGCGGGTGTCAGCTGGTGAAGCCGCGGACCGCGGCGTAGACGTTGAGCACGGCCAGCGCCAGCGGGACCAGCGAGGCCAGCATCAGGCCGTCGACCAGGTCCAGGATCCGGCCCCAGAACGGGGAGACCCCGCGGGCGGGGACCACCAGCGCGATGGCGACCAGCAGCGCGGCGCCGAGCGCTATTCCCGCGCCCAGCAGGATGGTGCGCAGGTCGACGGCGGAGGCGTTGTTCATGTTCCGGTACAGGAACAGCGGCATGTGCAGGGCCACGCCCAGGATCAGCAGCCCCAGGCTCGCCAGTCCGGCCCCGAGCAGGCAGATGACCTGGGCGGTGTGCTGGAACAGCCGGGCCCGGAGCATGGTGGTGACGCCCAGCGCCAGGCAGAGCAGCTCCGGCCAGCGGCTGTCACTGAAGGCCAGCACGGTGGCGCAGCCGACCACGACCGCGGCGCAGCCGCCGACCAGGCCGACCAGCAGTTCGTGGCCGCGGCGGGCCCTGGCGGCGATCTGCGTGTAGTCGGCCGCGTCGTCGTCGGCGCCGTGCTCCGGCTCGGGGCGGCCGTTGCCGACCTGCTGCGGGGCGTGGAAGGCGACCGGGAGCCGGGCGAAGCGGGCCGAGAGCTGCGGCAGGAAGCCGATCAGAGCGACCACGACCACCGCCGCGGCGGCGGCCACCTCGCGGGCGGAGGCGTTGCTGACCACCGCACCGAAGGTGGCCAGGGTGCCGACCGCGGAGACCAGGGTGGCCGCCACGAAGGGCGCGTCCCCACCCGGCATCAGCGAGGTGAGCAGCACCGACGCCACCAGCACGGTGATGCAGCCGACCAGGAACTGGATCCGCCCCGGGCCGTTGCCCAGGTCGGGCGCGATCAGGCCGGAGCCGCCGATCAGGGCGTGCGGCAGCGCGGCGAGGCCGAGCGCGAGCGCGGAGCCGCGGTCGTCGTAGACCCGGGCGCGGACGCCGGCCAGGGCGACCAGGACCGCGGCGGTGATGCCGGAGATCAGCCCCGGCAGCGAGTGCATGTCGTGCTGCAGGTCGGAGAACCACAGCGCGAAGCCGAGCAGCGCCAGCAGCAGCACGCCGCCGATCAGGCCCGCGCCGCGCATCAGCTCGGGACCCCACAGGCTGCGGTCGGCGGCGACCGCGGTGGCCACGGCCTCGGCGACGTCGTCGTACACGGCCGGGGGCAGCGAGTCGGCGAAGGGGCGCAGGTGCAGCAGGTCACCGTCGTGGATCTGCTGGGTGGCCAGCGTCAGGCTGCTGTCGAGGACCGTGCCGTCGCGGCGGACCAGGTGGAACCCGGTCGGGGCGCCGTCCGGCAGGGACTGCCCGGACAGCCGCAGCACCTCCGGGTAGACGTCGGCCAGCGGGACGTCCTCGGGCAGCGCCACGTCGATACGGCTGTCCGGCGCGACGACGGTGACCCGGCAGAATCCGGTGGCGGTGCTGGTGCTCACCCGGAGCCCCTCCCCCTGAGAGTGTCCTGAACTGTCCCTGCCCCATGAGCTGGCAGCGGCTCACCCTACCGTCCACCGACGACAGGTCACTCCTCGGCCCAGGCCCGGGCGGTGGCCAGGAAGGCGGCGGCCGCCGGGGGCAGCGGGCCGGGCCTGTGCACGATGCCGAAACCGCGCCGGACCGGCGGCTCCAGCCGGCGGACCACCCCGCCCAGCCGGGCGATGTCGCCGGCCAGCGACTGCGGGACGATCCCGGCCGCTCCCCCGCTGGTCACCACGGTGGCGATGGAGTCGCGGAAGGTGGTCTCCACCGCGATCAGCGGGGTGATCCCGGCGTCCGCGAAGACCCGGTCGACCAGCTCGCGCCAGGCGGTGCCGGGGGAGCCGGCGATCAGCGGGACCTCGGCCAGCGCGCCCACCGGCAGCGGGTCGGGCCCGGGCTCGCTGCCGGGCGGGAAGACCGCGGCGAACTCGACCGACCGCAGCGGCTCCACCTCCAGGCCGTCGCCCTCCCACAGCGGCAGGTAGGACAGGCCGAGTTGGGCGTCGCCGTCGCGCAGGTCGCGGCCCAGGTACGGGGACCGGCGCGGTTCGGCCAGCCGTACCGTGACCCGGGGGTGGCGCAGCCGGAACCTGCTGGTGAGCTGGGCGGCGAGGTCCACGGCGGCGGGCTGGACCACCAGGTCGACCCGCCCGGCGACCAGGCCGACCACGGACTCGACCGCGGTACGGGCCGACTGCAGGTCGAGCACCACGGTGCGGGCCGGACCGACCAGCGCCGTGCCGGCGGCGGACAGCACCACCCCGCGCCCGGCGCGCTCGAACAGCTGCGCGCCGAGGTCGCGCTCCAGGGCTCGGACGGCCTGCGACAGCGCGGGCTGGGTGATGTGCAGGGCGTCCGCCGCCCGGGTGAAACCGCCGTGCTCGACCACGGCGAGGAAGTATTCGAGCTGGCGCGCGTCCACGGACCGAGCCTACGGCCGGCCGGCGTCCATAAGCCCGTCCTATGGCAGCGGCAGGGAGCGTGTATTGGACAGTGCGGTGATCGTCCCGCGTTACTGGACCGCAGGCACTGGAGCGCATCGCAGCCAGGCCGGGGAGGACGGACGATGACCGCCGAGAGCACGGATCCGCGCGCACCGAAGGGCGCCACCGGGGCGACCCGGAAGGCGCACGCCGCGATGGCGGCGGCGCTGCCGTTCGCCGCCGACACCGCCGACTTCGAACGGGTCGGCCGGGGCCTGCTGGCACGCAGCGACCAGGACGCCGTGCTCAACGGCTTCGGCCTGCCCAGCTGGGACTTCGCCGGCTACCGGTACATCGACGAGCGGGAGCCTGCTCCGGAGACGGTGAACCCCTCGCTGTGGCGGCAGGCCCGGCTGAACGCGGCGCACGGCCTGTTCGAGGTGGTCGACGGCATCTACCAGGTGCGCGGCTACGACCTCGCCAACGTCACCTTCGTCCGCGGCGCGACCGGGTGGGTCGTGATCGACCCGCTCACCGCCGCGGAGACCTCGGCCGCGGCGCTGGCGCTGGTCAACGCCACGCTGGGCGAACGGCCGGTGACCGCGGTCATCTACACCCACTGCCACGCCGACCACTTCGCCGGGGTCCGCGGCGTGCTGGGCGAGAGCGTGCCCGGTGACGACGGGGTCCGGATCATCGGCCCGGAGGGCTTCCTGCGGCACGCGGTCAGCGAGAACGTCATCGCCGGGAACGCGATGAACCGCCGCGCGCTGTTCATGTACGGGATGCTGCTGCCCAAGGGCGAGCGCGGGCACGTCGACACCGGACTCGGCCGGGCGGTGGCCGGCGGCAGCTGGGGTCTGGTCGCGCCGACCGAGCTGGTCTCCGAGACCGGCACCGAGCTGACCGTGGACGGGGTGCGCATCGTGTTCCAGGTCACCCCGGGCACCGAGGCACCCGCGGAGATGAACTTCCTGTTCCCGGACCACCGGGCGCTGTGCCTGGCCGAGAACTGCTCGGCGGTGCTGCACAACCTCTACACCCCGCGCGGCGCCGAGGTCAGGGACGCGCTGGCCTGGTCCGGCTACATCGACGAGGCGCTGGAGCAGTGGGCGCCGCTGGCGGACGTGGTCTTCGGCAGCCACCACTGGCCCCGCTGGGGCAGCCAGGACATCGGCTCCTACCTGGTCAAGCAGCGCGACGCCTACCGCTACATCCACGACCAGGCGATGCGGCTGGCGAACCGGGGGCTGGTGGCCACCGAGATAGCCGAGGAGCTGCGGCTGCCGCCGGGCCTGGCGGACGAGTTCTTCCTGCGCGACTACTACGGCACCGTCAACCACAACGCCAAGGCGGTCTACCAGAAGTACCTGGGCTGGTTCGACGCCAACCCGGCCCATCTGCACCCGCTGCCGCCGGTCGACGCGGCGACCCGCTATGTGGAGTACATGGGCGGTGCGGACGCGGTGCTGGCCCGGGCCCGGCGGGACTTCGAGGCGGGCGAGTACCGCTGGGTCGCGGAGGCCGTCAACCACGTGGTCTTCGCCGACCCCGGCAACCAGGAGGCCCGGCTGCTGCAGGCCGACACCCTCGAACAGCTGGGCTACCAGGCCGAGTCCGGCCCCTGGCGCGACTTCTACCTGACCGGTGCGCAGGAGCTGCGCCAGGGCTCGCCGACGGCGCCCGGCTTCGGCAGCCCGATCCAGCCGGACGTGCTGCGCGGGATGACCACCGCGATGCTGCTGGATTACCTGGCGGTGCGCCTGGACGGCCCGCGCGCGGCGGCCGCGGCGCTCCGGCTGGAGCTGCGCTTCACCGACTCCGGCACCGCGCACCTGGTCGAGCTCTCGCACGGGACGCTGCACCACGCCGCCCGGGTGCAGGGGCCGACCGACGCGGTGGTCGGTCTGGGCAAGGCCGAGCTGGTGCGGCTGGCTGACGACCCGTCGTGCCTGGACGAGCTGCTGGAGAGCGGCGCGGTCACGGTCGCCGGTGAGGCAGGACCACTGCGCGAACTGCTGGGCCTGCTGGACCGCTTCGACCTCTTCTTCCCGGTCGTCGAGCCGTAGGCCCCGGCTGAACCCGCAGCCGGGCCGGGGAACCCGAGGGTCTAGGATCGGCCCCTGCGGAGAGCGGTGACACGGGGGCGTCTGCGGCGTACCCGGTGCCGGTCAGGGGATCTCGACAGGACGAGGCTGGTACCGAGTGAGTGTGGTAACCGTCAAGCGACCGCCACGGGCCTATCCGCCCGCGGTGCCGGGTGAGGAAGTCCGGTTGGAGTCGCCGCCCGAACTGCCCCGGGGCGACGGCGGCAGCTGGTGGCAGTCGCTGCTGCCGATGATGGCGACCGCCGGCTCGGCGGCCTTCTTCTTCATGCCCGGCATGCAGATGATGATGAAGGTGATGGGCGGTCTGATGGTCGCCTCCACCGTCGCCATGGCCGTCGCGCAGGTGAACCAGCAGCGCAAGGGCGGCGGCGGCGAGATCGAGGACGAGCGCCGGGACTACCTCAAGTACCTGGCGCAGCTGCGCAAGCAGGTCCGTCGCACGGCCACCCGGCAGCGTGACTCGCAGCTGTACCAGCACCCGGAGCCGGACCAGCTGTGGTCCGTCGTCGCCGAGGGCCGGCGGCTGTGGGAGCGCCGCGCCGGTGACGCGGACTTCGCGCAGATACGGCTCGGCACCGGGCCGCAGCAGCTGGCCACCCGTCTGATCGCGCCGCAGACCGCGCCGGTGGACGAGCTGGAGCCGCTGACCGCGGACGCCATGAAGAGCTTCCTGTCCACCCACGGCACGCTGCCCGACCTGCCGCTGGCGGTCTCGCTGCGGTCCTTCTACCACCTGACCCTCTCCGGCGACCCGGAGACCGTCTACGGGGTGATCCGCGCCGCGCTGGCGCAGCTGGCCACCCTGCACTCCCCCGACGACCTGCTGATCGCGGTCGCCACCGCGCCGGGCGCCGCGCCGGAGTGGGAGTGGGCCAAGTGGCTGCCGCACGTGCAGCACCCCACCCAGTCGGACGGCGCCGGATCGCTGCGGATGATCTGCCCGTCCCTGGACGAGGTGGAGGCCCTGCTCGCGGACCAGCTCGGCGGCCGGGCCCGGTTCAACCGCGAGGCCGCCCCGGTCCCGGACCAGCCGCACCTGGTGGTCGTCCTGGACGGCGGCGCGGTCAGCCCCGACTCGCAGCTGGCCGGCGGCGAGGGCCTGCAGGGGGTGACCGTCATCGAGGTGATCCCCGGCGATCTGGACGAGCCGCGCGGCGCGCTGGCCGTGGTGGTGACGCCCGAGCGGATGCGGCTGACCTCGGCCGGCGGCGGGGTGTACCGGGGGAAGCCCGACGTGCTCAGCTCCTGGCAGACCGAGGCGCTGGCCCGGCAGCTGGCGCCGCTGCGCGCCTCCGTCGGCGACGACGACGAACCGCTGCTGGCGAACCTGGACTTCACCGACCTGATGGGCGTCGGCGACGCCATGTCCGTGGACGTGGCCCGTACCTGGCGGCCCCGGCCGATGCACGAGAAGCTGCGCGTCCCGATCGGTCTCGGCGCCAACGGCGAGCCGGTGCTGCTGGACCTCAAGGAGGCCGCGCTGGAGGGCATGGGCCCGCACGGCCTGTGCGTCGGCGCGACCGGCTCCGGCAAGTCGGAGCTGCTGCGCACCCTGGTGCTCGGCCTGGCGATGACGCACTCCTCCGAGGTGCTGAACTTCGTCCTCGCCGACTTCAAGGGTGGTGCGACCTTCGCCGGTATGGCGGACATGCCGCACACCTCGGCGGTCATCACCAACATGGCCGAGGAACTCACCCTGGTCGACCGCATGCGCGACTCGATCACCGGTGAGCTGAACCGCCGCCAGGAACTGCTGCGCGCGGCCGGCAACTACGCCAACATCCACGACTACGAGCGGGCCCGGGCGGCCGGCGCCCCGCTGGAACCGCTGCCCTCGCTGCTGCTGATCATCGACGAGTTCAGCGAGCTGCTGACCGCCAAGCCGGACTTCATCGAGATGTTCATCCAGATCGGCCGGATCGGCCGGTCGCTGGGCGTGCACCTGCTGCTGGCCTCGCAGCGGCTGGAGGAGGGCCGGCTCCGCGGCCTGGACACCTACCTCTCCTACCGCATCGGTCTGCGGACCTTCTCCGCCGCCGAGTCCCGGGCCGCGCTGGGCGTCCCGGACGCGTACCACCTGCCGCCGGTGCCCGGGGTGGGCTACCTCAAGTTCGGCACCGACGTGATGGCGCAGTTCAAGGCCGCGTACGTGTCCGGTCCCTACCGGGCCGGCGCGGCGAAGGCGACCACCGGCCGGGTCCGGCGGCAGCGCCCGGTGCTGTTCACCGGCGCGCCGGTGGCCCTGCCGCTGGTGCCGCTGCACGAGGCCGAGCCGGAGGCACCGCGCCGCCAGGACGACGCCCTCGCCGACACGGTGCTCGACGTGATCGTGGACCGGCTGGAGGGGCAGGGCCCGCCGGCGCACCAGGTGTGGCTGCCGCCGCTGACCCAGGCCCCGTCGCTGGACCAGCTGCTGCCGGCGCTCGCCGCCACCCAGGACCGGGGCCTGTGCTCGCCGGAGTACACCGGGGCGAGCCGGCTGGTGGTCCCGGTCGGCCTGGTCGACAAGCCGTTCGAGCAGCGGCGCGACCTGATGTACCTGGACTTCTCCGGAGCGGCCGGTCACGGCATGGTCGTGGGTGGTCCGCGCTCCGGAAAGTCCACCCTGCTGCGCGCGATGATCAGCTCGTTCGCGCTCACCCACACCCCCACCGAGGTGCAGTTCTACCTGCTGGACTTCGGCGGCGGCGGCATGATCGGGATGCAGGGGCTGCCGCATGTGGGCGGCGTCGCCGGGCGTCTGGACGCCGACAAGGTGCGCCGCATGATCAGCGAGGTCTCCGGGCTGCTGACCCAGCGCGAGGAGCTGTTCCGCGCGCAGGGCATCGACTCCATCGCGACCTTCCGCAACCGGCGCAGGGCGGGCACGCTGCCCGGTGAGCAGTACGGCGACGTCTTCCTGGTCGTCGACGGCTGGCTCACCTTCAAGCAGGAGTTCGAGATGCTGGAGCCGCTGGTCACCGACGTGGCCCAGCGCGGTCTGGCGTACGGCGTGCACGTCGTGGTCGCCGCCTCCCGCTACGGCGAGATGCGTCCGGCGCTCAAGGACATGATGCAGACCCGGGTCGAGCTCAAGCTCGGTGACCCGATGGAGTCCGAGATAGACCGCAAGGTCGCCCAGAACGTGCCCGCGGGCGCGCCCGGGCGCGGGCTGACCGCCGACAAGCTGCACTACCTGGCGGCTCTGCCGCGGATCGACGGCTCCAGCGAGGTCGAGGACCTGGCCGACGGCGTCACCGCGTTCGTGCAGGCCGTCAACGGCGCCTGGACCGGGCCGCGCGCCCCCCAGGTGCGGATGCTGCCCGCGGTGCTGCCCGCCGAACAGCTGCCGAAGGGCTTCGAACAGCCGGCGCAGGGCATCGCGATCGGCGTGGACGAGACCTCGCTGTCACCGGTGTTCCTCAACTTCGACACCGACTCGCACTTCATCGTCTTCGGTGACGGCGAGACCGGTAAGACGGCGCTGCTGCGGCTGCTGCTCAAGGGCATCACCGAGCGCTACACCCCGGAGCAGGCCCGGATCGTCATCGGCGACTACCGGCGCGCCCTGCTGGGCGTGGTCACCACCCCGCACCTGCTGGAGTACGCGGCGGCGCAGCCGGCGCTGCAGGCCTTCCTCGGGGACATCAGGGGCTCGATGGAGCGGCGCATCCCCGGCCCCGACGTCACCCAGGAGCAGCTGCGGGACCGCAGCTGGTGGTCCGGCGCCGAGCTGTTCCTGGTGATCGACGACTACGACCTGGTCGCCACCTCCACCGGCAACCCGCTGGCGCAGCTGCTGGAGGTGCTGCCCTTCGCCAAGGACATCGGGCTGCACATCATCATCGCCCGCCGTTCCGGCGGCGCCGGCCGGGCGCTCTACGAGCCGGTGATGCAGCGGCTGAAGGAGCTGGGCGCGCAGGGCATCGTGCTGTCCGGCGAGAAGGACGAGGGCGTCCTGCTGGGCAACGTGAAGCCGCAGCCGATGCCTCCGGGCCGAGGCGTGCTGGTCACCCGGCGCCGGGGCACCTTCACGGTGCAGACGGGATGGCTGCCGACACAGCAGTAGCGTGTTGGGATCGTTATCCGGACAGAACGGTCGGATCCGCAGGGGTCGCTGAGTGCTTCGTCACTCGGCGGCCCCTTCGTCGTGTGCTCACGAGACCGCAGTGATCGGTTTTGATGCAAGGGGCAATTATCTTGTCGACCTTGGTTTAGTAGATCATCTCATCTTTTTGCATTCGATCTACAGGCATGGAGACATATGGTACATACGCCCCAGAACGCTGATGCCACATCAGATTCGTTGCCGTAGTCATTTCACGCAACGAAATCCGAAGCAAAGTGACCCTTGACGCTTCGTTAACAGCAGAGGTTTCATGGCGACCGGAGAGCGAACGATTCGCAGGCAGCCAACCCGACCGGAGGCGATACCGCTCTTCCGCGCAGAAGCCCCACCGATCCGATCGGAACGCACATGACCGACACGCTGAGCCCGGCCCTCACGGCCCCGGCAGACCCCCAGGATCCGCTGCAGGCCGCCGAGCCGCAGAAGCTCAAGCGCTCCATCGGCGTCGTCGGCGGAACCCTGCTGACGCTGTCCTGCCTGACCCCCGCATCGTCGCTCTTCGTGATCGTGCCGGCGTCCTTCGCCAGCCTGGGCACCGGCACCGCGCTCACCCTGGTGATCGCGATCGTGCTCTGCATCGGTGTCGCGTGGTGCTACTCGGAGCTCGGCACGCTGATCCCCAGCGCCGGTGGCGAGTACGCGATGGCCGGGCAGACCGTCGGCCGCTTCTCCGGCTGGCTGGCCTTCATCCAGGCGCTGCTGGTGGTCCTGATCGTCCCCCCGATCATCGCCCTGGGCACCGCCCAGTACCTCGCGCCGATCGTGAACGTCGATCCCAAGATCATGGGCGCGGTGGTGATGCTGGCCGCGACCGTGATGGGCCTGCTCGACCTGCGCGCCAACGCCTGGATCACCGGCATCTTCCTGGTGCTGG
This sequence comes from Streptacidiphilus sp. EB129, assembly GCF_041262645.1. Lineage (NCBI taxonomy): Bacteria > Bacillati > Actinomycetota > Actinomycetes > Kitasatosporales > Streptomycetaceae > Streptacidiphilus > Streptacidiphilus sp. EB129. Next base: position 20,086 of record NZ_JBGCCS010000043.1, read on the forward strand.
AGGTCATCGCGGCGAGCCTGGTCGCGGTGCTGGGCTTCGCCCACAGCAGCCGCTCCGCCTCGGTGCTGCTGCACCCCGAGCTGCCGGCCGGCCACGGTGTCAGCGCGGTCTCCGCCGGAACCATCGTGGTGGGTCTCGCCGCCGCACTGTTCATCACCCAGGGCTTCTCGACCGCCGTCTACCTGGCCGAGGAGATGGACAAGCCGCAGCGCACCGTCCCGCGCACGGTGCTGTGGACGCTGGGCATCGGCTCCGCCGTCATCCTGATCCCGGTCATCGCGATCACCCTCGGCGCTCCCAGCCTGGACGCGCTGGCCACGGGCGACATCAGCTCGATGGTCACCGCCTGGAGCAACTCGGCCGTCGGCACCTTCGTCAGCCTCTGCATCGCCCTGGCCATCATCAACGCCGCCATCGTCATGGTCATCCAGAACTCCCGGGTGCTGTACTCCTCCGCGCGCGACAAGGCCTGGCCCGAGCCGGTCAACCGCGCCTTCGCCAGCCTGAGCAAGCGCTACGGCTCCCCCTGGATCGCCACCCTCGCGGTCGGCGTCCCCGGTGCGGCCCTGTGCTTCGTCGACCTGAGCACGCTGAGCCTGGTCACCGGCGTCGCCGTGACACTGCTGTACGCCTTCGTCGCCGTCGCCGCACTGGGCGCCCGCCGTGGCAAGCACAAGGAGTCCACCGCCTGGCGGATGCCGCTGTGGCCGGCCGTGCCGGTGGTGATCCTGGCGGTCCTCGGCTACGTGATGACCCAGCAGGACACCCACGCGCTGCTGATCACAGGTGGCATCACCGTGGTCGCCGCCCTGTACTGGGTGGTCTACCTGCGGCCGCGCCCGGAGACCCGGTGGATCATCACCATCCCCGAGGACGAGAAGCCCGCGGTCTGAGCTTGCAGGCACAGCAGGGGCGCGAGGAACTGCGCGACCAGCCCTCAACCGAGGCGCACGGTCAGCCACACAGTTCCCCGCGTCCCTGCCGCTTGTTTGCTCAGACGCCGAGCCTGCGGCGGTGGTCGCGGACCACGACGGCGATGCCGGAGATCACGATCACCAGCAGCAGCCCGATGCCCAGCGCGTAGGTGGCGGTGCGCTGGTCGCGGTCGGCCTGGCTCTCGCCGAGGCCCAGCGGGCGCGGCTGGATCGGGGCGGCCGAACTCGCGGTGCGCACCGTCGGCACGGCCTGCGACTCCGGCGGGGCCGAGGAGGCCACCGCCGCGACCGGGTCGACCACGCCCCAGCCGATGAAGTCGTTGCGTCCCGGGTCGGTCCGCTGCGCGGTCTGCTCGATCCTCGCCACGATCTGCGCGGCGGTCCAGGACGGGTACTTCTGCTTCAGCAGCGCGGCCACTCCGGCCACGTACGGCGCGGCGAAGCTGGTGCCGCTGTCGACGCACTGGCCGCCCTTGGGGACGGTGGAGACCATGTCCACGCCGGGTGCGGCGACCTGGACCGAGGGTCCGGTCTCCGAGAAGCCGTCGGCCCGCTCGTTGTCGCGGTCCGAGGCGCCGACGCCGAGCACACCGGGGAAGGCCGCCGGGTAAGTGCGCACCGACAGGTTCTCGTTGCCCGCCGCCGCGACCACGACGATGTTCCTGGCGATCGCCCGGGCCACCGCCTGGCCGAGCTTGCTGTCCTCGGTCAGCTGGACCGGGGTGCCGTTGGTGGCGACGTCCTGCGAGATGTTGATGACGTCGACGTTGGCGGCGACCGCGTCGTCGATCGCGGTCGCCAGGTTGTCGGCGTTGCCTCCGCCCTGACCGTCGTTCTGACGGATCGACAGGATCCGGGCGTCGGGCGCGATCCCGACGAAACCGGTGCTGCTTGAGGGGCGGGCCGCGATGATGCCGGCCACCATGGTGCCGTGGCCGACCGGGTCGACCACCGAGCTCGGGTTGCCGTTGCCCTGGTTGGTCAGCAGGTTGGGACCGGCCGTGACCGCGCCGCTCAGCTGCGGGTTGGAATCGTCCACGCCGGTGTCGATGACGGCCACGGTGACGTGGCTGCCGGTCGCGTACTGCCGCAGCTGGGGCAGCAGGATCCGCTGCAGCGACCAGGGGTTGCCCGCGATCGGCTGGGCCGGGAAGGTGCACTGGCCGTTGGAATCCAGCACGGACCACCCGAGCGGCGCCGGGCCGGACGAGGCGGCGGCGGCCAGGGCCGGGCCCGCCGCAGTCAGCGCCAGTGCGGCCAGTGCCGCGGGGATCGCGGTACGGCGGTAGTGCCTGCTCACAGTTGGTTTCCCCCGCGGTGTTCCGACCCGTTCCGTTGCTGTGCCGCACGCCCGCGGGCCCGGCCGACACGGCCGGACCCGGGACGAGACGGTACCGCTGACTACGCCCCCCAGATGCTGGCGTTCTTGCTCTCGGTCGACTGGTAGTTCTGCGCGGCACCGTCGAGCGCGCCGGCGATCTGGATCAGGACCGAGTGGAGGTCCGCCGCCGAGGCGTCCCACTCGTGCTGGCGGGCCTGGTAGCCCTCCTGCGCGGAACCCTCCCAGCTCTGCGCGATGCGGGCGACGCCCGCCTTCAGCTCGTCGAGCTGGGTCTGGACCCGGGTGGCGGTGCTGCGGACCTCTTCAGCCGCGTTGGACACGGTTGAAAAGTTGACCATAATGTGGCCGGACATGGTTGTCTCCTTTTCAGGCAATGAAGCAGTGGAGTGGTTCAGCGAACCCGTTCAGCGAAGGACCGTCAGCCGAGGGCCGAGGTGATCTTGCTGATCGAGGAGTGCTGCTCCTGCTCGTTGCTGGTGTACGTGGCCGAGGTCTGGTCGATCGCTTCCTTGATCTCGTTCAGCACCCGGTTCAACTTGTCGGCGTCGGTGTTCCACTGCTCCTGAAGGCGGTGGTACGACTGGGCGGCGTCGCCCTGCCAACCCGAGGTGATCGAGCTCACCAGGTTGTTGAGCCGGCCGAGCTCCTGCTGAATCTGGCCGTTGACGTCAGAGATGCGAGCAGAAAACGCCCGCATCTCATCGGCGGTAGTCCTGAACTGACCCGACATGTGCACCGTCCCCCATGAGACAGACCATACGAGACCGGGCGCCCGGTCCTGCCCCGCCCGGCCGACACCACTGTGGTGGTGTCCCCGAGCACTCTAGTCGTCACCGCCGACACCCCCAACACTGGGTTGTGGACAAACCCGCCGGTCCACACCTTGGTGAGGGGGCGTCAGGACCCCTGCTGCTGCGCCGCGGCGCCCGAATCGAGACTGGGGCCGGCCGGCAGCAGTCCCGACCACGCCTGCGGCACCGGACTGGCGGTGACGTCCTTGTACCCGAGCCTGGCCTGCGCGTTGTCGGCCTGCTGAGCGGTCGAGTCGGTGCCGGAGGCACCCGAGCCGCCGGACGGCGCCGGGGTGGGACTGGCCGAGGGCAGCGCCGAACCCGAGGAGGGTGCGCTGGAGTCGGTGTTGATCTGCACCGGGTAGCGCAGGCCGGTGTCGGTGAGCAGGTTGACCGTCCCGGAGTCCTGGCTGGTCCCGGTCACCGCGCGGTAGAGCAGCCCGGTGCCGGGGGTCACGTAGACCCCGGCCGATCCGGAGGTGCTGTCCACCGGGTAGTCCTTGCCGGCCCACAGCCCGAGCTGCGGCTGTCCCGAAGCGGCCGCCGCGCCGGTGTAGACGCTGCAGATCACACCCGCGCCGCTGCCAGCGATGCTGGAGTTGGCCTGGCTGACGGTCGACTGCGGCCAGTCCTTGTTCGCTTCGAACGGCGCCAGGGTGTTGGCCCCGACCACGGACAGCGCGTCCACCTTCGGCTCGGGCTGCCCCGGGTGCATGGCGTCGAGCAGCTGGTCGACGAATGCGGACACCCGGTGCGCGCCGTCCTGCAGCACGACGTAGTGCAGGATGCTCCCGGTGGCGGTGTCGGTGACCTGGAAGAGATCGCCCACCCGGGCCGGGCTGTTGTTGAGCTGCACGCTGGACGAGGGCTGCCCCATACCGGCGATGTCGCCGCGCGGAATGGTGATCGGGTCGCCGGGGTGCAGCGTGGCCAGCCAGGCCTGGGTCACGTCCTGCGGCGCACCGACGGTCGCGCCGAAGGCGGCAGTGGCGAGGACCTGGTCCGGCGAACCGTCGGCGCTGGAACTCCCGCCCGAGGAGGAGCTGTTGGAGGACGGGCTCGGCGTGGGCGTGGTGACCGGAGCGGTCACGGGCGTGGTCTTCGGCGTCGGCGTGCTCTTGGGCTTGTCCTTGGGCTTGCCGCCGCTGCCGGCCCCCGGGCTCGGCGCGCCGGTGGCCGAGAGCGTGGTCGCGGCGGCGCCGTTGCCGCCGGGCCCGGTGAGGCCGTGCACCGTGCCGGCCGCGTCCACCAGGTAGGTCGAGCCGTCGGGGCCCTTCACGTACAGCGCGTGTCCGGCGTCCAGCCGTCCGGCACCGGAGGCGATCCCCGCGTCCGCGCCGCCGAGCACGAACAGCTTCTGGTCCGTACCGCCCTGGCCGCCGCTCGCGGGACGGTCGCACTCGCTCCACACCTTGGGCGACGCGGCGTCCTTCGCGGTCGGCAGACTGTCCGGCGCGTACGGGATGCCTATCGTCGAACCGTGCGGCACGCTGCCGTTGTTGATGACGGAGTCGTTGACGGTCTCGACCGTGGAGCCCGCGCCGAGCAGCAGCCGGGCCGAGGCGATGTTGAGCACCGGGTGCAGCACCGGGTTGCCCTTGGCGTCCTTGAGGATGACGTAGCGGGTGGTGGTCTGCTGGTCGACGATGACCGCGTTGTCGGTGGTCCAGTGCAGCGGCGCGGCGGGCTTGATGATTCCGTAGGCGCCGAAGCCGACCACCGCGAGCACACCCACGATCACGCTGGGCACCACCGCGCGCAACGGCCGGGGAGCGTCCTGCTCGTTGCCGCCGCCGGTCGGCTGCAGAAACGCAGCGACCGTGCGCCGCCGCGAGAAGGTCTGAGCGCTGAGCTCGTTCCGGCGTGATGCCATGGTCTTGTACTCTCCCCGTCCCAGTGCCAACCGCGCGCGATCGGTATGTACCGTACGGGTACCGTATTGCGATCAGCCAACCGGCCACCGGTTCGTCCCCTCCGTCCGCCGACGGTCGGGCCGGAACCGGGGCACCAGTCAGAGAGGTTGACCCGGGGGATGCCGAGCCAGACCGCCACACCGCGTCCACCGCAGCCCGGTGGCTTCGGGCCGCCGCCCGAAGGTATCGGGCCGCCGAACGGCCAGTACGGGCCGCCCGCCCCGCAGTCGGCCTCCCGGTCGGACCGCCGCCACGGTGCGGCGCCGGCCGGCGCGGTCCGGGTCCGGCTGCGCCCACGCCCCGGACTGCTCGGCCCGCTGCGGCTGCCGCAGTTGGTACTGGTGGAGCTGGCCGCCGCGCTGGTGGCCGTCGGCCTCGCCGCCGGGCGGATGGCGCTGATCCCCTGCGGCGTGGTCGCCGTGCTGCTGGTGATCGCGGCGCTGGTGCGCCGGCACGGGCTCGGCCCGGCCGAGCTGTTCCGGGTCAGGGCCGCCCTGCGGGCCCGTCAGCGGCTCGCCGCGGCGACACCGCTCGACCCGGCGACGGATCCGGCGCTGGCCCCTGCCCTGGAGTGCGAACCGGCGCTGCAGGCCGACGCGCACACGGTGGAGTCCGAGGGCGCCTCGGCGGCCGGCGCGCGGCGCGAGCGCCGCGAGATCGGCATGATCGGCGACGGCACCTTCCTGACCGCGGTGATCCAGATCGAGGCCGCGGACGAGCCGCTGCGCCCGGCCGCCGGTTCCCGCTCACTGCCGCTGGAGCTGCTGGCCCAGGGGCTGCGGGTCGACGACATCGCGCTGGACTCGATCCAGGTCGTGCAGTACAGCCAGCCCGCCCCCGCCCCGCACCTGCCGGAGCAGTCGCTGGCCGCGCGCGGCTACCGCGAACTCCCCGCCGGCGCCACGGTGCCGGGTCTGCGGATGACCTGGGTCGCGGTGCGGCTCGACCCCGAGCTCTGCCGCAGCGCCGTGGCCGCGCGCGGCGGCGGCGACCTGGGCGCGCGCCGGGCGCTGCAGCGCGCCACCGACCAGCTCGCCGGACGCCTGGGCGGCACCGGGCTACGGGCCACCGTGCTGGACGCGGCCGGCGTGGTCGCGGCGGTGTCCACGGCGACCTGCGCCAACCCGCTGCGCACCAGCGGTGCCACCAACGCGCCCAGCAACGGCGGCCAGCGCCGCACCGCGGAGACCGCGCGTGCCTGGCGCTGCGACGACCGCTGGCACACCACGTACTGGATCGGCCAGTGGCCGACCCTGGCGACGCCCGGCTCGGGCGGCGGCGTCGGCTCGGCCGACCTGGTCAACCTGCTGACCGGCACTCCGGCACTGGGCAGCAGCTTCAGCCTGACGGTACGTCAGGCCTCTGCGGGCGCGGTCGCACTGAGCGGACACCTGCGGGTGACCGCCCGTGGAGAGAGCGAACTGGAGCAGGCCGCACGTCAGTTGGAGACCCGGGCGCGCGGCGCCGGGGCCGGCCTGGTACGACTGGACTGCGAGCAGGTGCCGGGTGTGCTGGCCACCCTGCCGCTGGGGGGCACACGATGAGCGGGACGAGGGGGACGGCCGTGGGCGAGGCAGGGTCCGTCACGAGGCGACGGATGCGGGCCGGTTTCGGCCTGCGTGGACCGCGCCGCGAGCAGCACGTCCTCACCGGCGATCAACTCGCCGCGATGGCACTGCCGGTGGGTGACGACGGGGTGGTCATCGGGACCGACGGACAGGGCGCGTCCGCGGTGCTCGGCCTGTTCCGGCCGACCGCGTACGACGTGGTCCTGGTCGGCGGCGTCTGGACGGCGCAGCTGATCGCGCTGCGCGCGGCCGCGACCGGCGCCCGCGTCGCCGTGGAGACCGGCCGCGGGCAGGCCTGGGCGCCGGTGGCCCAGGCCGCCGGCGGCGGCCAGCCCTGCATGACGGTGCACCCGGTCGGCCGGATCGGCCCGCAGGGCGCCTCGGTCGCGGCCCCGGTCCTGGTCGTCCGCGACTGCGGCGCACGGCCGACCCGGAGCCGGCTCTCCGCCGTGCCCTGGCAGACCACGCTGACCCTGCTGCCCTTCCTGGGCCCGGGCGCGGAGCGACTGTTGGAGGCCGCCGACCTGGTCGGTCTGCAGCGGGTGGCCCCGCAGGAGGCCGAGATCGCCGCGGAGTTGCTGGAACTCCCCGCCGAGCAGGCCAACGCCCTGCCACACCTGGGCGACGGCGTCACCCTCTGGGCCAACCGCCGCGCCCGCAGCTTCGTCCAGGGCGGCCCCACCTCCGCGGAGGCCCAAGTCCTCGGCCAGGCACGGCGCGTCGACTGACCCCCGGCCCACCGCCCGGCGGCCCCGGGCCACAGCACTGACGGCGCGCGGCGGCACCGAGCGGCGCCCCAGGGCGGCACGGTCCACCGTCGGCAAAGCCGGGGGTGGGGGAGGGCTGCCGCCAGCGGCGATTCGTTGACTACCCTGGTGCCTCACGGAGGCGAACGAGAGGGACAGCAGTGACGAGCGATCGCGACGGCGTCTACGTCGGCGACAATGCGCCGGACGAGGACGAGGAGTGGTCGGACGCGCCCGAATACACGCCTCCGGCCTGGTACACCCAGAACGCGCAGCAGGTCGGCGGCGGCGCGGGCGCCCCCGCCCCGCCTGCCCCGATGCCCGGCCCCATGGCCAGCCCGATGCCCGCGCCCGCGCCGCAGGCGGTGCCCGGACCGCCCGCGCCGCAGCCGGGTCCGGTGCTGCCGCCGCCGGTCGCGGAGAACTCCGCTCCGTCGTTCGCTCCCCCGGTGCCCCCGCCGGGGCCGGTCACCGCGCCGGAGCCGGGCCCGCAGGCGGTGGTCCCCGAGCAGCACCAGGAGCCGCAGCCGGTCGAGGGCCGGGCCCCGGAGGGCCATGCTCCCGAGCCGCCCGCCCCGACCCCGCCGGCCTCGGTCGCCCCGACCCCGGTTCCGCCTGGGCCGGTCCCGTCGCCCCCGGTCGCGCCGTCGGCGTCCCCGGAGCCCACCGAGCCGCGGGCGGAGCACGGCCCTGCCCCGGCCGAGGCCGCCCCGGTCGAGCCGCAGGCGTACCGCCCGGCCACGCAGGAACCCCCCGCGTCGCCGGAGCACGCGCCCGAGGCGCAGCAGCCGCCCGCCTGGGCGCCGCACCCGCAGCAGGCCCAGGTCCAGCCCCCGCAGGGCAGTTGGGCCCCCCCGCAGCAGCAGTGGGCCCCGCCGCAGGCCCCTGCCCCCACCCCGGACCCGCAGCAGCAGGCGCCGCAGTGGGCGCCGCCGCCGGGCGATCCCCAGCAGTCGGTGCAGCAGTACCCGCAGCAGCAGGCACAGCAGCAGTGGGCGGCGCAGCAGGCCCCCGAGGCGCAGCAGCAGTGGGCTCCGCCGCAGGCCCCGGAGGCACAGCAGCAGTGGGCGGCGCAGCAGCCCGCCCCCGACGCGCCGCCGCAGCAGCCCCCGCAGCAGTGGGCCCCGCCGGCCCCCGCCGACCCGCGGATGGCCGGCACGGACCCGCGGATGGCCGGCTGGCCGCAGCAGCAGCCCGGGGCCGCCCCCGGCGCGCCGCTGGGCTACACCGCCGCCGTGGAGCTGTCCTCGGACCGCCTGCTGCGCAAGCAGCCGGAGGTGCAGCGGCAGAACCCGCGTTTCCGCTTCGGCGGCAAGGCGGCCGAAGCCGAGCGGCAGCAGAAGCTCGCGCTCATCCGCACGCCGGTGATGAGCTGCTACAAGATCGCGGTGATCAGCCTCAAGGGCGGCGTCGGCAAGACGACCACCACGACCGCGCTCGGTGCGACCCTCGCCTCCGAGCGCCAGGACAAGGTCATCGCGGTCGACGCCAACCCGGACGCCGGGACGCTGGGACGGCGCGTCCGCCGGGAGACCGGGGCGACGATCCGCGACCTGGTCACCGCCATCCCGCACCTCAGCAGCTACATGGACGTGCGCCGGTACACCTCGCAGGCCCCCAGCGGCCTGGAGATCCTGGCCAACGACGTCGACCCGGCCGTCTCGACCACCTTCAACGACGAGGACTACCGGCAGGTCATCGGCTTCCTCGGACGGCAGTACCCGATCGTGCTGACCGACTCCGGCACCGGGCTGCTCTACAGCGCCATGCGCGGCGTGCTGGACCTGGCGGACCAGCTGATCGTGGTCTCCACGCCCAGCGTCGACGGGGCGAGCAGCGCCAGCACCACCCTGGACTGGCTGTCCGCGCACGGCTACGCCGACCTGGTGCAGCGCAGCATCACCGTGGTGTCGGGGGTGCGCGAGACCTCCAAGATGATCAAGATCGAGGACATCGTCGCGCACTTCCAGACGCGCTGCCGCGGGGTGGTCGTGGTTCCCTTCGACGAGCACCTGTCGGCGGGCGCGGAGGTCGACCTGGCCCGGATGAAGCCGAAGACCCGCGAGGCGTACTTCGACCTGGCGGCGATGGTCGCCGCGGACTTCCCGCGCACCCAGCCGCAGCCCGTCGGCGGCTGGCAGCAGCCCGGACCGCAGCAGCAGGCGCCGTACGGACAGCAGCCGCCACCCCCGTACGGGCAGCAGCAGGGCTACGGCTACCCGCAGCCTCCGTACGAGCAGCAGCAGCCACCGCAGCAGCCGTACCACGCGCAGCAGCCGCCCTCGTACGACGAGCCCCAGCAGCAGCCTCCGCAGCCGCAGCAGCCGTACGAGCAGCAGCCGCAGCAGCCGTGGGGGGCACCGCCGCCACCGCCGCCGGGGTACTACCCGCCGCAGCAGTAGCCACCGCGCGAACGGCGGAGGAGGGGACCCTCGGGTCCCCTCCTCCGCCGTTCCGCCGTTCGCCGTGATGCCTTACGGCAGCACTCAGTCGGTCAGCTCGCGCGCCTGCTTCACGTCCACGGCCATCCGGTCGAGCAGCGCCTCCAGCGAGTCGAACTTCTCCATGCCGCGCAGGTAGGCGAGGAATTCGACGCTGACCTGCAGCCCGTAGAGGTCCAGTCCGACCCGGTCGATGGCGTACGCCTCGACGGTCCGCTCGGTGCCGTTGAACTGCGGGTTGGTGCCGACCGAGATGGCCGCGGGCATCCGTTCCGGGCCCACCGTCAGCCAGCCCGCGTAGACCCCGTCGGCGGGGATCGCGGTGTGCGGGACCGTCGCCACGTTGGCGGTGGGGAAGCCGAGTTCGCGACCGCGCTGGGCGCCGCGGACGACGATGCCCTCGACCCGGTGCGGGCGGCCCAGCACCTCGGCCGCACCGGCCACATCGCCCTCGGCGACCAGGCGGCGGGCCAGCGTGGAGGACAACGGTGTGCCGTTCTCCGCCTGTTCGGTGAGGTCGCACAGGTCGAGGGTGAAGCCGTAGTGCTCGCCGAGCTCGGCCAGCAGCGCAACGTTGCCCGAAGCCCGGTGCCCGAAGCGGAAGTTGGGCCCCTCCACGATCACCGTGGTGTGCAGCGCGTCGACCAGCACCCGGCGGACGAAGTCCTCCGGGGAGACCTGCGAGAACGCCTCGGTGAACGGGATCACCAGCACTGCGTCCACTCCGAGCTCGGCCATCAGCTCGGCCCGGCGCGGGTGCGGGGCCAGCAGCGCCGGGTGGCTGCCGGGACGGACCACCTCGCTGGGATGCGGGTCGAAGGTCACCACGACGGACCGGACCCCGAGCTCACGGGCGTGCCTGATCGCCTGGTTGATGATCAGTTGGTGGCCCCGGTGCACCCCGTCGAAGGAACCGATGGTGACGACGCTGCGCCCCCAGTCCCCGGGGACTTCCTCCAGGCCATGCCAGCGCTGCACCCTGACCGCTCCTCGTTCGACTCACCGCTGTGACCCCTATAGCGTGCCATGCGCCTGGTCCCGGTCACGCATCGGCCGGTCCGGCCGCGGCCCGTCGCGCAGCAGCGTGTGCAGCTCGGACTGCAGCGGACCAGCCTCGGGATCGAGGGCGTCGAGGAACGCGGCGCGAACCGGAGCTGGGTGGTCCGCGATCAGATCGCGGACAAAGCCCAGCAGCACGGCCCGTTCGGACACCCCGTGCCGGGCTCTGGCGGCCAGCCAGCCGGCCACCGCGACGGCCGCCTCGGGCCGGTGCGCCAGGTGGTCCCGGACCAGCTCCGCGGCGGCCCGCTGCGCCCTGGGGGCCGGGGTGCCGCCGAGTGCCCGCAGGATCTCCGCGGCCTCGCCACCGGGCTGCCGCAGCCTCGGCCCGTACCCGGACAGCACCAGCGCGGTGTGGCTCTCCAGCGCCGGGGCGAGGGCCTGCGCGGGGAGCAGCGCATCTGCGGCCAGGTAGCGGACCACCGCGGCCGGCAGATGGCGCCCGCGCGACTCGGGGTCGGCGACCAGCACCGCGAGCGCCGCCCCGTGCAGCGCCTCCTCGCCGGGCCGTCCGAGCAGCGCCTCGGCGGCGAAGCGCAGCAGGGCCCGGTCCGGGTCGCTGTCCGGGGTGATCGCGGTGCCGTGCACGGCGGCGGCGACATGCCGCTCCGGACGCGGGTCGTGCGCCCAGCGGTCGACCGCCCGGCAGAGCGCGGACGGCTCGGTGGCCGCGAGTTCGCGCAGCAGCGCGTCGGCGCGCGGATGGGCGGCGCCGACCAGGGCCTCGGCCAGGTCGTCCAGGGCGATCCGGCGCTGCGAACGCAGCAGCTCCAGCGCGGTGGCGGCGAGCTGCTCGTCCCTGAGCCAGCCGCAGAGCGCGGGCAGCACCTGCTGCGGGTCGGCGCGCAGCAGGTCGGCGACCGCGTACAGCGGCTCCGGCGTGCCGGAGCGGGCGAGCAGCCGCAGCAGCTCCACCCGGGTCGCCACGGGCAGCCGCAGCGCCGTCCAGAAGTCCATGCCGAGGGTCGGCGTGCCGGCGCGGGCCCGTGCCGCCATCCGGGCGGCGAGGGCCCGCAGCAGCGGCAGCTGCGGGGACGGGTCCGGGATCCGCGGCAGGGTGGAGGTGAGCAGGTTCACCGTCCACCAGTGCGCCTCGGAGTCCGGCGGGGCCGCCTCGGGGCCGTCCAGGCGCAGCACCAGCCGGCTCAGCCACGGTTCGAGCGCGGCGGGCTCGTCCGGACCGGCGATCCGCAGCAGCGCCTCGCGGACCGGTCCGATCCGAAACCGGGGCACCGGCAGCAACTCCGGCCCCGGCGGGACCGGCGGCGGGGCCGGGGACGGGACGGCGACGCCGCGCGGGCCGCCGCGCCGGTGGGCGCCGCGTGGTACCGGCCTGCTCGGCACCGGGGCGGGGACCGGCGGCTCGCGGTCCCCGAGCAGGGTGGCCAGGGCGGTGGCGAGGTCGAGGTGACCGCCCTGGATCCAGTCCGAGAACTCCTCGTGGGCGAAGCGGTAGCCGCTCCCGGCCGGCACCAGCAGACCTTCCGCGAGCACCGCCCTGGCCCAGCCGCCGGCCTGCGGGAACAGCTCGTCGAAGGCCTGCGGTTCGAGCACCCCGCCGCCCGGGCCCAGCATCAGCCGGGCCGCCTCGTGCACCCGCCCGGCGGCGGCGGTGGCGGTACGGCAGTGGCCCTGCCTCCGGCCCCGCGCCCGGCGCGGCGGCGGACCCGAGGCGCGGCCCTGGGCCGGCCTCGCTGCGGGACGCGGCTGTGCCGTGCCGTCGGTGCCCCGGCCCAGCCGCTCGGCGATCCGCAGGCAGGCCAGGTCGAGGTAGGCCCCGAACAGCTCGTCCCGGGCCGGGACCGGCTCGGCCGGCAGCTCCGGCCGGGCTGCGCGGATCTCCGCGTACAGCCGCAGCTCCAGCGGGTGCGTCGGCGGCCGGGCCGTCCGCAGGCCGAGGCGGCGGGCCGCCTCGGCCGCGGTGGCCGGCGGCAGGTCACCGAGGTGCAGCCGGGGCGGGGCGGCGGGCGGGTCGCCGTCCACGGCGGCAGTCGGGGCGGGGCCGCCGGTGCCGTGCAGGTCCTCGGCGGAGAAGTACCTGCCCGCCTGCTCCCAGAACTCCGGGCGGCAGCCCAGCACCAGTCGCGCCCCGGCACGGCGCAGCCGACGTCCGGTCTCGGCGCTCCACTCCGGCAGCCGGGGCAGCAGCCCCGGCGGCAGTTCCTCAGGACCGTCCAGGACGATCAGCAGCGGGCGGTGCGCGTCCGCCGCGAGCCGGGCGACCTGGGCGGTGCCGACCCGGCCGTCCACCGCACGGAGCACCCGGTCGACGGCGTCCAGCAGCGAGGCGTCGTCCATCCGCAGGTCCGCCCCGCTCAGCCAGACCGTCGGCTCACGATGGGCCGCGGTGGCCCGGTGCACGGCCAGTGCGGCGAGTTCGGTGCTGCGCCCGCTGCCGGGCTCCCCCACCACGGCCAGCACCGGCCGGTCGGCGGGCCAGTGCGGGACGGCGGCGAGCAGGCCGTCCGGCCGGTCCACCCGGATCGCGGCGCGCGGACCGAGACCGCCCAGGGTGGCCGCGGTGATGTCGAGCACCCCGGCCAGGTTCAGCGCCCGCCCGAACCCGGGGACGGTGACCGCGTTGCGGGCCAGCAGGTCGGCGACGGCCGGGTGGCCCGCCGCCGTGCGCAGCGGTACCACCAGCACCGACCCGTGGCCGCGGCTGCGGAGCGCCACCGTGGCCACGGCCACCACCGCACCGCTCTCGGCGTCCAGCACCGGGGCCCCGCCGGCCTCCAGCGGCAGGCCGTAGGGGGCCTGGTCGAGGTCCAGCAGCCAGGTGTCGGCGATCAGGTGCCAGCGGTCGGCGGGGGCGTAGCGGGCGGTCACCACTCCGGCGATACCGCCCTGCAGCGCGCGGTCGGCGACCGGCACAGTGACCAGCCGGGTGCCGTGGCCTCCGGCCAGTGCCAGCGGCGGAAGCACCGCGTCGGTGTGCAGCAGCGCCAGGTCGTACTCCGGCAGCGGCAGCACCTCCGCCGCGCCGATCCGCCGGACCGCCCCGCCGGGCCAGGTCAGCAGCATCGCCGTGAGGTCGTCCACCACCTCGTGGCTGGTCAGCAGCGTCCCCTCGCGGTCCACCGGGAACGCCACCCCTCGGCAATGCCCGGCCAGGTCACAGACCCGCACCAGCGTCTCGTCCAGCCGCCGCACCGCTCACCCCCGCCCGGTCACCCCGAGCGAAGCGTGCCCACCCCCGCAGTCACGCGACCCCATCCGCCCCGCGCACCACCCCGGTTCACCTCACGCGCTCGCCCGGTCGGGTGAACCGCCGTTTTGAACGCCCGCGGCCGGCTCGTGCAGCGGATCGGCGGTCCCGGTGCGTTGAGAGAACGACCGAGCGCACGCCGAGGCCCAGGGGAGAGCATCAGGATGTCGCAGCCGGCACCGACTTTCGAGGAGATTCGACTTCGGGATGGTGGCCGTCAGCCTGGAGTGACCCGTCACCCGGCCGGTCAGTCCTGGACGAACACGGCCAGCGACTTGGCCTTGCCGCCGCGCTCCTCGATCAGGGCGAGGAAGCGGCCGTCGGGGTCGAAGACGGCGACGGGCTCGGTGACGTCCATCTCCGGGGCGTCGATGCGGACCCCGTTGACCAGCAGCCGGGCCTGGTCGGCGTCGACGTCCCAGCGGGGGAACGCGGCTGCGGCGGCGTCGGCGATCGGCAGGACGGCGTCCGCGAAGGAGTCCTCCAGCGCGGTCAGCGTGTGCGAGCCGGCCACGGTGTAGGGGCCGACCCGGGTGCGCCGCAGCGCGGTGAGGTGGCCGCCGACGCCGAGGCCGTCGCCCAGGTCGCGGGCCAGCGCCCGGATGTAGGTGCCGGAGGTGCAGTCGACGGTGACGTCCAGGTCGACCAGCTCGGTACCGTCCTCGGCCAGCGCCGGGCGCCGCGCGTGCACCTCGAACCGGGAGACGGTGACCGGGCGGGCGGCCAGCTCGACCTCCTCGCCGTCCCTGACCCGGCTGTAGGAGCGCTTGCCGTCGATCTTGATGGCGCTGACCGAGGACGGGACCTGCTGGATGTCACCGGTCAGCGCGGCGATCCCGGCGGCGACGGCCTCCGGGGTGACGGCCGCGGTGGACACGGTGGCCGTCACCTCGCCCTCGGCGTCGTCGGTGACGGTGGACTGGCCGAGCCGGATGGTGGCCTCGTACGTCTTGGTGGTGAGCGCCAGGTGGCCGAGCAGCCGGGTGGCCCGCTCGCAGCCGATCACCAGCACTCCGGTGGCCATCGGGTCCAGGGTGCCGGCGTGGCCGACCTTGCGGGTGCCGGCCAGCTTGCGGATCCGGGCCACCACGGTGTGCGAGGTGATGCCGGCGGGCTTGTCGACGATGACCAGGCCGTCAGGCCCGGTTCCCTTGCGCTTCAACGATCAGAACCTTCGGTCGGGGTAGGTGCCCTACGGGCGGGGCCCGGTGGGGGCCAGTGCGGCGCGGAACCGCGCCACCGTGTCGGCGACGGAGTCGTGGGAGGTGAATCCGGCCGCGTAGGCGTGGCCGCCGCCGCCGAGGGCGGCGCAGGCCGCCGCCACGTCCACCGCGCCCTTGGCCCGCGAGGAGCCGCGCAGGGTGCCGTCCGGGTCCTCCTTGAGCACCAGCGTCACCTCGGCCTCGGAGGCCTTGCGGACCACGTCGATCAGGCCCTCGATCTCCTCCGGGAGGACCCCGTGGGCCAACAGGTCGGCGTGCGGGACGGTGGTCCAGACGAGGCCGAGACCGGCGGCGGCCTCACGGTCCAGCTCGGCCCGGTCCAGCGCGGCGGCCAGTACCTTGAGGTAGCCGAAGGACTGGGTGTCCCACAGCCGCCGGGAGATCAGGTCGTGCCGCAGCCCGGTCGCCAGCAGCCGGGAGGCCAGCTCGTGTGTGGCGGGAGTGGTCGCCGCGTAGCGGAACGAGCCGGTGTCGGTGGCCACGCCGGTATAGAGGCAGGTGGCGATCTCCCGGTCCAGCGGCACGCCGAGCCGCCGCAGCAGCTCGTCCACCAGCACCGCGGTGGCCGGGGCGGCGGGGTCGATCAGCTGGTGGGTGCCGAAGCCGCCGTTGGAGGCGTGATGGTCGACGACCACCAGCGCGGTCGCGGCCTCGGCCTTGTCGCGCAGCAGCCCGAGCCGGTGGGCGTCGGCCACGTCAAAGCTGATCATCAGTTCGGGGCGGTCCGGCACCGCGGCGGCCGGCACCAGCAGGTCCTGGCCGGGCAGGAACTCCAGCGAGCCGGGCACGATCTGCGGGTCGTCCCCGAAGGAGACCCGCACCTCGCTGCCCAGCGAGCGCAGCGCCAGACCGGTGGCCAGTGCCGAGCCCAGAGCGTCGCCGTCCGGCATCACATGGCAGACCAGGTCGACCGAGGACGCCCGGCGGATGGCACCGACCACCGTGTTCCAGGCCTGCTCGGTCGGCGCGCCGGGCCGCCCGGAGTGGTCCGGGCCCTCCGTGACGCCCGGCCCGGCGGCGCGCCGCGCACCCGGCCCGACCCGGGGAGAGGGCACGGCGGGGGCGCCCGCCACGATCGTGGCAGGCGCCCCCTGGGCCTGCGGGCCGGTGCCGGTCACGCCTACTCGTCCTCGTCGGTGTCGAGCTCGTCGTCCTCGCCCGGCTTGCGGTACGGGTCGGCCTCACCGGCGTAGGTCTTGCCGACCGCGACGCTGCGCACCTCGGCGTCCTGCGCCCGGGCCTTGACCAGCAGGTCGTCCAGGTGCCGGGCGGTGTCCGGGATGGCGTCGGCGACGAAGGTCAGCGACGGGGTGAAACGCACCCCGGTCTGCCGGCCCACCTCGCTGCGCAGCACGCCCTTGGCGCTCTCCAGCGCGGCGGCCGAGGCGGCCCGCTCGATCTCGTCGCCGTAGACGGTGTAGAAGACGGTGGCCTCACGCAGGTCACCCGTCACCCGGGTGTCGGTGATGGTCACGAAGCCCAGGCGCGGGTCCTTGATCCGCCGCTCCAGGGTCTCCGCGACGACCACCCGGATGCGGTCTGCGAGCTTACGCGCCCTCGCGGTGTCGGTCACTGGTCCTCCTCGTACTGTGGGCCCTGCAGACTGGCAGAGCGACCATCGGTCTCCGGGCCCGTGGACGGCACAGTACCCGGATGCACCCGCCTAGGGATGCCATGTCTGATTGTGCTATTCGTCATCGTCGTCGCGAAGCCGGCGGCGTGCCGCCAGCAGCTGGACCTCCGGACGCCCGGACACCAGCCGTTCACAGCTGTCCAGGACCTCCGCGACGAATCCGGCGTCCCCGGACACCACGGCCAGGCCGATCTCGGCCCGCCGGTGCAGTTCCTGGTTGCCGGTCTCGGCAGCGCACACGCTGTACTTGCGCTGCAGTTCGGCCACGATGGGCCGGACGATCGAACGCTTCTCCTTGAGCGAATGCACGTCGCCGAGAAGCAGGTCGAAGGTCAGTGTTCCTACGAACATGAGAGACAGGTCACGCCGACCTGAAGGCCTCGTAGTGGTGGAGCCGCCACCGTACTGAACGCGGCCGGGGCCGGTCGACACGTTTGTGCGGGGGTCCGGGGGTTGCCCCCCCGGACCAGCACAGTCTGTCGACCGGCCCCGACCGTCAGCCGGCTACGAGCGCGGCTTCTCGCGCATCTCGAAGGTCTCGATGACGTCGTCCACCTTGATGTCGTTGAACGACCCCAGGGTGACACCGGCCTCGAAGCCCTCGCGGACCTCGGTCGCGTCGTCCTTGAAGCGGCGCAGGCCCTCGATGGTGAGGGACTCCGCCACGATCTTGCCGTCGCGGATGAGGCGTGCCTTGGCGTTGCGGCGCAGCAGGCCCTCGCGGACGATGACACCCGCGATGTTGCCGAACTTGCTGGAGCGGAAGACCTCGCGCACCTCGGCGGAACCCAGGCGCACCTCCTCGAACTCCGGCTTGAGCAGGCCCTTGAGCGCCGCCTCGATCTCCTCGATCGCCTGGTAGATGACCGAGTAGTAGCGGATGTCGACACCCTCGCGCTCGGCCGCGGTGCGGGCGCGGGCAGCCGCGACCACGTTGAAGCCGATGATGATGGCGTCGGAGCCCATGGCCAGGTCGACGTCGGACTCGGTGATCGCACCCACACCGCGGTGCAGGATACGGAGCTCGACCTCCTCGCCCACGTCCAGCTTGACCAGCGCGTCCTCCAGGGCCTCCACGGAACCGGAGACATCGCCCTTGATGATGAGGTTGAGCTGCTGGATACCGCCGGCCGCGATCGCCTTGTCCAGGTTCTCCAGGGAGATCCGCATCGGACGGCGGGCGAACATGGCGTTGCGGTCACGGGCCGAACGCTTCTCGGCGATCTGACGCGCGGTGCGGTCGTCGTCGACGACGATGAAGCTGTCACCGGCGCGGGGCACCGAGGTCAGACCGAGCAGCAGCACCGGCCGGGACGGACCCGCCTCGGTGACGTTCTTGCCGTTCTCGTCCAGCATGGCGCGGACGCGGCCGTGGGCGTCGCCGACGGCGACGGAGTCGCCGACGCGCAGCGTTCCACGCTGGACCAGGACGGTCGCCATGGCGCCGCGGCCCTTGTCCAGGTGCGCCTCGATCGCGATGCCCTGGGCGTCCTGCTCCGGGTTGGCCCGCAGGTCCAGCGAGGCGTCGGCGGTGAGCACGACGGCCTCGAGCAGCTGGTCGATGTTGAGGCCCTGGCGGGCGGAGATGTCGACGAACATGGTGTCGCCGCCGTACTCCTCGGCCACCAGACCGAACTCGGTCAGCTGGCCGCGGACCTTGGTCGGGTCGGCACCCTCGACGTCGATCTTGTTGACCGCGACCACGATCGGCACGCCGGCGGCCTGGGCGTGGTTCAGCGCCTCGATCGTCTGCGGCATGACGCCGTCGTTGGCCGCGACCACCAGGATCGCGATGTCGGTGGACTTGGCACCACGGGCACGCATGGCGGAGAACGCCTCGTGACCGGGGGTGTCCAGGAAGGTGATGGCGCGCTCTTCGCCGTTCACCTCGGTGGTCACCTGGTAGGCACCGATGTGCTGGGTGATGCCACCGGCCTCGCCCGCCACCACGTTGGTCTTGCGGATCGCGTCGAGCAGGCGGGTCTTTCCATGGTCGACGTGACCCATGACGGTGACCACCGGCGGACGCGCGATCAGCATGTCCTCGTCGCCCTCGTCGGCACCGAAGTCGATGTCGAAGGACTCCAGCAGCTCGCGGTCCTCGTCGTCACGGCTGACGATCTCCAGGACGAAGCCCATCTCCTCGGCGAGGAGCTGCAGCGTCTCGTCCGGAACGGACTGGGTCGCGGTGACCATCTGCTCAAGGTTGAGCATCACCGAGACGAGCGCCGCCGGGTTGGCGTTGATCTTCTCGGCGAAGTCGGTGAGGGACGCGCCGTGCGACAGCCGGACCGTCTGGCCGTTGCCGCGGGGCAGCATCACGCCACCGATCGACGGGGCCTGCATGGCCTCGTACTCCTGGCGACGCTGACGCTTCGACTTGCGCCCACGCGCCGGACGGCCGCCGGGGCCGCGACCGAACGCGCCCTGCGTGCCACCACGGGCACCCGGGCCGCCGGGACGACCGCCGAAGCCGCCGGGACGGGGACCGCCGAAGCCGCCACCACCGCCACCGCCGCCGCCACCCGGACGACCGCCGAAGCCGCCACCGGCCGGACGTGCGCCCGGACCGGCCGGACGGCCCTGGAAGCCGGGACGCGCGCCACCGGCGCCGCCGGGACCGGCCGGACGGCCACCGGGGCCACCCGGGCCACGGCCGCCGGGGCCGGGACGGCCGGGGCCGCCGTTGGACGCGGGACGCTGCGGCATCATGCCCGGGTTCGGGCGGGGCATGCCGGACGGGCTCGGGCCACCGGGACGGGGGCCGCCCTGCGGACGGGGCATCCCACCCGGCGCACCGGGACGGTCGCCACCGGGACGCGCGGCGCCACCGGGACGGTCACCACCGGGGCGCGGGGCGCCACCGGCCGGACGGTCGCCGCCCGGACGCGGAGCACCGGAGCGCTCCCCACCCGGACGCGGAGCGCCCGGACGGTCGCCACCCGGACGCGGAGCACCGGAGCGCTCGCCACCCGGACGCGGGGCGCCGGTGCGCTCGCCACCCGGACGGTCGCCACCGGGGCGCGGAGCGCCACCGGCGGGACGGTCACGGTCGGCACCGGGACGGGCGCCCGGACGCGACATGCCCGTGTTGCTGGAGGTGAAGGGGTTGTTGCCCGGACGCGGACCGGCCGGACGGGCGCCCGGGGTCGCGGCGGGACGCGGCGCCGGAGCACCGGGACGCGGGCCCGCAGCAGCGGGACGCGCGGCCGGAGCCGACGGCGCCTCGGGTGCGGCGGCGACCGGAGCCGGAGCCGAGAACTCGGCGGCCGGTGCCAGCGGACGCGGCGCCGGAGCACCGGGACGCGGGCCGGGCGCGGCGGCGGGACGCGGCGCAGCCGGAGCGGCGGGCGCGGCCGGGGCAGCCTCGGCCGCGACGGGCTTGGGCGCTGCGGCCGGACGCGGCGCAGCGGGACGGGGGGCGCCAGGGCGCGGGGCCGCAGGCGCGGACCCGGCAGGCTTGGGGGGCGCCGGCTTGCTCGCCGCCGCGGGCTTCGCGGGGCTGCTCGCCCCACCGAAGGCAACTTCCAACTTACGTACGACAGGCGCCTCGATCGTCGAGGACGCCGAACGGACGAATTCGCCGAGCTCTTGGAGCTTGGCCATGACGACCTTGCTCTCAACGCCCAAATCCTTGGCGAGTTCGTATACCCGGACCTTAGCCACTTCGCTCCTTTGAGGTCCGGGTGTTCCGCCGGACCGTCGCTACTTCATGCTCGTACTCATCGCGTACTCATCGAGTGCTCATCGCAATCTCGACCTACTTTCGAACTCGCGAGGTACCTGGTGCTCGCCTGCCGCACATGGGTGCGACAGGCGTGTGCGCTGTCATGTCAGACCTTCGGCAGTGCCTCGACGTACGCCTGGACCGCGGCGGTGTCGAGCGGACCCTGCAGGCGGAACGCCCGCGGGAACGCCCGGCGGCGCAGCGCCAGGTCAAGGCACCCCGGCACGGGGTGCAGGTGCGCACCTCTACCGGGCAGCGTGCCGCGGGGATCGGGGACGCAGGCGCCCTCGACCGCCGTCACACGCAGCAGGTCGTGTTTGGCCGCTCGTTTCCGACACCCGACGCAGGTGCGTTCCGGGCATGATCGGTCACGCGTCCGGCCAGACACGTCCAAGTCTACCCCTCTGATGGTCATCGCTCCGACCCCATATATGCGGACTCGGGTCAGTCCCGGCGGTCGCCGTCGCGCTCGCCGCGGTCGCCGCCGTCGTGGCTCCCGACCTCGACGTCCGGTCGGATGTCGATCCGCCAGCCGGTCAGCCGGGCCGCGAGGCGGGCGTTCTGGCCCTCCTTGCCGATGGCCAGCGACAGCTGGTAGTCCGGCACGGTCACCCGCGCGGAGCGGGTGTCGTAGTCCACGATCTCCACCCGGGTCACCCGTGCGGGCGACAGCGCGTTGGCGACCATCTCGGCCGGATCGTCCGACCAGTCGACGATGTCGATCTTCTCGCCATGCAGCTCGGCCATCACCGCGCGGACCCGGCCGCCCATCGGGCCGATGCAGGCGCCCTTGGCGTTCAGGCCGGACTTGCCGGTCCACACCGCGATCTTGCTGCGGAAGCCCGCCTCACGGGCGATGGCGGCGATCTCCACCGAACCGTCCGCGATCTCCGGGACCTCCAGCGCGAACAGCTGGCGGACCAGGTTGGGGTGGGTCCGCGAGAGCGTCACGGACGGGCCGCGGACGCCGCGGCGCACCGCCACCACGTAGCACTTGAGCCGCAGCCCGTGCTTGTACTCCTCGCCCGGCACCTGCTCCTGGGCCGGCAGGATCGCCTCGATCTTGCCGATGTCGACCAGGACGTTCTTGGGGTCCTTGCCCTGCTGGACCACACCGGAGACGATGTCGCCCTCGCGGCCCGCGTACTCGCCGAAGGTCAGCTCCTCCTCGGCGTCACGCAGACGCTGCAGGATGACCTGCTTGGCGGTGCTGGCCGCGATCCGGCCGAAGCCGGTCGGGGTGTCGTCGAACTCACGCGGGGTGCCGCCCTCGGCGACCTCGTCCGCGTCCTCCTTGGCCCACACCGTCACATGGCCGGTCTCCCGGTTCAGCTCCACCCGGGCCTTCTGCCGCGAGCCCTCAGTGCGGTGGTACGCAATGAGGAGGGCCGACTCGATCGCCTGGACCAGCAGGTCGAACTTGATCTCCCGCTCCTGCACCAACCTGCGCAGGGCACTCATATCGATATCCACGGCTACGCCTCCTCTTCTTCTTGCTGTTCGGGTACTACTGCTCACGCCTCGTCGTGCGCGCCGGACTCCGCGCCGTCCAGGTCGTCCAGGTCGTCACCGAGGTCGTCGGCGACGTCGTCACTGTCCGGGTCGTCCGCGTCGTCGAGGCCCTTGCGGTTGAACTCCACCTGCACCCGGGCCTTGGCGACCTCGGCGTACGCCAGGCGGCGCTCGGTGGCCTTGCCCTTGCCCTTGACCGGGGGGATCTCCAGCAGGGCGCCCTCGTCATCCGACTCCAGCACCCGGCCGGTGACCTCGCCACCCGTGCTGAGCTGCGCCTTGACCAGTCGGGTCCGGGCCCGGCGCCAGTGCCGGGGCTTGGTCAGCAGCCGGTCGACGCCCGGGGAGCCGACCTCCAGGCGGTACTCGCCGTCGCCCAGGATCGCGGTGCCCGCGGGGCCGTCCAGCACCTCGCCGAACGCCCGGCTGAGGTCCGCGACCGCGTCCAGGTCCACGCCCCCGTCGGCGTCCAGGACGACGTCCAGGACGCGGCGCCCGCCGACCTTGCTGAGCACGACCTCTTCCAGATCCACGCCCGCCGCGACGGCGAGGGGTTCCAGCAGTTCCTGCAGCCGGTCGTTCAGGGTGGTGCTCATCCGGGTGACTCCTCGGCCGCGTCTGCTGTTGTCGGAAGGTCGCAAAGAACAGCCCACAGCCTATCCGCTCAGTACCCCAAGTGCCGATTCGGCGACTTTCCGGGGGCGGCGCCCACCATGGACGATCAGACGGTAGCGTCCCTGACCGTGACCACCACTGCCTCCGCGCTCCGGCGTCGTTCCCTGCTCAGCGCGGGTCTGCTGGGCCTGCTCAGCGCCTGCGGCACCACCCCCGCGAGGCCCGGCGCGGCCGGCCGGCCGGGTCAGCCGGCCACGCTCGACCCGGATGCCCTGCCCCGGGACCGGGCGGTGCGCGCCACCACGGCGCTGGCGGCACGCTACGACGCCGTGCTCGCCGCCTATCCGGCGGCGGCCGGCACCCTGCGGCCGCTGCGGGCGGAACTGACCGCGCAACTGGCCGCGCTCACGCGGCCGCTGCCCGGCACCGCGCCCACCACCTCCTCCACCGGCGCGCCCACCGGCTCGCCCACCGCGACGGGCCCGACCGGCACGCCCGCGGCGGACCCGTCCACCGGCACCCCGGTCACCGTCCCCGGCACCCGGGCCGCCGCACTCGCCGCGCTCGGCACCGCCGAACAGGGCACCGCCCAGGCCCGGTACGCCGACCTGGCGACCGTCTCCCCGCCGCTGGCCCGGCTGCTGGCCGCCCTCGCCGCCAACGGCGCGCAGCACGCGGTCCTGCTCGGCGCCGGCGCGCCCGCCGCACCGCCGGTGCCCGCGCCCGCCGCCGCCCCGCTGCCGGCATCGGCCCTCGCCGCACTGCAGGCGACCCTCTCCGCCGAGGACGCCGCCGTCTACGCCTACGGCGTGATAGGCGCACAGCTCTCGGGCGCTCGCCGCGCCCGCGCCGACGCCGCCTACCAGGCGCACCGCGACCGCAGGGGCGCGCTCCAGCAGCGGATCGCCGCCGCCGGGGCGGTCCCGGTCGCCGCCGCGGCCGCCTACCAACTCCCCTCCCCGGTCAGCGACCCGGCCTCGGCGGTGCGGCTGGCCGCACTGGTGGAGCAACGAATCTGCGCCGTCCACGCCAACGCGGTCCAGGCCACCGCTGGGCCGCTGCGCGGGGCGATGGCCGCCGCCCTGCAGCAGTCGGCGCTGGACGCGCTGACCTGGCGCGGGAGCGGCACTGCCCTCCCCGGCCTCGCGGATGGCTGACAATGGTGGTGCGGTAGCACGGGGGAGCGTCAAGAAAGGCCAGCATGTCGGCAGCAGAACAGGCAGCAGCGCGGGCCGTGGAGCCGGGACCCGAGCGGGGGATCGTCCTCCCGGCGCGACTCCGGGAGACGGTCGCCCGGTGGGCCGGTGAGTCCGGGTCCGCCTGGCTGGACTCCGTGCCCGGCCTGGTCCGGCGCTACCTGGACCGGTGGGAGCTGACCGTCGAGCGGGTGTGCGATCCCGGCGGCCGGATCAGCCTGGTGGTCTACGTCCGGCGGGCCGACGGCAGCCCCGCGGTGCTCAAGCTGGGGCTGCCCGCCCCGGACACGGCACAGGAGCACGCGGCGCTGGCGCACTGGGACGGCCGCGGCGCGGTCCGGCTGTTCGAGGCCGCGCCCGAGGACGACGCGATGCTGCTGGAGCGGCTGAACGGCGAGGTGCCACTGCTGTCCCTGGCCGAGAGCAAGGCCATGATCGAGGCCTCCGGCACGCTGCAGCGGCTCTGGGTCCCGGTGCCCCCGGGCCACCCGTTCACCCCGGCCGGCGACCGGGTCACCGGGCTCTGCGGGACGCTGCGCCGCCGCCGCGAGCTGCCGGCCGCGGCCGAGGTACGGCCGCTGGTGGACGAAGCCCTGGCGCTGGCCCAGGAGTTGCTCGGCAGCGAGCCCGAACAGCTGCTGCTGCACGGCGACTTCCACCACGGCAATGTGCTGTCCGCCGACCGCTCCCCCTGGCTCGCCATCGACCCCAAGCCGCTGGTCGGCGAACGGGCCTACGACCTGGCCTGGTTGGCCCAGGACCGGCTGGAGACGCTGGTCGGCGTCGCCGGTCCGCAGGCCGCCGCCCGGCGCCGGCTGCAACGGCTGTCGGACGCCGTCGAGGTGGACCGGGACCGGCTGCGCGGCTGGACGCTGTTCCGCACCGTGGCGGCCGGGCTGTGGAACCTGGAGCTCGGCGACACCGACGCCGCCCAGCTCTACCTCGAGTTCGCCGCGATGCTGTGACCCCGCGACCACCGCACCCCTGCCCGGCCGAGCCGTGGGCCCGACCACCCTGCCCCGCCTCGGCACACCCCTGACCTGCCATGCTCTGAACTACCATGCTCTGAACCACATATGCCGCACTCCACCTGCTCCGCACCGCACGACTCCGGACCCGGCATGTCCCGTACCTGTTCGGCGCGACTTCGTCCATGAGAGGACCCGCCCGTGGTTGGCCGTCTCCAGCGCAAACGGATCACCGACGAGGAGATCGAGAAGATCCGCGGCTTCAACCCGTACAGCCTGCTGCCCTGGGTGCTGATGATTTACAGCCCGCTGCACCCGGTGCTGCAGGGGCAGTACCCGCACCCGATCGCCGCGTACGTCGGGCTGGGGATCTTCGCCGTGCTGTACTGCGCGGCCATCGTCACCAGCTTCCGGCCGCGCTTCCACAGCGGCAGGCTGCCGCTGGCGCTGGCCCTGCTGCTGGTGCCGGTGACCGGTGCGCTGGCGGGATCGCTGGACCACGGGCTGATCCTGTACTCGCTGCTGATCATCATCTGCGCGGTGGTGGTGCCGGACCGGTTCGGACCGCTGGTGCTGATCGGCGTTCCCGCGCTGGCGGCGCTGACCGCCTACATGCGCGGCTCCGGGAGTTCCGCGGGCAACGCGGTGTGGACCACGGTGCTGCCCGGGGGCATCGTGTTCGTGATGTCCAAGCTGTTCACCGTGGTCGCCCAGCTCAAGGAGACCCGGCAGGAACTGGCCCGCGCGGCCGTGGCCGAGGAGCGGCTGCGGTTCAGCCGTGACCTGCACGACCTGCTGGGGCACACCATGTCCGTGGTCGCGCTCAAGGCTGAGGCGGTGCGCCGGCTGGCACCGGCCAACCTGGACGCGGCACTCGCCCAGGCCGAGGACATCGAGCAGGTGAGCCGGAAGGCGCTGGCCGAGATCCGCGAGGCGGTCTCCGGCTACCGGGACACCGGACTGGCCGAGGAGATGGACCGCGCCCGCTCGCTGCTGAACGCGGCCCGGATCGAACCCGTCGTCAAGGACTCGGGACCGACCCTGCCCGCGCAGGCGGAGGGCCTGCTGGCCTGGGTGGTCCGCGAGGGCGTCACCAATGTGGTGCGGCACGGCAACGGGGTCCGCCACTGCGAGATCGAACTCGACCGGGCCGCCGAACCGGTACGGCTGAGCATCAGCGACGACGGGGCCGGCAGCCCCGTCGGCGTCGACGCGGGCCGCGTCGACGGCGGAACCGGGAGCGCCGGGGCCGTCGCTACCGGCAACGGCCTGCGCGGGCTGCGGGAGCGGCTGTCCGCGGCCGGCGGGACGCTGACCACGGAGGCGACCGAGCGTGGTTTCAGGCTGCTGGCCACCCTGCCGACACAGCAGTGGGGCCTGGACCATCCGAAGAATCAGGGCCGGGGCGGGAACGGCAGCGGGGCTCCCATCACCGCGTAGGGGACGGCGGTGTTGGGGAACATGACCTGCCGGGCCAGGTCACGGTAGCCCAGCGAGCGGTACAGGGCCCGGGCCGGGGTCTCCCGGTCGATCGCCGACAGGATGGTGCGCGGCAGCCCGCTGCCCGCGCACAGCGTGGTGATGATCCGTCGGCCGAAGCCCAGCCCCTGGTAGTCGGGGTGGACGTGCAACTCGGTCACGGAGAAGGAGTGGTCCAGCCACCAGCCCTGGCCGTTCGCCTCCAGATGCGGTTCGATCACCGAACTCCACCAGTGCGAACGGTCGTTGGGCATGCCGTAGCCGAAGCCGACCAGCCGTTCGGGGCCGCCGGGACGGCTGCGCTGCACCGCGCCGAAGGCCCGTACCCCGGGGAGCAGGGCGTGCCGGCCCACGATCTGCAGCCGCACCGCGACCTCCTCACTGCTGAGGCCGAAAGCGGCGGCCTGCACCGCCAGTGCTTCCGCGACCCGCTTGGAGAGGTCGAAGGGCTCGATCGTGACGTCGTTCATGGCCTCGAACGCTACCTGGTCGGCCACGGGGCGGGACAGTCTCCCGCGCCCGTGACCGACGACGAGTCATCGCGGCCGGCGCCTCCCGACCAGAAGGAAGGCGGAGAGGCCGAGCAGGATCAGCGACCCGGCCAGCCCGAGCGTCGGCAGCGTGGTGCTGGAGGCTCCGGTGTGCGCCAGCATCGGCGCGGTGGTACCGGAGGTCGCACTCGGACCCGGCACCTGGCCGGTGCCACGGCCGGGGGTGGTCGCCATGGCCGCCGCAGCGGTCGTCGAGGCGGCCGCGGCCGCCCTGGTCATCCCGGTGGAGCCGGTGGAGCCGGTGGAGCCGGTGGAGCCGGTGGAGCCGGTGGAGCCGGTCATCGGCTGGGTCATCGCCGGGGGGCTGGAGAGCGCGCTGCCCAGCTGGGTGCCCACCGGCTGGGGCTGCGGAGCGACGTCATGCGCCGGGACCACGCCGGGCGAGGCCCCGGTGGCCTGTGCCGGGGCGGCGGGGGCCGCCCCGGTGGGGTTGTCCATCGCGACGCTGACCGGTGAACCGATCGACGTCTGCATGGCCACGGGCATGGCGGCGGGGGGCGGGACGTTGCTGCCGCCCCCGCCCGGCGGCAGCGCCGCTCCGGCGGTCGCGCTCGCCGCCATGGCCGGAGTCGGGGCGGTGGTCGGCGGACCGGTCGGGGCATTGGTCGGGGCACTCGTCGGGCTCATGGACGGGGCGGCACCGGCCGAGGCGCCGGTGGAGGCACCGGCCGTGGCACCGGCCGTGGCACCGGCGGAGGCACCGGCCGTGGCACCGGCCGACGGGCTGACCGAGGCACTGGCCGACGCGCCGGCCGACGCACTCGCGGTGGCGCTCGCGGAGGCACTGGCCGACGGTGCGGTGCCGACCCCCAGGGCCGGGCAGTTGAGGTTGGTGAGGGAGGCGGCCAGTCGGGCCGTCAGGAAGTCGAACAGGTTCTGCCCCGCCTGGGGTGACGGGGCGGCCGCGAAGAACTGCTGGTCGGCGTTGATACGGGGGGTGCCGACCGTGGTCAGGTCGGTGCAGTAGGTCTTCGGGTCGCCGTTGGCCGCCGTCCCGAGCCTGGGCTGGTCGACACCGGCGCGGTACAGGTTGGTCTTGGCCCGGTTGGTGGCCGCGTTCACCAGCACCATCGGGTCGTTCAGCGGCACCAGGGCGACCGGAGCGGCCTGGTCCTTCGCGGCCTGCAGTTCGTCCAGCCCCAGCGAGGTGGCCTGGACGCCGGGGTTGGCCAGATCGGGGGCGGTGAAGGCGGTGCAGCCGAGGGCGGGGTCGACGAAGCTGGTGAGCAGCAGGTTGTCGCTGCCGTTGAGCAGTGCGAGCGAACCCGCCATGGCCGCGGTGTTGGCCGCGGTCTTCTGCGCGGTACGTCCATTGGCGTCGGAGAGGTACTCGGTGGTGACGTTGTCGCTCTGGTCCTGGTCGACCAGGCCGAAGTCCCGGGTACTCAGGCAGGTCCTGCCGTCCTTGCCGGTGCCGAGCGGCGGCACCGTGAGCCGTCCGGCCGCCTCGGCGGCGTTGGCCGCGCCGAAGAACGCGGAGGCGTTGCAGAAGGCGAACTGTCCGAAGATCGACCCGTTGCCGCCGTTGACGCAGCGTCCGGACCTGAGACTGCCGTTCTGGCTGCGCAGGGTGAGGTTGTTGCCGTTGAAGCCGAACCAGATGCCGACCACGGCACCGGCCGGGAGCGTGGGCAGCACCGGCGCGGCGGCGGGCTTGGTGCCCCTGTCGACGACCAGCGGGTCGTAGACCGACAGCGCTCCGGTCGCCGGATCCACCACCGTGGCCTGGACGAACGCGGACTGGTTGGCGTTCCCCTCGTTGCAGGGGCCCATGGCGGCGTTGGTGGCGGTCAGCTGGTACGGCCTGGCGAGGCCGGCGGCGCTGAGCGGATTGGGCGGGACGATCAGGGTGCAGTCGGCGTTGGGGACGGCCGGAGCCGCTGCCGGAGCGGCCGCGGGGGCGGGCGTTCCGGTGGTGGCACCGAAGGCGGTGCCGAGCAGGGTGGCCAGTCCGAGGAAGCCGGCGAGGGCGCCGACCAGTGAGGCGTAGCGGGTCCTGCGGATCCGTTGGCGCCAGGAGCGGTGCGAGCCCGCCCGCCGGGTGGTGCTCTGCTGCTGGTGCTGTCGGCCGTGGCGCCGATGGCTGCTTAACACTCGCTGTCCTTTGCCGGAGGGCACCTTGGGGGAGGGTGGCATTCGGCGCGGCGGGGGGACCGCCCGGGGGAGGAATGTCACTCAAGGTGATGACGGCGCGAGTGTATGCACGGAGCGCGTCCGTACGAGCGGCTTCCCCGAACTCCCGCCGCTCCTGCCACTCAGGTGCTCAGAAGTGGCACCGGCTCAGAACAACACGCTCATGAAGGTGCCTACTTCGGAAAAGCCCACGCGCCGGTAGGAGGCCCGGGCAGCGGTGTTGAAATCATTGACGTAGAGGCTCACCACCGGGGCGACCTCGTTCAGGGCGTGCTCGACCACGGCGGCCATCCCGCCCTTGGACAGGCCCCTGCCCCGGTGCCCGGGGGCCACCCACACGCCCTGGATCTGGCAGGCACGCGATGTCGCGGCGCCGATCTCGGCCTTGAAGACGACCCTGCCCGCCTCGAACCGGGCGAAGGCCCGGCCCGTGCCGACCAGTTCGGCGACCCTGGCCCGGTAGAGCAGGCCGCCGTCGCCTGCCAGCGGGGAGATGCCGACCTCCTCGGTGAACATCGCGACGCAGGCCGGCAGCAGCAGGTCCATCTCGTCGCGCCGGACCCGGCGGACCCGGGGGTCCGGGGCGATCTCGGCCGAGGGCTCCCAGGTCGCCATCAGTGGCTGGTTGGCCCGGACCTCGCGGGCCGGGCCCCAGCTGGGCTCCAGCAGCGACCAGAGCAGACCGGTCGCCTCGGCCGGGCCGACGATCGACGAGCAGCGGCGCCCGGCGCGCCGGGCCCGTTCGGCGAAGGCCTGCACGGCCTCGGGTCCGGCACTGAGCGGCACCAGGTTGGCGCCCGCGTAGCAGAGGGCGTCCAGCCGGCCGTTGTCGAACCAGCCCCACATCTCGCCGCCGAGGCGCCAGTGGTCCAGTCCGGCGACGGCGACCCGCGCGGCGACGAAAGCATTGGCGATCGGGTCGCGGTCGAGCACCTCAAGGGCCGCCGGGAGGTCGTCCGCCTCCAGGACCCGGGTCGTCGCCACCGAACTGCTCAACACGGAGGAACCCTATCGCGGGCCGCCGTCGGGAGGCAGATGAGCAACAGCACCAACAGTCGCGGACTACTCGCTGACGGCGACGGTGGGTTCGCCGGAGGGCACACCGTCCTGCTGCATCTGCTCGGCCAGCTTCAACGCCTCCTCGATCAGCGTCTCCACGATCT
>NZ_JBGCCS010000044.1:0-49481 GCF_041262645.1 Streptacidiphilus sp. EB129
CGGCGAGAACGTCACGGTGCCGACCTTCGCCAGGCCGCGGGCGTCGACGGTGACCAGGACGGTCGGCGTGCCGAGATCGTGGTCGGCGATCCAGTTCAGCTGCGGCTCAGCCGAGCCGCCGGGCGCGAGCGCCGCCGAGTCGGGTGGCGCCTGCAGGCTCACGACCGGCACCGAGGACGTGGCCGCCGCACCGGCCGGCGTGGACGCGAGGCCAAACCCCGCGACCAGCGTCACGGTGGCACCGGCCACGGCGACGGCCCGGCGCAGCCGTCGCCTCCCGGCCCCTGGGCGTTCCGTGGGTGGTTCCGCTCTTCGTAACATCGTTCCCCCTACTGCCGTCGCGCCCCGTCGTCGCGACCGGCCCGGGATCAGGGTGCCCGGTTTGCTCGTGTGGAGTCCTCTTTCCCGTACAACTCCGCACACCCCGCGCGCTTGCGACGCTATGACGGCGGGGTGCGGCGCGGAGCTGGCGTACGGCCGTGAGCGCCGGTCAGCTCTCGAGCTGCGACTCCAGCGGGCAGACCTCGAGTTCCTCGAAGTTCTGCGCGCTGACGCTGATCAGGTCGCCCTGCGGCGACAGGGTCCACTGGGTGCCATAGCCGTACCAGGACACCCAGTACCCGCGCGCCCAGTAGTTGTTCTCGCTGTCGACCGAACGGACGTTGTGGTACGCGGAGGTGTTGATCAACCACGCCGCGCCGCCCTCACCGTGGTTGTGGTCGGCCGGGCACCACTCGGAGCCGGTCTCCCAGACCATCCCGCCGAAGTCGGTGTCGGCGTAGAGGCACACATTGCCGGTGGTGCAGCCGTAGAACGCGGGCGACATCTTGTTGGTGCTCGCGGGCCGGGACAGGAACCTCATTCGAACGTCGTGCGGGTAGCTGATGGTGTTGCCGTGGACCACGCCGCCGGGCTGCAGGGCGAGCTGGTCCTTGATCGCCGCCGCGATGGCGGGCGTGACCACCTGGCCGGAGCCCGTGCCCGTCGCGGCCGAGGCGCCCGTCGCGGCCGTGGCGCAGGGCACGGCCAGCGCCGAGAAGGCCAGGCAGGCGAAAGCGGCGGTCAGGCCGCGCAGACGGTTGAGTGCCATGGATGTTCCCCCGTGGTGACGATGAGCGGTTGATGGCTGGAACCCTGTGCCACCAGACGCCGTGTGCGGCTCAGCTGCGACGCTGAGCGCCCTGCCCGGTGGTCACGTTGATGTCAGACGCCTGGGTGCTGCTTGAGTCGGCCTTGCGCCGAGCGAGATAGGAGGTGGCCGGCGGTGCCGGCCGCAACCGAAGACGTGGTCAACGATCGACCGTTGGTACCCCAACGGCTAGGCTTTTGCGCGAGGATGCAAAAGGTCTGGGGCCCGCTCGCCGGCACACGGGGGATGCCAGGTTGATACGGATTGGTCTGTCGACGGTTGATGTGGAGCGGTTGCGGGTAGCTGACGCGCCTGACTTCGGGTACGAGCTCGCGCTGGGCGGGGCTCAACTGACCGACCGGGCCTCCAGCCGCAGGCTGGCGACGTGGCGGCTGGAGGTCGCCCGCGGCTGGAACCCCAGCCACAGCAGGCTGTTCGATCTGTACACGAGCCTGTACATGCCGGCGTTCTTCGATCAGGTCGCCCACGCAGCACCGTCCCGGCTCGACCTTGAGTCCCCACCGGCTACCGCTCATCTGCGGGACCTGGCCCGATCCGGCGCCCTGACCCCGTTCACCCGCGCGCTCGCCGACGGTCACCCGGGTGCGGTGAGCACGCTGAACCGCATCCTCACCAGCTTCCGCACCACGGGCCTGGACCCCTACCGCCGAAGGATCACCTCTGCCATCGCCACCGCATCAGCCACGGCAGGAGTCCGGGCCGTGATCGGCGGCACCGACGACATGCTGAACTCCCTTCATCCGTCAATCCGCTGGGACGGCCGGAGACTGCTCCTGAACACCCGCGTCGACGCCGAGGAGTCCCTCGAAGGGCGTCCCTTGATCTTCCAGCCCACAGCGCTAGCCACCCAAATCATGTTCGACCCGCTGGCCGACTCGGTGACAGTCACCTACCCCGCTACCGCCGACGCCATCACCCGCGACCCCGAGCTCCACGCCCCGGCCCAGGCCCTGGTATCACTCCTGGGAGCAACAAGGGCAGCAGCACTGGTCGCCGTCGTCAGCACACCGACCCTGACCACCGGACAGCTCGCGGCGACCCTCGGAGTATCCGCCGCAGCCGCCTCGCGACACGCCTCCGTCCTACGCGAGTCCGGCCTCATCACCACCGTCCGCAACGGCCAAACGGTCCACCACGCCCCGACCCGACTCGGCACAGACCTGGCGCACGGATCAACCATCGGCACCAAACCTGATGGGCTGTCAGCTCCCAAGTCAGCGCCCGCCCTGCGGTGACTGCCGCTCAGCACCCCCGGCCCCCGGACCCAGAGAAGCTGGATGCCCGGCCAGCGGCGGGGGTGCCTCGTATGTCTGAGCTTAAGCTCAGGCAGCCGGGGTCCGAACGTCCGCCGCAAGGAGGGACCGGTTCTCCCCCGCACGCGAGAGCCAGTGCAGTTCCCGCGCGAGGGAGAACCGGGCCAGGCAGGGCCGGTGCCGGGTTGATCACTCCCGGCCGGGCTGCCATGCTTCCCGGGACCCGGACCGCCTCGCAGCCGCAGGGCGCACCGGCGTTCTCGGGGGAGGAACGCGGATGGCGGACGCCGACATCGACAGGGACTGCGCACCGCGGGACACGGTGCCACAGGACGCGGTGCCGCAGGACGTAGTGCCGGGGAAGGCCGTCTCGCGTCGTCTCGACGGGCTACGGGACTGGTGGGAGTTCGGGAGCACGGAGTGCTCCACGCCGAGATCCGTGGTCACCGGCGCGATTATCGGCTTCTGCCTCGCACTGACGATTTGCGCCCACTACACCGGCCACAGTCGCACCGTCGCACTGATGCTCGCTTGGAGCATGCTCCTCAGCATCCCCCTGCTGGCCTGTCTGTGGTGGACCCTGGAACAGCCGAAGGCCGGCCTGTCGGCGATGCTCGCCGGCGCGCTGCTGGCCGCGGGGACCGTCCTGGTCTGGGGCGAGGTCCCACCGGGCCAGCGCGACCTCGCGCCCGCCTGGTCGGCGGCCACCGAACAGCCGCTCGGCACCCAGGCGGTGGGCAGCTGGGCCACCGGGGACCTTGTGGTCCGGGTACGGCCGGACCGTGTCGTCGCCTACCGCGCCGCAACCGGTACTGTCGCCTGGACCTGGACCCCGCCGGGCCAGGACGTGGTCTGCGCCATGAGCCGCGCCACCGGCCAGAACACCGGCCTGCTCGGCCACGCCGCCCACGACAGGCCATGCGGCACCGCCGTGGCACTCAACCTCGCGACGGGCGCCCCCCGCTGGGACCGCGACCGTCGCCGCGCCGCCCCGCTCCGGCGACCCGACCGCCCCTGACCTGCTCGCCGTCGCCGGCAGCACGGCCGCGCTCCACGCCGCCGACGGCTGGCATGCCGTCAGCCTCGCCGACGGCCACGACCTGTGGCACAGCGCCACAGGCCAGGGCTGCACCCCGCTGACCGTCACAGGCGACCCCGACTCCGTGGTCACCGTCTCCCGCTGCGGCACCACCGCACCCGTGCTACGCACACTCTCAGCCCTCGACGGCCACCAGCGGCTGCGCACCACGCTGCCCGTCAGCAGCGACCTGACCCACCTCGCAGTCCTCTCCACCGCGCCCCTGACGGCGTGGGTCGACGAAGCCGCCGCACGCGGCACCCACGCCGTGATCAGCTTCGACACCACCGGACACACCCGCGCCACGATCCCGACCGTCGACCAGTACACCCTGGACATCACCCTCGGCTGAAACGGCCATCCCAGCTTCGCCGCCCGTCCCGCATACGGCACCGTCGTGGCCGACGGACTGCTATTGGTGCCTGCGGAGAAGCCGGGCGACGTCCAGGTCACCGCCAAGACCCGCTCCACCACCGGGCGCATCGTCGCCTACTCACTGACCGACGGCCGCACGCAGTGGACCGCCGACCTCAACGACCAGGTACGCGGCATATGTCGCGGTTCAGCGCTGCCATCGTCCGGCGCCGTACGGCATGGTCGCGCCCGGTGCTCCGGCCAGGGCAGGAACACCGGGCCGAGGGAACGGTCGAGAACCTGCGGGCCTCGGAGTCCGGCGGGACGGGCGGGTCCTCAGCGGGCCATGCTCACGATGCCCGCGTTCCAGGTCAAGTCCTCCGTGTCGCGCGTCAGCGTGATGCGCGCCGTGGTCCCGGTCCGCGGATCGGCGCTTGAATTGTTGGCGTGGGTCGATCCGGGGGCGTACTCGGTGGTGAACGTGGTCCCGCTCGGCAGCGATGAGGGATCGAAGGTCACGTAGTAGGACGTCGGGTCGCTGGTCGGGTCCAGGTGCGTGAACAGGTACTTGCCGTCAGCACCGGTCCTCGTGGTGGATACGACGTTACCGGACGTGTCCTTCAGGGTGATCTTCACGCCCGGGACATGTGGCGAGTTGGGCGCGAGGATCCCGTCATGGGGCACGTCGTACCAGACCGTCCCTCCGAGCTCGGTATCGGTTCCTGGAACGGGGCCGACCGCCATCGCTGCGGTGGCAGAGGAAAGGCCGAGCGCCGCCACGGTAGCGCAGGCGGTCAGGAGGAGGCGGGAACGCACTGTGGGCTCCAAACGATCGGTGCTGAACGCCATCAGGATTGCCGCGCTGGGACGGGCCCCCTGGCATTGCCGCCCCCCGGTGGGCGAGTCGCTGCGCCATACGGGTGAACCCTGTCCGCCGCCGGCTCACACCTGCCGCGCCAGACTCCAACGCCCCCGACAAAGCCAGCCGACCTGACCTGCGACATCCCAAGTTCGCTGTCACGAAATGACGTTGTCCCAACTGCGATGGCAAACGTCCCGGCTCCGCTGTCACGGGTCAGCAGGCGCTGCTGCTGCTTCACCGTGCCGCGTCTTCCAGCAGGCGGTGGAGCGGCGCACGGCCTGGTACACGCACCGAGCCGAGCTGCGCACCGACGGGCAGCTGCTGGACAGCTTGGACGCGGTGGTGATGCTCTAGGTGCGGGCCGAGCTGCGGGCGCGGGACTGGGACCACGACTGGCCGCCGCTGCTGGCGGAGGCGTTGATCCCGGGGCGGTGGCCCGGGTCGCGGGACGGCGGCTACCCGGAGAAGGTCCCGGTGCGGCTGCCCGCCGGGCTGGTGACGCGGGTGCGCTCGGCGTGCTGGTTCACCTCGGCCGAGGCGGTCGGCCAGCTGCGGGACTGGCGCGACCAGTGGCCGGACGCGCTGCCTACCAGGGCGTTCCGCTACGAGCACGAGGACGAAGCGCTGGCCGCGTACGAGAATCTCGCCGCGAAGGTGACCACCACCGGTGAGGTGTGGCGCTCCGCGATCGGCCGCCTGGTCGAGGCCGTCCCGGCGCTGCTGCAGCGGACTGCCGTCGGCGTGTAGCGGGTTCACCTGTCCCAGTGTTCGCCGCGCAGCAGGCGGCGGTACCCGCCCGGCCGGGATGGCGGGTGCGGGTTCGTCGTCGGGGTGGTACTCGAAGACGTGGCCGGCCGGGCGCGGCTGATCGCCCGCAGCCTCGGCTTCGAGGCCGAAGGCCTCGTCCTGGGACGCGGGGTGCGTCCCGCAGGTGGGACACGGAGCGGCGGCTGCTGCCTGGAACCAGGCCTCGTGCTGGCGGCGTTCGGCGCGCTGGTTCTCGCGTTCCTCGGCCTGGAGGCGTTCGTCGCGGCGGCGGTGGTCGTCGGGGTTGTCCAGGGCCTGGTCGAGGGTTTCCCAGTGCTGGTGGCCGTAGCGCCACCACACCGCGCCGGTGGGGCCGTGATGCTGGAGCCGGTCCAGGGTGGTGGCCAGCACGGGGACGGCGTCGCGGTAGTCGGTCCAGTCGTCCTCACCCGTGCACCAGGATCGAAGGCCGCTCCAGGTCGGTCGGCTGAGCTCGCGGACCCGGGTGATGCGGTTGAGCATGCTCAGCTCGCCCGCGCCGGTGAAGACCAGGGCCACCGGCGGATGGCCCTCGCAGCCCGTCGGCTGGTACAGCGTGCGCCAGTACGGGAGTTGCCGGCCGTCGGTGTCCTTGGTGGTGCGGCGGAAGAACCGCTGGTAGCGCTCCGGCTTGGCGGCGATCGTCTCCGGGGTCTCGGTACGCCGGTCGACCTCCACCAGCAGCACCGGCAAACCCGCCTCGGGAGCCTGCAGCACGCCGTCGGCGCGTACCGTGTTCCTCTCCCCCGCCGCGATCGGGTGGCCGACCTCGGTGGCCCACGACCACACCTCCCCGACCCCGGCACTGCCGTCGGTGCCGCCGGTGCCGCCGGTGCCGCCGGTGGTGAACGCGACGACCGTCTCGTTCACCACCATCGCGTGCTTGGCCCCGGCGCGCCCCGCACCCCGGGCAGTGCCGCCCAGCGGTGTGCCGGTCGACAGCTCGGTGCCCGCCGCCTCCAGGCCCGGCCCGGTCAGCGCCCACAGCCTCTGCGCCTTCGCTTGGCTGCTCGCCTGCGGCTGGGCGCCGATCCGGCCCTGGGGCCCGGCGGTGTTGCCGACCGCGAGCACCAGACCGTGATGGGCCAGGTCCCCCAGCGCGTTGCGGACCGTCTTGTTGTCTGTCAGGTGAGGCCGCGTCAGCCGCATGATCTGCTCCGCGGTCGCCACCTTCAGCACCGCCAGTACCGCGAGCGCGTCCGCGCGCATCCGCGACGTCGACCCGGCCGGATACAACCCCGTCGCCTTCACCACCGGCCCGCCCCGTTCTCTGATCCGGCGTCACCGCGCTTGCGCACCTGATCCTGCCGGGTACCG
Organism: Streptacidiphilus sp. EB129; assembly: GCF_041262645.1. Taxonomy (NCBI): domain Bacteria; kingdom Bacillati; phylum Actinomycetota; class Actinomycetes; order Kitasatosporales; family Streptomycetaceae; genus Streptacidiphilus; species Streptacidiphilus sp. EB129. The sequence goes on from NZ_JBGCCS010000044.1 coordinate 6,801, forward strand.
CTGACACCCAGGGCGCAGCGCGCCGCCCGCCCCGAAGCCTCTCCCTCCACACCGACACACAGGGAGAGAGGGTCGTCGTAGTTGTGGGGGCGGCCGGCCAAGGGGGGTGGCCTGGACAGATCCAGGCCTGTGTGTGGGAAGTGCCGGTAGTGGTCGCGGCCGTGGCGCCGGCAGGAGATGCGGCGTCATCCACGGCAGCCAGGTGCGGTGAGCCATCGGCTGACCGCGCGGCTCCCTGCCACGTCCCCACGCTGGCAGGACCTTCGCGTGTGCTGCGTGCTGCGTGCTGCCGGCCGGGGTCAGCGCTGCGGGATCGGTTCCGGAGACCAGTCGAAGCGGGCCGTCCCCTCCAGCCAGTGGCCCGGGTGCAGCTCCGCCGCCTTGAGGACAGGTTCGACATCGGCGGCGCGCTGGCGGGCCTTGTGGAACCGGATGGTCACCATACGGTCGCCGTACTTGTTGCGGCAGTGCTGCCAGGGCTCGACACCGCACGCGGGACAGGCCTGCTCCGCTGTCATCCGCCACGCCCGGGCCAGAGCCGACGCGCGATCCGCGTCACTGACCGTACTCTGCCGCACATCCAGCCCGGCGCACAGCCGCGCCACGTCGTCCACCACCACGACGTCCGGCGTTCCGTCGGCCCCGTTGCGCAACGCCAGCACCACATCGCCCGGCCCCAGGCGCGTCAGCGGTATCCGCTTGTGCGCGATGTCCCCACTGCCCCTGCTGATGAACCCGTTCTCCGACAAGACCAGCAGTGTCACGCTCTCATCGGCCAGCGCGGGCCAGTCCCGGCACCGACTCAACCGCGGCAACGGCCTCGTGTAGAACTCCATCAACCCACCCTGACAGCACAAGCAACCGGCCGTCAGGCACTCCTCACCACCCGGCACACCGACATGCCGGCGGCCGACGACTGGTGACTGGTGACTGGTGACTGAACCGGCTCACCGGCGCGGTCACCAGTCCCGCCCCTAAGCAGGTGTCAACAAAATCGATCTTTTTGTGTCAACTGGCGAGAAAAAGTCGACCGAGTGGACCAGGTCAGCCCGCTGAACTGGTGTCATTATCTCGAAAAGTCGCAACGGCTCGTGCCTATCGGCCAAGGCGATTACTGATGACCCATTCGTCGGGACCAATAGTCAAGGTTGCCGCGTGCGGCCAGGGTCTCGGGGTGCTCTCGGCCAGACACCCGCTCCCGAATAGGCACCAGCTCCCGGAAGAGATCACGTGCCTTCGCCGCATCCCCTGCCTCCCCAGTCCAGATTCCCAGGTCGGCGCGTGAGGCCAGAGTCTCGGGGTGCTCTGGGCCGAAGACCCGTGCACGAATTGGCAACAGCTCTAGGAAAAGATCGCGTGCCTTCGCCGCATCCCCTGCCTCTCCGGTCCACCGGGCAACGTTGGCGACTATGACCAGGGTGTCGGGGTGCTCTGTACCGGAGACCCGCTCGCGAGTGGGCAACTGCTCCCGGAAGAGATCACGTGCCTCCGCCGCATCCCCTGCCCTCCCGATCCAAAAAGCGAGGTTGGCACTTACAGTCAAGGTTTCGGGGTGCTCCGCGCCGGAAACCCTCTCGCAGATCGGCAGCAGCTCCAGGAAAAGATCACGGCTCTTTTCCGCATCTCCCGCCTGCCCAGTCCATCGGGCGAGGTTGAAGCGTACGGCTAGAGTTTCGGGGTGATCAGAGCCGGAGACACGCTCGCGAATTGGCAGCAGCTCCAGGAAAAGATCGCGTGCCTTCGCCGGATCGCCGGCCTCCCCAGTCCAATAGCCAAGGTTGGAGCGCGCGGTCAGAGTGTCGGGGTGCTCAGGGCCGGAAACTCGCTCGCGAATAGACAACAGCTCCCGGAAAAGATCACGGCTCTTCGCCACGTCCCCTGCCTCCCCGGTCCATCGGGCAAGGTTGGCGCGTACGGCAAGGGTGTCGGGGTGCTCAGGGCCGATGGATACCTCGTGGGCTTGCGCGAGCGTTTGCCACCATGTGCGGGCGGTGGCATAGTCTCCGCTCACCCCCAGAGACTCGACCAAGCGCGACATCGGCGACCCGAGGAGGTCGGCAACCAGCGCGGCATGGGGCAGCAGGAGTCGGCAAGCCGGCCATGCCGCACGCGCCGTCGGGTCGGACGGAACCGCGGCCTCTACCAGTGCCCGGACCACGGCAAGCCACGCAGCACTCTCAGGCGACCCAATCTGTTCACGGGTTACGTCCTGCACGAGACGGTGCATGCTGAAGACCTCGCCGGGAGGTCCGATCAGACTATGGCGACGCAGCCCGGCCACCGCGTCATCGAGCGCTAGAGGCTCGGCACACAGCGTACGCACCTGCACGAGCACCTCGGCATCCAGGCTCGCCTCATCAACCGTGAGATTTTCCGGGAGCAGCAGGCGGAACGGGATGTCCTCTGGAGCGAGGAACGCTGCGATGCGCAGCAGTATCAGCGATCCTCGGCTCGATGCCTCCAACTCAGCAAGAGCCAACGACCAGGTCGTAACCACCGGAGTCGCGTGCGCCGTCGGAGCCCCGCGGGCAAGAAGCGCGCTGCGGCTGGTGCGCAACAAACCCAGGTACTGCTCCAGGCTGCGCCCGGTAGTCTCGACGAACGCAGCCGCCTGCGCCATCGCCAATGGCAGCAACCCCAACTCGCGCGCTATCGCCTCCGCTGACGCCACATCCCTGGACATGGTCCGATCCAGTAGAAACCCCACCGCCGCCCGCACGTCGAGGGTGGGCACCTCGAGCGCCTGCTCGCGCGGCCAGTGCCCATCCTGCGTAGTCACCAGCACATGCCCAAAGCCCTTCGCCGGCAGCCAACCGCGAGCCGCGCTATGGTCCTTGACATTGTCGAACACCAGCAGCCACCTACCTGGGTGCACGGCAAGCGCTGCATGCACGGCAGCCACCGGGTTCCCACCCCCTGCGGCATCGAGCAGCTCCGCCAGTTCGTGGAACTGCGCGAGCAGGTCGGTGGCCTGCTCCGCGTGGAAGATCCACACGATCTGGAAGTCGAACAGATGCCTGTATGCGTATTCCAGGGCCGTCGTGGTCTTGCCCACCCCACCAAGCCCGCTCAACGCCACCACGCCAACTCCCTGACCGATCGACAGACGCGTGTGCAGATCCTCGAGCAGCCGCTCGCGTCCTGCCACCAGGCCCGGGCGCGGGTCGAGCCGTACCGGCTGCCCCCAGGCGACCCGCTGCTGGTACGTCACCTGCACCGGCCCCGCCGAGCCGATCGAGATCCCACCCCGATCCGCCGACACCCCCGCCACCCAGCCAGCCCCGCCGACCGTCGGTCCCTGTGTGCCGGGTGCGGTCATGCCTGGCCCGCGCCTGGCACCTGAAGGGTTTCCGAAGCTCACATCCCCCTGCACAAACCCAGCGGCAAACGATCCGCCACCGGCCTGCACCCGCACGTTCCCTCCGACCGACACACCGCCGTCCCCGCTGCGGACCGACTGCAACCGGCGCGCCAAATCCTCAAGCGCCGCCGCGAACTCGGGATCTCGCTCCACAGCGTCCTCGAGCGCGAGCACTACCCGTGTTCGCGTGCGCGCCGAAGGCTCTGCCGCTCCCTGATCGGCCTCCTGCGTCAGTCTCTCCAGCGACGCATCCCCGGACAGCTTGCCCGCCACCAGCGCGTGCAACCTCTCACTAGCCAGATCGACTGTCGCATCGACCGCCTGGTCCACCTGCTGGTCTGCCCGCAGTGCTGCCCGCTTGCCCTTTCCCACGAGCCACGCGAACACGTACCCGACCAACAGTTCCGCACCCACCATGACGCACTCCCACCAGAGTGAACCGGGATCACAATTCTGTGATGCTAACCCCTATGTTGGCCAGGGCTCGTGCAAGTTCCGTGGTTGCGCTGATGGTTGGGTAGCAGCCGGTTGGGGTGCATAGGCGAGGGCCGAAGTCCGTGAGCGGGTATGGAAGTTGGCCGCAGCCGACGCCCCGGATGCGGGTGGCCAGGTCATCGTGGACATCGATGGCGTGCTGGTGCTCGCGCACTCCGAGAAGCAGGACGCCGCAGCGACGTGGAAGCGGACCTTCGGGCACCACCCGCTGGTCGCGTTCGTCGACCACGGCCGGGGCGGCTCCGGGGAGCCGGTGGCCGCACTGCTACGGCCCGGCAACGCGGGCAGCAACACCGCCGCCGACCACATCACCACGACCCCTACGGCCCTGGCCCAGCTGCCGAAGCAGTACCGGCGCGGCCGCTCCGCGCGGCGGCCGGGCTGGTGATGTCAGGCCATCAGGCGGCGTTGCCAGCCTCGCGTGCGGCGTGCAGCTGAGCCAGGGCCTCCTCGCGGATCTCGGTCCAGGGACGGCACGCCTCCACCGGCGGCAAACCGTGCTCGGCAATGTCCTCCAGCGCGGCGGCGAACTGGTCGGACCGGACCCGTTCGGCGGCGGCCCGGGCGCGCAGCACGCCAGCGGCGCCGGGCGCGAGTGGAGTGCGATCGGGCAGCAGGGCGTCGGACTGCTCGGACATGGGGCTCCAGTGTCGCGGTGGTGAATCCACGCTAGCGGGAGCAAGGGGGCTACCGGGAGGCGCTCGGGAGAATCCCGCCGAACCGTGGCCGTCATCCCTTCCATGCCGGACGGCCCCCCGGTGGCCTGAGGGCCGGCTTCGGCGAGCTCTGCCGGCCACTGCCGGCCTTTGCGGTCCGGTGCGTCGTACTGCTGACCTCGGCTACCGCCGGCGTGGAGCAAGCCGCCAAGGTCCGTCCTGGCCTTGGCAGTGGGCGAGGTGGCCTGAAGGTGGACCTGGCGCCGCGGAGCGCGGCAGGGCGGCGTGGATGCCGTCGGCGTAGAGCAGGCCGCCGAGGTCGGCGCGGGCCTTGGCGATGGGTGAGGTGCACTGGAAGGCGCCGGCGCCGACCAGGAGGGCGAGGTCGGCGACCGTGCGGTGGGCGGTGTCGACCGCGTGGGGCTTGGTGGTGAGTGCCCACAGGTCGGCCCCGGGGTGGTGCTGGTGGGTGAGTCGGGCTGCGGCCGGTGGAGACCTTGGCGCGCAGGGTGCGGGGGACGGTGCTGGACGCCGGCGGCGGTGCCGAGCGCGGTCGCCGCGCCCAGGGGCCGGAAAGACGCGAAGTGCCAGCGGAAGACCTCCAGGCCGCCCCCGGCCTCGCCGAGGAGGTCGCCCTGGTCGACGCGGACGCCGTTCAGGGACAGGCTGCCCCAGGTCCAGGCGCCCAGCCCGGACGGGTCTGCGAGGGTGCGTTCCAAACCCGGGGCGTCGGCATCGACCACGGCCGCGGCGATCCGGCGGCCGGTGTCCTTGAAGAACACCACGAACGCGGACGCCTCCTGGAGACGGGTCCTGACCGCGTAGCAGCACCCGCGCCAGCCGGACGCCGGTCAGCTCGGGTCTGCGCCGGTGTCGCCGAGCTACCCCCGCGGGCGAAGTCACTCTTCGAAGATCGGGAACATTTCGGCATAGGGATCCGGCTCCCCGGTCAACGGGTCGAGTCCGGCGACGAGTCGGCGGCGCTGCTCGCGCCTGCTGACGAACGCTCCAGGACGTCCCCAAAGTGACGTGTCGCCGAGCGGGCATTCATCGAACTCCGCGAGCATCATGCGCGTGAGGAGCTTGACCATGCCGCAGTCGAAGATCGCCCACCGAGACTCTCCATAGGAGACCTGGCGACGCCATGCCACGACGGGCCATTTGTCCGGGTCTGCGTCAGTCATCAGCCAAGCCATCTCGTTGGCATTGCAGCCGGTCCCCCACAGCAGGACGGCCTCCGGGCCAGCCGATACGCCCGGCACGCCGCCCTCCTTCTCCCACACCCAGCGAAGCCCCTCGCTCATGCTTCCGATGTGGCAGTCGCTCAGGCTGGGGACATCGACGGGCAAGGGCGGGAGGATGACCAACTCATCGATGTCACCCACACCATACGTGTCCATGAACGACATGTAGTCGCTCGGCAACCTCGTGCCCAATGCAGCTTCCGCTGCCGCCCAGTCGATACGCTCCTCGCCCCGGTGCTCTGCGGGAACAATCCGCAGCAAAGCCTCTATATCGGGATGAGCAGCCATGATTCAGACTCCTTGAGTACGTCGGCCGCTCACCTTAACCCGAGGCTCCGACAGCATTGCCTTGCCGCCGACCAGAGCGCCCGAGACGACGACGATGGCGTCCCAGCCTCTTCTCGGCGCCGGGAGGCCCTCGCGTGCCCTGGTCTCGATCGTGCTTGGTGGTGTGTGCCTGGCGCGGTGCGGACGTGCTGCTGCGTGGCGGGCCCGTCGATCAGGGATGGTGACCACACGTGGTCGAACACCTGCCCGGCCCCGCCTGGTCACTCGGCTGGGGAATCGTAGCGGCGCCCCGTGCCGTAGGGCGCGCGGCAGTGTTGACGTCGTGTCCGCTCCGTCACCCATGTCCCTTCCGGAGAGCGCATGTCCCAGCGCACCATTCCTTCCTCTGACGTTCCGGCAGAAAGCGGCGCCGGTGTCGGCCGTCGCGCCTTCCTCGGCTCGGCCGCCGCCCTGGCCGCCCTCAGCAGTGGCACGGCCTTCACCACTGCCCCGCACGTCCAGCCGGGCACTAAACCCGTGCCGGCGCCAGCCGCCTCACCCGAGACCTTCCCCAGCGGCGCGAGCCCCGCCGCCAGCCGGGACCTGGCCCGCGAACTGCTCCTGGTCGGCGAGGACGGCAGCGACCTGAACCTGGAGTACCTGAACGTACTGATCGACGGCAAGCTCCCCGCCCGCCCGCACCGCAGAGCACGGCCAAGAAGGTCCTGGTCATCGGCGCCGGAGTAGCCGGGCTGACCGCCGCCACCTTGCTGAAAGCGGCCGGGCACCAGGTCGTGGTCATCGAGGCCAATGGCAACCGGGTCGGCGGCCGCATCAAGACCTTCCGCGGGATCTTCGCCGACAAGGCCCTGCACGCCGAGGCCGGCGCGATGCGGCTGCCCGACTTCCACCCAGCCCACGGGCAGCACTCCCCCGGTCACCTACCGGGCGTTCACCGGCCAGACCTGGACCAACGGCAAAGACGGCGGCACCTTCAAAGCCCCACCCGCCGGCAACCGCACCCAGATCCAGGTCAACGGCTCGGCGCGGGAGGAGGTGATGATCCGGACCTCGCCGTCGGTGCGGGCCTGGAGCACTGCGCGGATCCGTTCGGCCCGCAGCGGCCCCATGTACTGCAGCAGGTCCTCGGGTGCGACCCAGGCGGCTTCGGCGACCTCATCGCTCTGCAGAACCAGCGGGGTGCCGGCGGGCACGGTGCCCATGTCGAAGACGAACTGCACCCCGGGCATATCGCTGACGCTGGTGCCGCCGGCGGTGATCCAGGAGACCGCGAGCAGCCGGCCGGGCGGCAGCTGCAGGCCGGTCTCCTCCGCCAGCTCCCGACACACCGCAAGCTCGGGGCTCTCCCCGGCCTCCACCACCCCGCCGGGCGGACCGAAGGGGGCACGATTGTGGCACTTGACCAGCAGCACCCGGTCCTGCGGGTCGGTGACCACCGCGCAGGCAGCCGAGAAGGCCCGCGGCAGCTGCGCCAGGAAGTGGGCTCGCTGGGCTGGCATCTGCACCCGGGTCAGGGCCTGGCGCACGCCCTCGCGCAGCCGCACGTCCACCAGCGTTTCCAGGGAGCGCCAGTCGGTGCCGTGGACTTCGTCGGCCTGCAGGCGGAAGTCGGTGCGCTCGGTGGTCAGCAGGAAGCAGAAGTCCAGGTGCAGGTGGTCCGATTCGCCCCGGGTCTCCCGGCCGGGGATCGGGAATACGTCGATGTGCACGGGGTCGTCCAGCAACCACACCAGGTCCTCGGGGGCCAGGCCCAGCTCCTCGCTCAGCTCGCGCAGGACCGCCCCGGTGAGTGAGTCGTCCTGCGGCTCCAGGTGGCCGCCGACCGCGGGCAGCCACTTCCCGCTGGCGGCGTGCGCGATCTGCAGGACCTGGCCGTCCGGGTTCAGCACCACGGCGCTGGCCGTCACGTGGCCGCGCCACTCGCGGCGGTCGGTCAGGTCCACGCCCTGGTCCAGCAGCTCCAGCAGCGGCCCCACGAACTCGCGCTGCTCGGGGCGCGCGGCCAGGTAGCGGGACGCCGTACGGCGCAGGTGATCGGCAGTAATGGTCACGGGCGAACACTCCTTGCTCTCTGTGGTCAGCAGAGACTTGCAGCCACCTCTGACATGGCGTCACCCGTCCGTGGCACCGCCCAGTCCCTGACGGACCGACAGGGCTCAGGCTGTCTGTCCGGGCGCGGAGCGGCACGCGGAGTCGGCGGGAACGATGTGGGCGGATTCCTGCTCGCCGGGAGCCTGGCGGGTGCATGCTGGCGCTCATGACCGAAGCGCCCCGACCACGGCAGCGCCGCGTGGTGAAGGAGACTGCGCTGGACCTGGTTGTGCCGTTGCTGAAGGCCTCGCTGGAGCCGGCCTCCCGGGAGGCGCAGCGGCCGATCGATTCCCCGGCCGGGCAGATCATCTCCCGGGTTGTGCGCCGCGACCTGGAGGTCGGCGGCAGGCAGGGCACGATCAATTTGGCCACCAGCCTGGTGTTCACTCTGTCTTACCTGCTCCCGGTCCTGGCGGAGGTTCGTGGCCGCGATCCGGAGGAGATCGCGGCGGCCTTGGCCGCGGCGGTCCAGCGGGAAGGGAACAGCGATCTGGCGCGGGTGCTGGCGAAGGTCCTGACTCCGGCGTCGGCCGAGGTGATGGCCAGGGACGAGGCCGACTTCTACAACCTGCTGCTGTGCCTGGCCGACTTCAAGGCCACCCACGCCCAGGCCGTCGCTCACGCCCTGGGCGATCCGATCGACGAGGTCTGGCAGGAGATCGACGCAGGCCTGCGCGCAGCCGGGGAGGGCGAAAGCATTCCCGGTGGCGCGGCGGTAGTCGTAGTCTGACCCGTGGGTCCTGCCACATCCCCCCGATGGCAGGGCCCACCAGCGTGTGGGCGGCGTGCGGCAGGGCAGACTGCCGGTGGCCGTCCCCGGCGCACAACCCCAGGTCGAGGCCGGGGACGGCCACGCCGCTTCACCCCCAGTCGCCTGGTCCGCCGGCGCGCAAGGTCACGGGGGTGTCCTCGGGCAGTGCGGCCCAGTCGATCATCCAGGCCACGTCGTCCGGGCCCTGGGCGATGCCGACGTCCTCGCCGAAGATCCGCACCGGCCGTCCCGGACCGGGACGGGATTCCATCCGCACACGTCACCGTGCCGTCCCTACAATCCGCGCTGCGACCGACGCCCGCGGTCACACAGGCCGGGACTACGGCACGGAGCGCCTTCCACGCGGCACCGAGGCCGTCGCCGCCCATGTGCTGCACGTGGGCCAGGACGGCATCCGGCTGCTGAAGGCGCTCTACGACCCGCGGGCCCCGATCGGCTTGCGGGACCTGCCCGCGGTCCAGGTGCTGCGGCAGGTGTGGATCCAGCAGTACTGGTACGACGAAGACGGCCAACTGGGCTGGCGCGGGCCGAAGTCCACGCGTGACCGGGCCAGCAGACGCGGAGCAAGGCGACGCGACACCGGCAACCCCGAAGCCCGAATGCCATCGCCAGCACCACGCGGGCGACGGCAAAGGGGCCACAACGCCCTGCTGACCTGCGAAGCTCTCGTGGCTTGCTTGACCCGGATGCCGGGATGCCTGGCACGTCCGGTTCTGAGGGGGCCGGGTCACGGCAACGTGATCCGGCTACCCGACTTAGGGATCGCCCGGGGCGTATCGGCTCCGGTTCCCGCCGACATGGGTGGCGGTGAGGATGCCTGGAGTGGCGGGTTACTGTGGCAGCGGAACTCCTCTGACGGTGATCGAGCCGTTCAGTGGGGGACCTTGGGAGAAGATGGTGGTCCATCCGACGTTCAGGCGCCGAGCGGATGCCGGGACGGTCTGCTCCAGCGTGAGCGTGTCGGAGACGGTGCCGCCTGCCGGGACGGTGATCGGCGCGAGCGGTTGTGCCGTGTAGGAGTTGCCCTGGTCGTCGGTCGCGGTGAAGTAGCTGAAGACCGGCAGGGTCACCGATTCGTGGGCGCTGTCGTGCGCCCTGACCGTCAAACTGACCTTCCCGCCGGTGTTGACGACCTGGACGACGGTCACGGTCAGGGGGCCGTTCTCGGCGGACCACGCGCCGGTCGTCGTCGCGCCGACGGGAGCTGCCGGGGTCATGGTGTGGCTTCCGGACGCGGTCGGCTGCCAGCTGGCGGGCGGGGCCGTCGGGAGCCCGGTGGGCCAGCCGGCGGGCGGCGCGGGGACCGGATGGGTCGCGCCTTGGCTTCCGCTTCCTGCCTGGTCTGGCCCGTCGTTCATTTGGAACCCCATGAATACGCTGAACGCGACGAACAGGGTGAGGAACGCAAGCGCGACCGCCGTCAGGAGCAGTTGCTTGGGCTGCTCGCTGGGTGGAATGCCAGTGGCCCGGTCGGGGCGTCCAGCGGGGTATCGAATCACGACTCTGTCACCGCGCACCACGGTGTTCGGTCCGCCCGCCTCCTTGAACCGCCGCACCTGCCCGTCGGAGGCGGTGAACTCGTAAACGTGATGCCAGGCGCTGCTGCTGTTGCTGCTGACACCGTGCTGCCCGCGGGTGGTTGTGATCGTCGTCACCACATAGGCGGCGACACACGACCCCTCGGCCGTGATCCCGCTGTTCCAGGCGGCCCGCAGCCGCCGCATCCTCAGGACGACCGCCACCATCATGGCGATGCCGAAGGCACCCAGCAGCCCGGGTACCACGACAAGGAGCATGTCTGTCATGACTCTTTCCAATGCATCTTGTTGAGCAGCCGTCATCCTCTGCGGAGACACCGCTGGCAAGCTACCGGCTGGTAGGCCATCGGCCCACCCCCACAAGACGGCCTCCCAAGCCCCCATCTGGGGGCCCGAATGTATACGGCAGGCAATATCCAGTGCCTGCCGGGACGCCGCCAAGGCGGGCGCTCCTTCAGTTCAGCGGCGGTACGTTCGCCAAGCGCGCCGGCATGTCTGATCACGGCGTTTCGCATGCTGTGACGTGTGTTGATCCGTGACGTCAGCCTTGTGCGTCGGGTGACGCTGAGGGTGCCGTAGGCTCAGCCTGGGAGCCAGATCATGGCGGGCACAGCCCCACGGTCGGTGTCCTGGGCTCCAGGTCACCGGACCGTGGGGCTGTGCTCTTCGTCCAGTGGTGGGCCTTGCCAGGCGCGGCGCTAGTCAGCGACGCAGGGCCAAGGACGACGGTGCGGCGGCATGTGGAGGATCAGCCAGCGATCTGGGCGTACTGCCAGTTGGTGGAGCTGCCCGTGTTGGTGGCGTCGCCCGCGTAGCTCACGTATTCGCGGAAGGTGAGGCCCGGCCAGAGCTTGTCGTAGGTCAACTGGACGTGGCTGCCGTTCAGCAGCGTGGCGTCCGGGTCGGACAGCGTCACGTTGATCCAGGAGCCGTTGACCAGCTGCTGGATGTGCGTGGTGACGGGCTCGCCGGACTTGTCGGGCGCGACCTCGATTTGCAGCTCCGGCCAGTTGCCGACGCCGGCCAGGTAGACGGTGTAGCCGTCGGCGCCGGCCGAGCCGTTGATGAAGCGGGCCGTGATCTGCGCGGCGGTGTTGATACGCACGTGGGCTGTGGCGGCCTTGTCGCGCGAGTCCCCCGTGAACTTGGCGACGAAGGTGGCGTTGTGGGCCGCCTTGACCCAGGCGGTCAGGTTGCCGTGGGCGTCGACGCGGCCCTTCTTGACGATCGAGCGGTCGTTGTCGATCTCGACGGTTCGGTTGCTCGCGGTCGGGCCCAGGTGGGCGGACAGCGCGACCCACTGGCCGTACTCGGCATGGGTGGTGCTGGCCTTGAGGGTCAGCGAGGTCGGGCTCGCGGCGGTGGCCGCGATGGCCGGCGTGGCGGCGGCGACGGCCAGGACAGCGGCGGTGGCGGCCACAGCGGTGGCTGCAGTGGTGGCCGCAGTGGTGCGGAGCTTCACAGAAGTATTACCCCCAGAGAAAGCACGCGCGATCCGTGCGTGCCCAAGGAACCTGCGATCAAGGGCAGAAGGCTGAAGCCGGCCCGGCATAGGGCCGACTATGACCCACTGGGTGCCAGCGGGCGGTTACATCAGGCAAAGGAGATCATCCGACTTGCTCGGGGACCAGGAAGAACCACCGGACGAACTACGGGACGAAACCCGCCACTGGTGCGCCTGAGGACATGTGCTCTGCTCGCCGATGCTGGCTTCGTGGCGCACTCGGGCCTGCGACATCGGCTCGGCTCTGGCGCCAGCCCCGCGCGATTCCGCTCGATCAGCGTGGTTACCTGGTGCTCGGTCAGGAGTCGGGCCTGGTCCGGGGGCCGCTGCGGCCGGTGCCGGCCAGCTGGAGCAGCCAGAGCGTCTTGTGGCGGAGTGTCCCGGGCGGGACGTATACGGGGCTGGCTGTCGTCCGAGATGACCGGTCGAGCACAATGATCACGACGGTCGGGGGCCGTCTGTGGACGGGGAGGGGACCACCGTGACCACTGTGGCGGCCGACGAGCAGCGGACACCGCTCATCAACGACGCCGCGTTCAAAGCCGAGGCGCATGCCCGCTACGCCGGCCTGCGCGGGCGCGGCAGGGTCCAACGGGTGCGGCAGCCCCGCGGGCTCGACCTCTACTTGGTCCTGGACTACGAGCTTGCCCGCGTCGCCCTCACCCACCCTGACCTGCTCAAGGACCCGGGCACCGGTCGCGAGGCCCTCGACGCCGCAGGCGTCCTTGCCTATCAGGGGCGCGGCCAGGGATTCGGCTCCCACATGCTGATGTCCGACCCGCCCGACCACGCCCGCCTGCGCGGACCCGTCGCCCGGTCCTTCACTCCGCGACGTGTCGGCGCCCCGCTGGCCCGCCTCGAAGGCACGGTCGCTCTGCACACACTGCTCCACCGGCTCCCGGGCCTGCGCCTGGCCGGAACCGGCAAAGACCTGACCTGGACCCAAGGCGGCATCATGCACGGCCCACTGGCCCTACCGGTCCGCATCTGACGACACGCCCGGCGTCGGCCCCTCCGCTGGGATCGGGAGCGGGTGTTTCTCCGGCGAGATCGGGAGCCACGGTGCGGAGGGGGCTCCCCCTTCACCCCCGTAGAAATCAAGGCACCTTATCCGTCCCCAGACCGGAGGATCGCATTCTTGTCGGGGGCATGTCGCGGAACGGTAACAGGGGCAACCGGGCCTGTGTGGGGGACGTGTGGAGGCTTACCGGACATCTGGTGCCCGCCCGGGGCACGCCCGGTCACCTGAGGGGGTCTTTGCCATGACCGCACGTCGATCGCTCGCCGCCGCTACCGTGGCCGCCACGGTTCTCGCTCTCGCGGCCTGCGGTGGCCACACCGGCACCACCGGGGCGGCCCCGCCGTCACCGAGCACCCCCTTGGCCACGACCACCACGCTCGCCGCCACCACGCCTGACGCCGCGCCGACCTGGTCAACGCCCACGGCCACGGCCTCCCCCTCACACGCGCCGCGGCGGCCCACCGCGACCCCGTCGGCCGACAATTGCACGGCCGCCGCGCGGCAGCCCGGGCACATCGTGGTCCACGCGCGTTCCGCGACCGGGACCGGGCTGACCGCGACCGCGACCCGGCTGCAGTGCGGGGCGGACGTCATGAACGACATCGAATACGACCCGGTCGGCCCCGCACGAGACTGGGCGTTCGCGCCCGGCGGGGTCACGGCCGAGCTGATGAACGACCAGCCGGCCGCCTTCCAGGTCGACCTCGCGACGCTGGTGCGGACGGTGAACGCCTGCGCCACGATCCCCCACCAGAAGCCGCCGTTCGAGTGCTTCGGGGGTAACGACTACGACATCGCCCTGGACGCCCAGGGACGCGTCAGGACCATCCTGCAGCTCTTCCACCCCTGAACCCACGCCGGCAGCACGGCGTGCGACGACGTGACCGCTCCGGATCCCGCCGGTAGGGTCTGGTCGATTACCGGTGAGTAGCATCCCATGGGCGGGACGTGCCGGACCCTTCACCAGGGTGCTTCGGGCGGGCCCCTCTCACAATGACGGAGGCGGTACGGGAGTGGATGGGTTGACACCGTTCGGTGTCATGCTGCTGGAGTTGCGCAGGGCAGCTGGGCTGACGCAGGAGGAGCTCGCGGAGGCTGCTGGGGTGGCGGCCCGGTCGATCCGTGAACTTGAGCGGGGCAGGCGGGAGCGCCCGCACAAGCGCACGGTGCAGATGCTGGCGTCGGCACTCGGGCTGACCGAAGTTCAGGCGGCCGCGCTGCTCGCGGCCGCCCGTTCAGGTCGGTCGGCGGAGTCTGGTGCCGACGACAGTGTGAGGGGATCGGCCCTGCTTGAGCGCAGCAGCCAGCTGGGGGCGCTGGAGGGTGCGGCGCGGGAGGCCCGTGCCGGCCGGGGCCAGGTGGTGCTGGTCCGGGCCGGCGCGGGGATGGGGAAGACAGCGCTGCTGGACGCCTGGGCTGCCGTCCAGCGTCCGCGGGAGATCCGGGTGGTGTCCGCGAGCGGGGCGGACCTGGAACGGGACTTCGCCTTCGCGGTGCTGCGGCAGCTGACCGAGCCCTTGCTGGCCCGGGCCGGTGAGGCGGGGCGGTCTCAGTTGTTGTCGGGTCCAGCGCAGTTGGCGACGCACGCTTTGCGGGTGGTGGGGACCGGTGAGCTGCCACCCGAGGCGTCGCTGGGCCTTCTGCACGCCCTGTACTGGCTGATGGTGCACGTCACCGATGACGGGCCGGTCGCCCTGGTGGTCGACGACGTGCACTGGGCGGACCTCCCATCGGTGCGGTGGCTGGAGTACCTGGCGCGGCGTCTGCGGGATCTGCCCCTGCTGATGGTGCTGGCGGGACGCCCGGACAGCTCTAGCCCGGTCGAGCCGCTGCTGGAGCGGATCGCCGAGCTGCCGTACTGCCGGCCGGTCGGCCTGCCCGGGCTTGAGGGCGACAGTGTGGCCCAGCTGGTGCGGGCAAGCCTGGGGCCCGCCGAACCACGGTTCGCCGCCGCTTGCGCCCAGGCCACCGAGGGCAGCCCGTTGCTGTTGCGCGAGCTGCTGCGGACCCTGGCCGACGACGAGGTCACACCGTCCGACGATCAGGCACCTGTGGTGCACGAGTTCCGGGACCGGATCCTGACGGCAACGGTGGTCAAGCAGCTGGCGGACGCGCCGGAGCCCGCCCTGCGTCTGGTGCGGGCCCTGGTGGTCCTGGGAGACGGGGCCGCCTGGCATCTGGCGGCCGAGCTGGCGGGGCTGGGCGAGGCCGAGGCTCGGGAGCATGGGCGCCGGTTGCGGCGGATCGGCGTCCTGGCGCCCGGTGAGCCGCCCAGGTTCGGTCATCACCTGGTGCGTTCCGCGATCGCTGAAGCCGTTGTGGGCCCAGTGGAGTTGGCCGCCGGCCACGCGAGAGCCGCCGAGCTGCTCAGGCGCGACGGCGCGGCCGACGGTCTATTGGCGGCGCACCTGCTGCTGACCGAACCTGGCGGTGAGGACTGGCGGGTGGACGCTCTGCGGCAGGCGGCACGGGCGACACGTGGCCGCGGAGCCCCGGAGGCCTCAGTGACCTATCTGCGCCGGGCCCTGCGCGAGCCGGTATCCGCCCAACAGCGCGGCGCGTTGTTGCTGGAACTGGGCAAGGACGAGCTGCAGGTCGATGTCCGTGCGGCCAGGCACCATCTGGCGCAGGCCGGGGCGGTGTTGACCGACCCGTATGCCCGGGCTGACGCGGCCTGCCTGCTCGCCAACGCGCTGTTTCTCGGACATCAGCAAGACAGCGCTCTCGATGTCCTTGGCCGCGCGGTGGAGGACCTACGGCATACCGGCGACGGTACTGGCCGTTCTCGTGAGGTGTCATGGTTTCTGCAGGCGCAGATGCTGTTGATCGGTTATTACCAGCTGTCCACCGTCCCCGCGGCCCGGCGGCACGCGCGGCGGCTGTGGGACTACAAGCTGGCCGGCGACACCCCTGGTGAGTGCGCGGTTCTGGCCGCTCTGTCCGCCTCGGCCATCACCGGGGATGCCAGCGCCCAGGCCAGCAACGACCTGCTCGACCGGGCCCTGCGAGGCGGGCTGGCCGCAATGGACACATCCCAGATGATTGTGAGTCTGGCAGGCGTGGCCTTCGTGGCCACCGACCGCCTCGACGACGCGGCAGCGCGATTCGACCAGATCGCCGAAATGGGCGGGCGATGGGGCTCGTTCCGGATGGTGGAGGCCGCCATGACCTGGGAGCTGCTCGTCCAGACCCGCCGTGGCCAGCAGCTTCCGCTCACTGCGGACTTCGGACACCCCGCTGCCGCAGCCGAGGAGGGTAGGGAGCATCGGGTAAGGCTGCTGCTGATGACCCAGATGGGCGAATCGCTGATCGAGCGATGCGACCTGGCCACAGCGACCGCAGTACTCGCGGCCGATGCCGACACCGACCGGGCGGGGTGGTCCTGGCAGGGCATGGCGCACCTCGCCCGCGCCCGCCTGCTCGTAGCCCGAGGCAATCCGGCCGCAGCCCTCGCGGTCCTGCACGACTACGGCGCGCAAGAAAGGCACGCCCAGGTCACGAACTTGACCATGGCCCCCTGGCGATCACGGGCGGCCTTGCTGCACCTGGCGCTCGGACAGCGGACCGACGCACTCCAGCTGGCCACCGAGGAGCTGGAACTTGCCCACCGGTGGGGAACCGAGCGAGCGATCGGCCTGGCATCGCGCTGTCTGGGCGTCATCAAAGGCGGGCGGGAAGGAGAGGCTCTGCTGTGTGAGGCCGTGGCCTTGCTGAAACGTTCCCCCGCTCGCCTGGAGCTGGCCCGGGCCCACTACGCGCTGGGGACCGCGCAGCTGCAGACCGGGGACGCCGATCAGGCCCGCCAGGCCATTACCCAGGCACTCGACCTCGCGGACAGCTGCGGCAGCATCCTGTTGGCCGGCCAGGTACGTACAGCACTTGCCAGGGCAGGAGTGCGCCCGAGGCCGGCACCACCCATGCCGCCGAGCCTCTCCCTGACCGAGCACAGACTGGTTCATCTGGTCGGCCTCGGCCACAGTGACCGCCAGATCGCCCAGGCCCTGCTCCTGACCGAGCACGATGTCTGCGAACTGATCGAGCAGACAGGCCGAAGGCTGGGCGCGGACGCCAGAGCCAAGCTGACGTCGCTCGCCCGAGCGCGCCACACATCCGCCACCGTCGAGACAGAACGAACATGCTCAGACGCACCAGCCCCGGGTTTCATCCGGTAATCCTTCCGGTAGTCCGTCCTGGCCCCCGAAACGGGCCAGATGATCTCCTTGACCCGACGCCGGAGGGCAACCGCCCACGGTCAAGAGCAGCGGGCGGCCCTCGCCGGCACCCAAGGGGACCGGCGGGCTGTGCGCGGGCGGCGTGCTTGCCGCCTGCCCGGCCGTCGCAGGGTCTGTTCAATTCTCAGGGCGCGGGCGGCCCGGCCGCCCGCTCGACTCGAAAGGGCCGCGTGTGAAAGACATGACCGCTCGTACCCCGCAGGAGATCTTCGCCAGCCACGGCAAGGCGCTGCTGGCAGAAGACGTGGACGCCATCGCGGCGAACTTCGCCGAGGACGCGGTACTGATCACCCCTGGCGGGGTCCGTCACGGCCGGGACGGGGTCCGGCAGGCCTTCGTCCAACTGTTCACCGACCTGCCCAAGGCGAAGTGGGATCTGAGGATCACCACGTTCGCCGGTGGGGTGCTGTTCCTGGAATGGGCGGCTGACTCCGGGAACGGGCGGGCCGAACACGGGGTGGACACCTTCGTCTTCCGTGACGGCCTCATCGCCGCCCAGACCGTTCGCTACACACTCGCGCCGAACTCCTGAGCCCTGGCACGCCCCGTCTGCCCTGCCCGGGAGCGAAGGCCAAGCCGACGGTTCCGTACCGGATCCCATGAGAGGGAAGGGGCAGCTCGTGCAGTCAGCGTCCGACCGGGGGCAGCCTGCGGCCCCATGGTGGCGTAGTTGGCGCACCGCGACGACATCGGCGCCTTATTCGTGGCGCAGCCCCGTCGGATGCGACACGTCACTTGGCATCGTGGGGGCCCGAGCCGACAGCCAAGTCGGGGCCCGCCTGGACAAGCTGGTACAGGCGGCAACCGTCCACGCCCACGGCGAGGACGAGGAAATTGCGGGCCTGTTCGCGAAGGTCCAAAAGCACCTGGGCATGCCGTTCGTCACCAAAGTCCCGGGGGAAGAGGTGAAGGTCATCGGCGTCGATCTCCTGGTGGGCGGGATCGTGGCGATCTGCGCCCGCGGCAGCCAGCGGCGGACCGTTGGCCTTCTCAATCTGCCCCTGCCGACTTCCGCCCCCGGGGGCGCGGAATGGATCCACGCCTACCGCCACTGGGCGGGACTGGCACCGCAATGACGCCACACAAGCGACTGCCAGGACTCACGCACTGAAGCAGGACGGGACGGGCCACTCCCGGAGCGCACTATGTCATGAGCCTGCCATTCAAGTGGCTTCGGCCCCCAATCCGAGGAGTCAAGGAGAGGAGTCAAGGAGTTGAAGCGGGCAGGCAATGCGTCGAACCGGAAAACGGACGTCCCGCACCGGATCACGGTGACCAACACCGGGCATACGCCGGTGCTCGGCGCCGTGGTGCGTGACACCGACAACGACGCCGAGTCGGGGGCGCGGGTACTCTTCGTCTGCCCGCCACCCGCCCCGCCTCAGTGTGAACCGCAAGTCCAGTGGCCCGTCGAGGACGACCGGGCCCCATCACGTCGCTCACTGATACCCGCAGATCTGCTCGGCTTCACTGCCGTCCGCTTCATGCCCTGCCTCCATGTCCGGGAAATGACCACCTGATGATCATGGCGGGTGGGCCGACGCAACTCCGGCCGACGGCGTACCAGGGGCGCGGTCGGCGCTTAGAATTCACCCGGATCGCCGAGCTAGACGAGGGTCACGTCTTCGAGCTGTCCGGGACCGTGCAGGATCACCTGGATCCCTGGCGGAAGGGATTTCCGGGCAGCGTCGGCGACGGCCTGCGCCTCCTGCGGCCAGACCTGCGGGTCGAAGCGGAGCTCCACACGGACGACAGGGCCCGCGGCCTCGTCGACGAGCTTGAAGCGGGGGCTTCCCGCCTCGTAGTGCCGCTGGTCGGCATCGGGGTACAGATGCCGGGGACTGACCGCGACCTGCGGCAGGTCGGCGAGGGCGGACACGCAGTCGGCGGGAGTGATGAACTCCCCTTGCTCGCCGGACGCCACGCAGTGCGCCTCCCGCCCCAACGGGAGGAACCCCGGTTCCCCCCACTTCGGGCAGGCCTGCGCGGCGAGTTGGACGAGGTCGCCGGGCCGGTAGCGGATCCGGGGCTCGAACTCGACGTAGGGGTGCAGCGCTGTCACCAGCAGGCTACCGCGCCCGCCGAGCGGAACATAGCGGTCGGGATCGGCCGGATCGACGACCTCCGCCACACATGACGGAGGAAAGTGATGGTGCGCGCAGACCCGGCACTTGACCGCGTTGCACATGCGCAGCTCGGAGAAGCCGTAGACCACGTCGATCTCCGCACCCCACCAGTCCCGCAGCCGGGACTCCCAGCCGCGGGACAGGAATTCACGCCCGACCTCCAGCGATTCGATGCCGAGTCCGGAGATGGCGCCGAAGCGTTGCTGCATATGCAGCGTCAGATCCTTGATCTGCCGCACCGTGCCCGCCAGGACGCGAATGCGGCTCCCGTCGGCGGAGCCGTTCGCGATGAGGTCGGCCGCCAGGTCGAAGTAGCGCATCGACAGCAGCGGGACGAAGTCCCCTTCCCCGGCAAGGTCCAGTCCCACCACGGCCCCGTGGTTGAAACCGACCAACTGCAGTCGCCGACGCCCGTCGCCGACTCGACTGGACCTCAGGGCCGCACGCTCCGCCTCGGTCGAGTAGAACGCCTTCGGGACACCGGAGGTGCCGTTCGTGAACCCGGTGGCGATCCCGTCGAACGTCGAGGTGCGAAGCTGCTCGCGGACCGAGGCCCAGCCGGCCGGGTCGAGCCAGGGCAGTTGTCGCAGCAGACCAGGGGCGTTGTCGGGCCCGATCTCCACGTCCGGGATCAGCTCACGGTAGAACGGGCTGTCCGCTCGTACCCGGGTCAGCGTCCGGGCCAGGCCGATCAGGCGCTGCTCGGTCAGGGTGGTCTGCACGGGTCGTCTCCTTGGGACTAGGTGGAACCGAAAGCGGGCCGTGCGACTCTCAGCGGTCGCACGACCCGCATCAGGTGTCCTTGTTCGTCACATCACCCCTTACCAGGGGGTCAGAAGCACCCGGCCGGCCGGAAGAGCTCCGCGGCGTGGGCGGGCTCAGCCGCCACCAGGGTGGAGATGTGGCAGCCTCGGGCTTCAGCCGTCGTCGGGGCGGCCGGAGCAACCGCCACAGCCGTGCCGACTATCAAACCTGCGCTGACCGCTGCCAGGGCGGCGATCCGTGTGACCGAGATTTCAGGAAGACCGTTGAGCATGTGTGCACTCCTTCTACTGGACGGTGATCTTGCGAGAACATAGCAGCCCGCAAGCAGGTGAAGTGCTCACCGGGGCCGGGATATCGACACCGCCCTGACGCGGTAGGGACTTTGGGGACCGACGCCGCAGGGCGAGTCCGAAGGAAGCGCGGCACAGGCACCGTCCGTCGTCCTGGAAGTTGCGGAAGACTCATCGGGAAGCCATCGTCACATTCGTTGTCGTACCCAGGCGTTCGATGCGGAACGCCGTGCCGGCCAGTTACAGCAGCGCGTACACGGTGCTGTAGTCGGCACATTGAGTCATCATCAGTTCACTGATACCTGGTCCCACGTCGTACCACGCCCGGTATGCCAGCGCGCGTCGACGTCGAAAGTCCGATTTGGTCGGCACAGACGCAGACGCAGATGATCTGCGGGACCCCGGGAGTGGACAGTCAGCCGCTCCGACCCCGCCCTGACCGTCACCACCGCCCGCCGCTGGACCGAGACCGCGACACCGGGCACGGCCGGCAAGGTCGCCGGTGTCGTGCGCCACGGGCTGCGCACCCTGATCAAGCAGGCGGATCCGGGTGCCCTCGCACTGCTGGGCTACGGCACGGCGGACGACCTGAGCGTGGACGGCCCCCACCTGCACAGCGACACGGTCACGGTCGGCGGGACACTGACCTTCGACATGACGATCACGAACACCGGGGCCGAGCCGGTCAAGACCGCCGTTGACTACGTGGTGCACTACCGCAAGGCCAACGGCGCGCTGGCACCCAGGGTGTACAAGCTCAGCACGCACATTCTCGCCCCCGGACAGAAGCTGGCTCTGACCCGCGGCCAGAAGTTCGTGGCACTGACCACACGCCGGTTCCATCCGGGCGGCCAGGCCTGGAGTTGCAGGTCAACGGCGCCCGCTACGGGTACGTCCCCTTCCTCCTGCGCGAGACACAACCGGTACCTGCGGAACGGGTTCCCAGTCAGCGCTCGACGAACTGCTCCACGGACACCCGCCAGCCGTCGGCCTCCATCAACACCCGGATCTGCTCCGCCATCTCCCCGGACGAGGCCCTGAGCTCGTAGTACGGCTGGTCATCGCGAACACCACGAAGGGTCACGTGGTCCCTCCAGCGCAGCGGCTCCGGTTCCTGGATCACGATCAACGCCGTCGGCCGTGTGGCCCCCCAACGCGTGTCAGCGGCGGCAGCCGGTTCCGGCTTCGACAAGGCTTCGGCACCGGGGCCGGGCGGCCCTGACTCTTCGGACGGGACTTGGCCGGCCTTCGTGGCCGTCGCCGTGTCTCCCGACGGTGCGTGGACCCGGGCCGCCCGGCGGGCGTCGCTTCCCCGCGCCGCGGCAACGCCGGTACACAGCAGGATCAGCAGGATCAGCTCCACGCAGCCGAGGAGCGGCACCGAGGGATACCACAACCCCACGTTCAGGACGATGAGGCCGACCATCGATGCGACGATCAGGAAAACAGCCCATCCGCTCTTCCGTCGTCGGCTTCGGTCAGTACCGGCGGGACTGGCGCTGACGCCGACCTGGCGTGCACGCACGTCGCAAACCATGGCGCGACTCCCTTCCGAGCTTCAAGCGCGGGGACATCCACCAGGCATACGCCGCGCGGCTGCGAGCGGTTCAGGGCCTGCTGGGGCGGGTTTCGGTCCGGTCGACCAGGAGGCGTCATTCGGCCCGGCCAAGTCGCTAGCCGTTCGCGCGGAAGATTGGCCAGCCGGCCTCGGTGACCCACTGGTCATCCTCGGCCACATCGAGGGGGCTGCGCAGGCAGAACTCGCGCAGCCGGCCGTCGACGCCGATCTCGTGCCGTGCGGCGTAGGTGCCACCGAACGCGTCCTGCCGCTGGGCGGCCTGCTGCAGCGCGCCGCACAGTGAACCGCGCGGTCAGCACCCCAGCCATACACGGCTGGGGCGCCGCCGGTCTTTCCGAGTGCGGTCGCCTGGAGCGGTACGGGGGTGATGTTCGACAGGGGGAAACGGCTGCACGGTCAGGTGGTAGTCCTGCACGATCCGGCCGTCGTCGTCCAGCACGAGGAAGACCCGGGCGGCCCAGGCCACCTCGTCGACCTGCGGGCCCTTGGCGTGGGTCAGTTGGATGGTGAACATCACGACGTCGTCGTGAACGGTGACATGGCTGTCGTCCGTTACGTGGTACTCACCGAAGGCGACGAACAGCCCGTACGCCTGCGTAACCCGGTCCGCCAGCCCGGCATGGCCGCGGAACTGGGTGCCTTCGACGAACTCGATGCCGTCCGGGGCCCACAGCTCGGCGACGGCGCGCTCGCGGGCGGCGACGTCAGGCTCGCTCCACACAGCGATGTAGCGCTGCACGACCTGGTCGACATCCGTGCTGGTGATCTGCGCCATGGTGGGTCAACTCCCTTGCTCAGTGGGTGTTCGGCCGGGATCCGGCCGAGGGCACCAGGCTCCGGGCGGCCGTCGCCGGAGGGTCAAGGGGGACATCGCCGCCGGACTCTCCCCCTGGGGGAGGGCCCACAATCGAGGGGTGACGAGCTACCTGTCGATCGGCGATTTCTCACGTGCCACCCACATGACCGTCAAAACGCTGCGCCACTACCACGAGATCGGCCTGCTGGAACCAGTCGAAGTCGACCCACAGACCGGGTACCGGCGCTACTCGGCCGAGCAGATCCCCACCGCCCGGGTGGTGCGCCGGTTCCGGGACCTCGGGATGCCGCTGGAGGAGGTCAGAACCGTCCTTGCCGCCACGGACGTGGCGACCCGCAACCGGCACATCAGCGCGCACCTGACCCGACTGGAGGAGGAGCTGGGCCGCACCCAGCGCGCGGTCGCAGCGCTGCGTGACCTGCTCACCCTGCCCGTGTCCGCGCACGCGCCCGGGATCGAGCTGCGCAGCGTCGGCGCGGTCCAGACCGCAGCGGTCACAGCGACGGTCGAGGTCCAGGATGTCGGGGCCTGGTTCCAGGGCGCCCTGGGCGAGCTGTTCGCCACGATGGCCGGCCAGGGACTCCGGGAGACCGGACATGCCGGCGGCGTGTACTGCGACGAACTGTTCACCCTGCACCGGGGACAGGCCACCGTCTTCGTGCCCTGCCAGGGCCCCCTGCGGCCGGTCGGCCGGGTCGCGCCGCTGCTCCTGCCTCCGATCGAGCTCGCCGTGATCGAGCACTGCGGCCCGCCCGCCGAAGTCGACCGCGCCTACGGCGCGCTGGCCGCCTTCGTCTCACGCCACGCACTGGCCGTCGACGGCCCGATCCGCGAGTACTACCTGGTCAACCAGCGACAGACCCCGGACAGTGCCCTGTGGCGCACCGAGGTCTGCTGGCCCGTCTTCCGCACCGGCATCGCAGCCCAGTCATCCGAAACCGCACAGGGAACGCCGCGACCGGTGCCGCAGGCGTAGCGCCAAGAGCCAGTCGGGCGAGTCGGCGGGGCGGGGTTCGCGGTCAGGCGCCGGGCGCAGTTGTCAGGGCCTGCCGGGCACGTCGCGGTCAGGCCGGCTGGTGGGTGTCCCAGACCACGAGGGACAAAGGGGTGAACCGACCAGATGACCCCGCGCCGGCCGCGTTCGGAGCAGGCGCCCGGAGAGCGAGATCCTGTGCGCGCCGTTCAGGCTGCCGCCCCCCGCCGGGTTGACGGTCCAGCCGAACGGGGCCGATCCGGCGGCCGAGCCGGAGGAGGCGGTGACCGTGACGGTCGTGGTCGGTGTGCCGGAGACCAGCCCAGAGGAGCTGATCGACATCCCGGCCGGCAAGAGCTCCATGATCTTCGAAGCATGTGCCCAACTCGCATCCGAGCCCCAGTTCGATGCGCAGACAGTCACGGATCGGACGCCATGCGACTACGCCGAAGCCCAGCGTTTCTTCCTGTGTTCCTTTTTTGGGATCCTCCGTGGAAACCGGATGAAAATGATTCGGTATGCCGCGTGGCTAGTCTGACGGCCGTCAATGCGATTTCGGCCGAGATGAGGCACCGGGATGTCAGGTATCGCAGGGTGGCTCGATCACAAACGTGATCTGACGGGAGAACATCTGACAGTGGCCCGGACGGCGTCCGACCTCGTGGTCCGCGGCCGCCGGGACGCTGCGAGCTGGCTGGGGCGGCACGCCGCCCTGATCCAGCGGACCGACCAGGCCTGGCACGGGTCCGCCCGGCCGACCGTGGCCGAGGAGAACGGGCGCACGGTCGCGGCTGCGGTGTGCGATGGATACCTCAAGAACGCCGCCGAGTTGTGCGCCGCCGTCGGCGGTGGCACAGCCGGCGGGGACCGGCCGTCGCCGGCCGAACCGATCCTGCGCGGACATCTGCGGTGGGGCTCTGCGCTGGCCGAACACCTGGATGGCGCTTTCGCCTTCGCGATCTGGGACGAGCGCAGCGGTGAACTCGTGCTCGGTCGGGATCGAATGGGTATCAAGCCGCTGAGCTATTTCCAGACCGCTGACGGGGTGCTCTTCGCCTCCGATCTGGCCGTCCTGGCCGTCCACCCGCTGATGACGCCGGAACTGGACGCCGACGGCGTGTGTGCCGTCATCACCAAGATGCGCGAAACCGGCCGCAGCGGGCTGCGCGGAGTCAGCGAGGTGCCGTCGGCCTCGCTGGTGCGCGTCACTGCCGACAAGGTGGTGCCGCATTGGTACTGGGCACTGGAGGCCCGGGAGCACGACCTGGACGAGGAGGCGACAATCGCCCGGGCCGAGGAGCTCCTGCGGGACTCCGTCTCCCGGGACATCACCGGCCAGGATCCGGGGGTACTGCTCTCCGGCGGTCTGGACCCGAGTGTGCCGACCGCTCTGGTCGCCACCGGTAACAACCGCAGGCCCGTCACCTTCACCGTGGCGTTCGAGCAGACAGCGGCGAAGACCCCGGACCGGCCGTTCATCGAGGACGTCGTCGGCTTCTGGGACTGCGACCACCAGGACATCCTGGTCAGCGTGCCGGAGGTCTGCGACCCGGTGACCATCTCCGAAGTCCTCGCAGCGAAGGACCACACCTCGCCGTTCGGGGACAAGAACGTCACGCCCTACCTGCTGGCCCGGCGCGCGGCCGAGCGCGTTCCGGTCGTAGTCTGCGGGGAGGCCGCGGACACCATGTCCGGCGGTCTGTACGGCGAGCTCGATTCCCTTCAGGAGCTCAGCACCTTCCCGTGGCTGGAGCAGGCCCGCCGGTTCGGCGTCCCCTACGGCACCGGCGCCGGCCTGTTCAGCGGCGAGCTGCTGTGCGCCGTGGACGCCGACGCCCATCTGGATCGGGTGTTCCGGGCCGCGCTGGCGGAGGTGCCGACCCTGGCGACGGACACCCGGACCCGTCGCGCTGTCCGGCAGCTGGACTACCTGACCGCCGGACGCCTCCAGGAGCAGACCATGCTGCACGCCGAGCGGCTGGGCACGGCGGCGGGGGTGCAGATGCGGTTCCCCTTCGCGGACCACACGTTGTACTCCTTCATGTACAGCGTCCCCCCAGAGATGAAGTTCGTGGGCGGCCGGACGAAGAGCCAACTGCGCGAGTTCGCCAAGGACCTGGTGCCCCAGCCGGTGCTGAACCGGGTCAAGTCGACGTACCCCGCCACCTACGACGCCCGCTACAAGGACCGCGCCGGCGCCTTCGTCGCCACCCTGCTCAAGGCGATGGCCGCCGACTGCCACGAACTGCTCTGGACGATCGCGGAGGACCCTGGCGCACCGCTGATCAAGGTGCTCGTCCAATCCGGGACGGCCGGCTCGGCCACCCGCACGGCGGTCGACTCGCAGAGGGTGAACGCGGCTGCGGTGGCGGCGATGGTCGAGGTGTGGCAGGAGGTGCTGCGGATCGACGTGATCAGCCCGGAGGACTCGTTCTTCGAGCTCGGCGGACGCTCGCTGCTCGCCGAGAGCCTGGTGGGCGTCGAGCGCCGCTTCGGGCGCGAGGTCCCGCTCCGGGCCCTGTTCGACTGGCCCCGTCTGATCGACTTCACCGAGCAGGTCCTCGGGCACCGATCGTGACCACGGCCCCCGCCCAGGCCGGGATCTGGCGGCACGACACCCTGCGAGGCCTGCTCGCGGCCGAGACGGTGTCCGTCTTCGGGAGCGCGCTGAGCCTGGTGGCGGTTCCCTGGCTGGTGCTCACACTGACGCATTCGCCCAGGGACATGGGGCTGGTGATGGGCGCGGGGCTGACCGGCACCGCGCTCTTCGGGGTGCTGGGCGCCTCCTGGGCGGGCCGGCTCGGGCCGCGCCGGGTGATGGTTCTCGGTGACTGCATGCGCGGTTCGCTGATCACGCTGCTGCCGGTCCTCGCGGCCTGCGGCCGGCTGACCGTCGGTGCGATCGCCCTGGTGATGTTCGCCATGGGCGGCTTCTGGGCGCCATACGCCGCCAGCCAGCAGTCGGTGCTGCCGAGTGTTACGGGCGAGGACGAGGACCTGCTGAGCCGGGCCACCGCGGTGCTGGAGAGCGCCATGCGGTTGAGCCTGATGATCGGACCGCCGTTGGCCGGGCTGCTCGTCGGGCTGCTCGGCCCGGCCCGGGTCATCGTGCTGGACGCGGCGAGCTTCGGGGTCTCGGTTCTGCTGCTGCGGCGCTACCTGCCCGCGGCCGAACCTGTCCGGCCGCCGCCGGACCGGCGCTCGTTCACGGCCGGTGTGCGGACCCTGCGGTCGGACCCGCTGCTGGCCACCTGGTCCGTGGCCCTGACCCTGTCCGAATTCGCCTGGCAGGGACTGTTCGCCGCGATCCCGGTGATCGCCCTGACGCTCGGTCACGGGCGGCCAGTGGTGGCCGGTCTGCTGTCCGGGGCGTTCGCCAGCGGCGCGCTGCTCGGCACGCTCCTGGTGGGGCCGCTGCTGCGGCGGCTCTCCGTGTCGGTGCTGGCGGTGGCCGGCCGCGGGCTGCTCGCGCTGTCCTTCCTCGGGCTGCTCCTCCCGTTGGGCGTGACCACGCTGATCTGCTGCCTGGCGGTCGCGGGCCTGCTCAACGGAGTGTCCAGCGCGCCGGTCACGACCGTGCGCGCCCTGCGGGTACCGGCCCACCTGCGCTCCGAAACCATCACCGTCGCCACGGCCCTCGCTATGACGGGGGCCACCGCGGGTTGGCTCGTCACCGGTTCGGCCATCCACGCGGTGGGCCTGCGCGGGGTGTGTTTCTCGGGCTCGCGGCCGCGCAGGTCGCGGCCGCCCTGTTGCACGCCATCGGCCTGGCCGCCGTTCGCCACCGGCACTCCCACGTCGCCAACCGCGCCACCGAACCCGATCCGCGAGGAGGTCCCGATGACAGCGCCCGCCAGGGCCGACCGGCCTGACGGCTGGCAGAGTGTCCCGTGCCGCATGAGCATTGGCCTGCGGTACCAGCAACGCGAGGACGGAGCCATCCCGTCCGAGAACATCACCTGCTTTCTGTTCTCGTTCCGCGAGCTCGACACCGATACCGCGCGGCTGGAGCGTGCGGTGGAGTGGGCCGTCGGGTCAATCCGGCGCTCAGCAGCGAATACCGGGTGCACCCGGAGCTAGGCCCGCAGTACCGGACAGTGCCGCCGTCGGAACCCGTTCTCGACGTGGTGGAGCTCGGCGGCGACGAGGGCGACTTCTCCCCGTCCCGGCGACGCGCCTCGCTGCCCGGGTCGCCGTCACGGAGCACCGCGCGCTGGCCGGGAACGGGGAGTCCGGGCTGCGCGAGGCCTGGCGGTGGCGACTTCCGGACGGCATCGCGGACCTCGCCCTGAAACGGGAACGGCCGTGGCGCCAGTGCACGCCCGAGGGCGAGCAGGCCATGGTCCGGCTGACCGGGGAGGAGCAGCGGCGGCATGTCGCCGAAGCCAGAGAGCTGCGGGTGTCCAGCTTCATGCCGGCCACGGCAAAGGTGCTGCTCGCCATGCGGCCGAGCGTCCTGGGCGACGGGCTGAGCTTCTTCTCCCCGTTCCCCGGCCGTGGACGCACCCCCTTCCGCCGGCCTGCTGGAGACCGTCGCCGCCGTGCGGGAAGGCGTGCTGTGGACGATGCAGCATCAGGGCCTGCCGGTCGGCGCGGTGTTGGACGCGGTGGGGAACGCCGACGGTACCAGCGGCGAATTCTCCTACGAGCGCCGGTCGATCTTCATCTCCGGTAACCCATCGCTCGGGTTCGAACTCGACGGCGTCCGCGGCGAGATCCAGGTGCCCACGCTCACCGACGCCATGTTCGACGTCAGCCCGTGGATCTCCGGCTCCGGTGACGAGCTGCGCTGCAGCACCGTCCACCGCAAGGAGCTACTGAGCCGGCCGCCGGTCGATTCATAGCTCGATTCCATCCGAATTCCCTGACTCTCCCCGCCGCCTGCGAAGAAACCGGAACAGATCCGGGATCGCGGGGCGGCAAGATAAATCTCGAAGAACGGCGAACACCAGCCGGGTCCATACGAATCGGAGGTGCATAACGTGTCGATAGTCAATGAAGGCACGCTGGTGCAGGATGCCGAAGCCGGCCATCCGCGCTACCTGAAAATCCTCGACGACCCCCTGTATTCGACCCTCGTCGATCTGCAGGACCTCGTGAATTACGAGACCGCTCAATTCTGGCGCAACCGCGGCGTGCGAGCGCTGCATCTGCCGGTGACCACTTCGTCCATCTCTTCCCCGATGGGCCTCGGCAGCGACTCGCTGCCGGTGCAGGTGGATCTGTTCGGCATCCCGACCTACCTCGCCGACTCCATGCAGTTCCTGCTGGAGTACGGCATCAGGATCGCCAGCGACGGTTGCTACTACCTGATGCCGAGCTTCCGCGGTGAGGAGACCGACCCCACCCACCTCGCCCAGTTCTTCCACAGCGAGGCGGAGATCCCTGGCGGCCTGGACGAGGTCATGGACGTCTCCGACGCCTACCTGCGGCACCTGGCCGCGGCCGTGGTCCGCGACCTTGCGGAGCCGGTCGCCGGGTTCGCCGGTGGCATCGGCCACCTGACGGAGTTCCTGGACCGCCCGACAGCGCGGATGACCTTCGACGACGCGGTGGCGGCGCTGGACGGCGCCCCCGAGTACTTCCAGTTTCACGACGGGTGGCGGACGATCAACCGGGCCGGGGAGCGCCGGCTGATGGAGCTGTACGGCCCCGCGGTCTGGCTGACCCACTCGGACCACCTCTCGGTGCCCTTCTACCAGGCGCTGGACGAGACGGGTCACAAGGCCCTGAACGCCGACCTGCTGATCGGCCCCGGTGAGATCATCGGCTGCGGCGAGCGGCACGTCGACGCCGAGCGGGCCCGGACCGCCCTCGCGGCGCACGCGGTGCCCGAGGAAGACTACGACTGGTACCTGCAGATGAAGCAGGAGAGGCCGCTTCGCACCGCCGGTTTCGGCATGGGCGTCGAGCGGTTCTTCATGTTTGTGCTCCAGCACGACGACATCCGTGATCTGCAGCTTCTCGAGCGTGCCAACGGCCGCCCCGCCGTCCCCTGACCAACGCTTCGCGATTTTCCACCGGAAATTCGAAAGGAATTCTTTTCCCATGAGCCTGAACCTCGCCAACCTCACCGCCAAGGACATCCTGGCGATGAACTACAACGAGCTGATCTCCGTTGTGCGCGAGACCAACCGCCCGCCCGGTGGCGTCTCCAGCGTCTCCCACCTGGCCACCCGCGCCCACCTGACCAAGGACAGCCACGTCCTGGAGATCGGCACCAGCACCGGCATCACCGCCATCGAGCTGGCCCGCCTGGTCGGCTGCCGCATCACGGCGATCGACATCAACGAGCGCAGCATCCAGGAGGCCCGCCGCCGCGCCGAGGCTCTGGGCGTCGCCCACCTGATCACCTTCGAGGTCAACGACGCCACCTCGACCGGCTACCCGGAAGACAGCTTCGATCTGGTCTTCTGCGGCAACGTGACCTCGCTGATCCCGGACCAGAAGGCCGCCCTCGCCGAGTACAGCCGGGTGGTGCGTCCGGGCGGCTTCATCGCCGCGATCCCGATGTACTACGTGAAGACGCCGTCGAAGAAGCTGCTCGCGGACGTCACCGAGGCGATCCAGGTGACCGTGGAGCCGCTGGAGGAGCAGTACTGGCTGGACTTCTTCCTCGGTGACGGACGGATCTCGTTCCACCAGGACAAGTACACCTTCGACTGGATCTCCGACGAGGTGGTCGACGGCTTCGTCAAGGACATCCTGACCCGCCCGCACCTGGACGAGCTGTCCGCCAAGGCCCGCGCCGCCTTGGTCGAGCAGTACTCCGTCTTCATGCGCCTGTTCCGCGACAACCTCAGCCAGATGGGCTACACCGAGCTGCTCGTCCGCTGCGAGGTCGACGAGCTGGGCGAGCCGGAGCTGTTCACCGCCAGCCCGGTGGGCGTACAGCGCTGATGCCACGCGGCCGGCGCCGGGAGTCTGCTCCCGGCGCCGACCGGCCGACCAATCGACCAATCGACCAATCGACCAGAGGATGTCCGTGAAGCTCCCCCAGATCGAGTACCGGTCACCGGTTCGCCTGTGCGACGCGGTCGACCTGTTGGCCGGGTCGGACCAGGAGGCGGTGCCGCTCGCGGGCGGTCAAAGCCTGATCCCGCTGCTGGCCGCACGGGCCCGCCGGCCTCGGGTCCTGGTCGGCCTGGACCGGATCGACGGTCTGTCGTACCTGACCACCTCCGCCGACTTCCTGGAGATCGGCGCGATGACCCGCCAGCGCACGCTGGAGACCGACGCCGCCGCGGCGGCTCCGCTGCTGGCGGCAGCGGCCGCCCGCACCGGACACGTCTCGGTGCGCAACCGCGGCACCCTCGGCGGCACGGTGGCCTTCGCCGCGCCGGGGGCCGAACTCCTCACCGCCGCCGTGGCGCTCGACGCGCGGCTTCGACTCACCGGGCCCGGCGGCGACCGCGAGTGCGATCTGCGGTCCTGGATCACCGGCCCGTACACCACCGGGATCGCTCCCGGCGAGCTGGTCGTCGGCATCCGGGTGCCACTGCGGCGGGGGCGGAGCGGGCAGGCGCTGCAGGATCTGTCCCACCCCATCGGCGGCCGGCCGGTCGCCTGCGTCGCGGCCGTCATCGACGCGGAGCCGGACGGGACCGTCCGGCTCGCCGAAATCACAGTCTCGTCGCGGGCCTCGGCCCCCACCGTGGTCGATGTCACCGCCCGACTGGCGGACGCCGAGGAGGCCGCCGCCGAGACCGTATCGCTCGACGGCCCCGCCATCGCCGTCGAGACCAATGGACCGCCAGCGGCCTACTGCCGCGACGCCGCCCGGGTGCTGACCCGCCGGGCGCTGTCACAGGCGATCACCCGGGCCCGCCTGCTCCCCGAGCCCCGGAGGGAGGTGGCATGAACCCGCGCGACACGGGCTTCACTCCGGCCGACGGCAGTGCCACTCTCGCGGACGAGTTGCGCGAGCGCCACGGCCGCAAGAGCGTCCGCCTCGGGTGCGAGGAAGGCGTCTGCGGCTCCTGCACGGTGCTGATCGACGGTCAAACGGCCCGCTCCTGCACAGTGCTCGCCGCCCAGGCAACCGGCTGCGAGGTCCGGACGGCCGAGGACGCCGCCGACGACCCGCAGCTCCGCCACCTCCAGGAGGTGTTCTGGCGGGAGCACGCCTTCCAGTGCGGCTTCTGCGCCGCTGGCATTCTGCTGGAGAGCCGCGCGCTGCTCGCCGAGAATCCTCGCCCCACCGAGGAGCAGGTGCGCGCGCGACTGGCCGGCAACCTCTGTCGGTGCACCGGCTACCAAAGCATCGTGCGGGCGGTCCTGATCGCCGCCGACACCCTCGCGATCGACCCGGAACCGCAGCCCCCGACCGGACCGGAGCACGAGGGCATCGGCGCCCCGGCGCTGCGCGCCGAGGACCGCGCCTTCCTCAACGGCGACGCCCGCTATGTGGGCGATCTCGACCTGCCGGGCATGCTCCACGGCCGCTTCGTGCGCAGCCCCCACCCGCACGCGAGGATCACCGGGATCGACGTCTCGCCGGCCCTGGCCGCACCGGAGGTGGTCGCCGTCTTCACCGGCGCCGACCTCGCCGGCACGCTGAACCCGATCGTGGTGGGCTGCCCGCTGCCCGGCTACACCTCACCGCGGTTCGCCCCGCTGGAGTCCGAACAGGTCCGGTTCGAGGGCGACCCGGTCGCCCTCGTCGTCGCCACCAGCACCCGGGCGGCCGAGGACGCCGCCGAGCGGGTCGTGGTCGGCTACCAGGCGCTGGATCCGGTCCTGGACGCCAGAGCTTGTGCCGCGGGCGACACCACACCCCTTTTCGAGGAGATGGACGGGAACGTCCTGTACGCCGAGCACCGCGCCCACGGCGATATCGAGGCCGGATTCGCCGGCGCCGCGCGCGTGCTGCGGCACCGGATCCGCCAGGAGCGCGCCCAGAACTCGCCGCTGGAAGCGCGCGGCGGCCTGGCCGCGTTCGACCCCGCGACCGGCCGGCTCGGCTACGACGTCGCCTCCCAGTCGCCTAACTCGCACCGCGCCTTCCTCGCCGAAGTGCTCGGCCTGAGCCAGGAGTTGATCCGGGTGCGGGTGCCGCGGAACATGGGTGGCTCGTTCGGCATCAAGGGAGGGGTGTACCGCGAGGACGTCGCCGTGTGCTGGGCGAGCATGCGCCTGGGCCGGCCGGTCCGCTGGATCGAGGACCGGCGCGAGCACCTCACCGCGGCGGGTCAGGCCCGGGGCGAGGAGGTCGACATCGAGGTGGCGCTCGACGCGGACGGTACGATCCGCGCGCTGCGCGCCGCCCTGATCGTCGATCAGGGCGCCTACCCGGTCCCGCCGATCGCCAGCGCCGTCTTCGTGGCCATCGTCCGCTGCCTGCTGCCCAACAGCTACCGCATCCCGGCCTACGAGTTCAGCGGCCGGCTGGTGCTCACCAACCGGACGCCGTACGTGGCCTACCGGGGGCCCTGGGAGATGGCCACCTTCGCGGCCGAGCGCACCATGGACCTGATCGCCCGGGAGCTCGGCGAGGAGCCGGCGGACTACCGGTTGCGCCACCTCCTCCCGGTCTGTGGCCCGGAGCCGCGCACGGTCACCGGCGCGCTGCTGACCGATCTGCCCCAGCTGGGTTCGACCCTGTGGCTGGGCCGGAGCGAGGCCGGGGTGGAGACCTTCCGCAAGGAGCAGGCCGGGGCCCGGTCCGAGGGTCGGTTGCTGGGCCTGGGCATCACCACGCTCCTCGAACCCGCCCCCGGCCCGTGGAGCCTGAGTGAGGCGGTCGGCTCGCACATGGGCCCCGAACCGGTCCGGCTGGTGCTGGCGCCGACCGGGCGGTTGGAGATCCGGACCGCCCAGATCCCGCACGGCCAGGGCCACCTGACCACACTCTCGCAGATCGCCGCGAGCACCCTGGGCCTGCCCCTGAGGGAGATCGAGGTCATCTGCGGGGACACCGCCGAGGTCCCGTACAGCCTGGCCGGGACCGGGGCCAGCCGGGCGGCGGCGCTGGCGGGCGGGGCGGTGCTGAGAGCCTCCCGCAGGCTGCGCGAGCGGCTGCTGACCGCCGCCGGCCTGGAGACCGGCCACCCGCCACACGAGCTGGACCTGGCCGCCGGGCAGGTCGTCTCGGTGGCCAACGGCAGCGTGCTGACCGACCTGCCGGGTCTGCTCCGCCGGCACTTCGACACCCCGGAGGGCCGCGCCCGGCTGGACGTGACCGAAGTGTTCGACGGCGCGGAGACCGGCTGGGCGGAGGCCACCCACTGCTGTTGGGTCGAGGTCGACCCGGACCTGGGCACGGTGTCGATCCGCCGCTACGTGATCATCGCCGACAGCGGACGGATCATCAACCCGGCGATCGCCGATGGGCAGTTGCGCGGCGGGGCGGTGCAGGGCATCGCGACCGTGCTGCACGAGCGGTCCGGGTACGGCTCGGACGGCCGGCAGCTGTCCACCGGGCTGACCGAGTACCTGCTGCCCACCGCGCTGACCGTCCCGGACATCGAGATCGTTCACCTGGATTCCGAACGGCCCGGTGACGTGCCCTTCCGCGGCCTGGGCGAGGGAGGCGCGGTGCTGGCCCCCTCCGCCGTGGTCGCCGCCGTCGAGGACGCGCTGGCCCACCTCGGCATCCGCCTCACCGAGCGGTACCTGCCCCCGTGGCGGATCCGCGAGCTGCTGGCGGCCCATCAGACCGATACCGTCGCACCGGAGTGCCGATGAGACTGAGCAGGATCCCCCACAACGAGCTGTTGGGACAGCCGCTGCCGCACCAGGACTCCGCAGAGGCCGACCTACCCCAGCAGCTCGGACTCGCCCGGTTCACCGACGCGGGCTTCCCTTGGTTCTCGCCCGTCGGGCAGCGGCTGGTCACCAACATCCAGCAGGTGGTGCGCCGGGAGATGGAGCTCCTCGGGTACGCCGAGTTCCGCGGTCCGGCCGTGAGCCGGATCGACACGGTGGCGCCGGCCGGCTGGCTGGAGAAGTACGCCGACGAGCTG
Organism: Streptacidiphilus sp. EB129; assembly: GCF_041262645.1. Taxonomy (NCBI): domain Bacteria; kingdom Bacillati; phylum Actinomycetota; class Actinomycetes; order Kitasatosporales; family Streptomycetaceae; genus Streptacidiphilus; species Streptacidiphilus sp. EB129. The sequence continues at coordinate 41,517 of NZ_JBGCCS010000044.1, forward strand.
ATCGGCTTCGCCGAGCCGTACGAGCAGTACACGCTGGCCGCCACCAGCGAGGAACCGCTGCTGTCCTACCTCGGCCGGTCCGGCCTGGGGTCGCACCGGCAGCTGCCGATGCGGCTGTTCGAGTTCCGGGAGATCCTCCGGTTCCGCGACCGGCCGCAGGGCATCTACAACTCCCGGCAGTTCCAGTGCTGCCTGTTCGCCAGCCTGGACGCGAACCACGCCGGCTACCTGCGCAGCGCCCGGCACGCCCAGGAGACCGTACGGGCGGTGCTGGACGCGCTCGGCCTGCGGGCCGAGCTGGTCAGCGACGAGAGCACCGGCGGCTTCGAGTTCATCTTCCCCTACGCCCGGGGAGACCGGCCGCGCAGCCGGACCATCCCCTACCACCGCGACGCCGCGCGGGAGACCAGACCCGAGGACGAGAATCCGCAGGGCGGAATCGCCATGGGCTACGGCTACCAGCACGTCGAGAAGTTCGACGTCAGGTTCCGGGACGAGGACAACCAGGTGCGGGTGCCGGTGATGGGCACCTACGGCATCGGCATCCAGCGCTGCGTGCTGGCCCTGCTGGAGCAGCACCGCACCCCCGATGGCATCGCCTTCCCCGCCGCCGTGCGGCCGTTCGACGTGCTGGTGACGGCGCAGAAGAAGTCGGCCGAGGCGGCCGAGGCGGCGGTCCGGGCCTACACCGACCTGCTGCGCCACGGGATCCGCGCGGTCGTGGACGACCGGCACGGCGCATCGTTCGGCGGGCGGATGCGCTTCGCCGACGCCGTCGGCATCCCCTGGCGGGTGGTGGTGAGCGGCACCGACGAGGAGGGGCTGGAGCTGCGGGGCCACCGGGCCAGCGCCGAGGAGCCGCGCCGGCTGTCGCCCACGGCGCTGCGCGAGCAGCTGATCCGGCGCGGGCGTGAGGAGTGGGCGGATCAGCCGATCCGTCCGATCGAGACGATTGGAGTGAGCCGATGACCACCGAGGCCATCACGACCACATGGCCCGCCCTGCTGCCCGCCAGGGCCAGGCTCGGGGTATGGGCGCCCAGTTGCCCCGGCCCGGTGCTCTTCCCGCGCCGCTTCGAACGGGGCCTGGCCGCACTGCGGACCCAGGGGTACACCGTCCGGGTCGGGCGGTCGTGCAAGGCGGCCGAGGGCGCTGGCACCTTGCGCCCGGAAGCAGCCGCGGAGGAGCTGCACACCATGCTGGAGGAGGTCGACGGTGTGATCGCCGCCGTCGGCGGCTGGACCCTGACGCCCGTGCTGCCCCACCTGGACTTCGAGCACATCGGGCGGGCGGCCAAGCCGCTGGTCGGCTACAGCGACCTGACCTCGGTGGTCAACCTGATCCCGCAGCGGTCCGGGCTGGTCGCCTTCCACGGACCGATGGTCATCTCCGAATGGGGAGAGGCCGACGGGCCGTGGGAGCTGACCGCCATGGAGTTCGACCAGGTGCTCGGCCGGGAGCACGACTGGACCGAGCGGACGGTCGGCGTCGCGGCCAAGTGGTCGGACGAGAACCTGTTCTGGGATCGCGAGGACACCCGGCGCAGGCAGGGCAACAGCGGTGAGCAGCGGACCCGCACGCTGCGTCCGGGCGAGGCGGCCGGGCCGTTGTGGGGCGGTTCGCTGCTCGTGCTCGGCCTGCTGCTGGGCACCTCGCTGTGGCCCGAGCCAGAGCAGGGCTCGCTGATCTTCCTGGAGATCGACGGCATGTCGCCGGACGAGCTCTGGGCCCGACTGGAGCAGTTCAGTCTCTCGGGCGTCTTCCGCCGGGCGAGCGGGGTGCTGGTCAGCAGGGTCAGCGGCCCGGGGAAGACGCCGTCCGGCTTCGGCGGGTACGACGAGGTGCTCCGGGAGTGCCTGCCGCAGTCGCTGCCGGTCGCCGCCGGGTTCGATCTGGGGCATGCCGACCCGATGTGCACGCTGCCGGTCGGCGGACGGGCGCACGTGACCTGCCCGGTCGACGGCACGCCGCGGCTGCGTCTGCTCCGCGATCCCGCGGCGGTCTGATCGGAGGTCAGGCACAGGTACAGGTGCGCGGGCCGGGCTCCGGCAGGTGTGCGGCCTGCGACGTGGCGGCTTCCGCGATGGCGAAGCCGCGTACCAGTTCGTGCAGGTGATAGTGGCCGGGAGTGGGCAGCGGGCGGAGCAGACAGGCGTCGACGAGCTCTTCCAGGAGATCCTCTGCCTGCAGCAGCGGGACCGCGGCGAGGCTCGCGGCGGTGTCACTGTCGAACCCGTCGGCAGGGGCTGTGCCCAGGCTCAGCAGCATCCGCTGCTGATCGGGACAGAGCTGGCGGTAGGAGAGCCGGATCTCGCCGGCGACGCTGCGATCGGCGAGGGCTGGCTCCCGCAGCCGCCGCTCCCCGCGGCGCATCCGCCAGGTCGCGTAGGTCAGATTCCAGTCGCGACGATTGCCCAGCCGGGCGCCCGCGATCCGGATCGCCAGCGGGAGGAAGCCGCACTGGGCCACCAAGGTGCGGGCCTGCTCGGCGTCGTCGATCCGGTGGGTGCCGATGATCTTGGCCAGCAGGTCCATCGCGTCCTGCTCCGGGAAGGTCCCCACCGACAGCGGGACGGCGCCGTCCAGATCGTTGATCATCACCCGGCTGGTCACCAGGACCAGGCACCCGCCGGTACTGAGCAGCAGCGGGCGGATCGCGGCGGTCTCCCACACGTTGTCCAGCACCATCAGGAAGTGGCGGCCGGCCACGCTCCTGCGCCACATCGCCTGCCGGCAGTCGAAGTCATCCGGGATGTCCTGTGGCGGCGTCCCGAGCGAGAGCAGCAGCCGGCCCAGCGCGTTGGCCGGCGACAGCGGCCCACCCTCACGGGTGAACCCCTGCATGTCGACGAAGAGTTGGCCGTCGGGGAAGGCACCCGCGAGCCTGTGCGCGGCGTGCACCGCGAGCGCGGTCTTGCCCACCCCGGGCATGCCGTTGATGGTGACCAGGGCGGGAGCCTGCTCCGAGACGCCGGTGCCCAGGCGGAGCAGAATGTCCAGTTCCTCCTGCCGGCCGGTGAAGTCCGGGAGGTCATAGGGAAGCATGCCCTGGATCGGCGCGGCCGTCCCCGGCGAGGAGAGTGCCACCGCCGGGGGTGTCGGCGCGGCCGGCTGCTCCGGCGCGACGGTGGCAGTCTCGCGGTCCGCGTCGCCGGGGCGGGTGGACTCGGGCACCAGCAGCCCCGGATCGTCGTTCAGAATCCGTTCCTGCAGCCGGCCCAGCGCGACGCCGGGGTCGATGCCGAGTTCGAGCAGGGCCGCCCGCCCCTGGGCGAACACATTGAGTGCCTCGGCCCGCCGGCCGATCCGATAGAGGGTCAGCATCAGCCGTTCGCACAGCGCCTCGTGCAGGGGGTGCTCGTCGACCAGGGACTGCAGCACCGGCACCAGGGCCCGGGCTTCACCGCGGGACAGCCGCAGGTCGATCCAGCGCTCGGTGGCAACCAGCCGGCGCTCGTCCAGATCCCGGCCGGCACAGGTCATCACCGAACCGGTCATCCCGGCCAGAGCCCTCCCGCGCCACAGCTGCAACGCCGAGCCCAGGTGGGCGATCGCGGCATCGGAACGGCTGTCGGCGACCGCGGCATCGGCCCGGGCCAGCAGCACCTCGAACCGTCGCGCGTCCAACTGGCTCTCCCGCAGCACCAGCCGGTACCCGGGCGGCTCGGTGACGATCTGCATCCCGTCCGGCAGCCTCCGGCGCAGATCCCACACCATCTTGCGCACCTGGTTGGAGGCGGTGAGCGGCATCTCCTCCTCCCAGGCGGCCCGGACCAGGCGAGAGATCGGAGCCACCCGGTTGGCGGACAAAAGCAGGGTGGCCAGGACCTGGCGCTGCTTGGTGCCGCCCGGATTCAGTCGGCCGGACGCGTCCCAGACCTCCAGCGGGCCGAGCACCTTGAACTCCAGGTCTCGCACGCTTTCGCCGGTACCGGCGTCGACCTCTTCCTGAACACGCATGGATGAACTTCCGATCCTCTGGCAGGGCGGTTCTTTGGAACGGTGGCAAGCCTGGCAGCCGCCGATCTACGCCACATGTCAGTCTCCATTGACAGGTATTCAGATACGGTGGACGGGTTGTCGGTTGCCGGACGAGTGCATCCGTGTGGGGTGGTGGCTTGGGCGAGCAGGCTCAGCGCGGTCTGCGAGGCCGAACCCGCCACGGCGGCGACCGCGACGAGTCGCTGTTCTTGCTCGTTCGGGACCGGCATGGCCTGCTGGGTGACGTCCATGGTCCGACGAGCGGATGCCGCATCCGGTAGGCCGCGATGTCCCAGGCCCGGACCCGGTGCTCCGGCCAAAGTTCGGTGAACTCCTGGCTGTGCATGACCAGTTCACCGATCAGAGCGGCCAGCAGCGGATCGTCGGGGGTACCGGCCGACGGCGGGCCGCCAGTCTCCCAACCGCGTCTCAGGCCATTTTCGGCCAGTCCTCGTACAGCTCCCGGGTGTGGGCGTCCCGAAACACCAGCCGCGCGGTGTCCGGACGCCGGGCGGGTCCTCTGGGCTCCTCGGGTCGAGGTGCCCGGCGAAGAGCGCATGCCCGGTGCGGTTCCCCATCAGTTCGTCGCTGCGTCGGCCGAGCACAATGACCGTACAGGTGCCGGCGTTCGATCGCGTCCAGGCGAAGTGCCCTGGCGAGCGCATCGAATACCTCCGTCGAGGCGTTGAGCAACTGCCCCTGCTCAAGCCGCGTGTAGTACGACTCGCTCACCCCCGCCAACCGGGCAAGCTCGCCCCGGCGCAGGCCCGGCACCCGCCGCCGCCCATCGAACTCCCGCAACCCGACGTCCGACGACTGCAGTTGCGGCCGACGCACCCGTAGGAACCGTCCCAACTGCGACTTGCTCTTCATGGCATTGAGTATGGACACGGGCGGGGGCGCGTTGCCTGCCCCTGCCAGTGCCAGGCAACGCGGCTTGAGGCGGAGCCGGGCCTGACGCCCCTAGAATGAGTCTCCCGTCGTGATGTCGGCCTGAGCGCCGCCGCGACACCCTGCAGCTTCACCGAGAGGACGGTCTCCGGTCCCATGCGCTGGTCCCAGCTGTACGTGCCCACTCTCCGGGAGGACCCGGCGGACGCGGATGCGGTGAGTCACCGCCTGCTGGTGAGAGGAGGGTTCGTCCGGCAGCTGATGGCCGGTCACTACTCCCTGCTGCCACTGGCCGTGCGCGTCCGGTCCAAGATCGTGGACATCATCCGCGAGGAGATGATCGCGATCGGCGCCCAGGAGTTTATCCTGCCGGCGCTCCACCCAGCGGAGATCTGGCAGCGAAGCGGCCGATGGGAGGTGATGGGCGAGGAGATGTTCCGACTCAAGGACCGCAAGGGTGCGGACCTGGCGCTCGGCATGACGCACGAGGAGATCTTCACCGTCCTCTCCCAGGAGCTGCGGTCCTACCGGGACCTGCCGCAGATCTGGTACCAGTTCCAGACCAAGTTCCGCGACGAGGCCCGGCCGAAGAGCGGCCTGCTGCGGGTGCGCGAGTTCACTATGAAGGACTCGTACAGCTTCGACATCGCGGCCGAGGGCCTGGACCGCTCGTTCGACCTGCATAAGGGCGCTTACGAGCGGATCTTCGAGCGGCTCGGCCTGCCGGCCATCGCCGTGCAAGCGTCCAGCGGGAGCATGGGCGGTAGCGCGTCGGTGGAGTTCATGAGCCCCTCCGAGGCCGGCGAGGACCTGGTGGTTCGCTGCCCGGGCTGTGGCTACGCCGCTAACACCGAGAAGGCGACCTCGGCCCTGGCCGCGGTGGCGGACGGCCCCGGCTTGGACGCTCCCGAGCCGTTCGACACCCAGGAGGCCCGCACCATCGAGGAGCTGACGCGTCTTCACGATGTCTCATCCGAGCGTCAGATCAAGACGCTGGTGTACGTCGTCGACGACCAGCTGACCCTGGTCCTGATGCGCGGCGACCACACCCTCGTCGAGCAGAAGCTTATCGACACCCTCGCCGCCACCGCGCTGCGGCCGGCGACCGCAGAGGAGATCCAGGCCGCGCTCGGCGCCTCCCCCGGCAGCCTCGGCGCCGTCGGCGTCACCGGACTGACGGTGCTCGCGGACGAGGCCCTGCGCGGCCGGACCGACATGACCACCGGGGCCAACACCGATGGCGTCCACCTACGCGGCGTGTCCGTCGAGCGGGACCTTGCGGTGCAGCGGTGGGCGGACCTTCGCGAGGTGACCTCCGGCGAGCCCTGCCCCCAGTGCGGCACGGCCCTTGAGGTCGTGCGCACGATCGAGGTGGGCCACATCTTCAAGCTCGGCCGCAAGTACACCGAGACCCTGGGCGTCAACGTGCTGGGACCGGACGGCGACCGGGTGGTGCCGATCATGGGCAGCTACGGCATCGGCGTGGAGCGGGCGCTGGCCTCCATCGTGGAGACGCACCACGACGAGAAGGGCATCGTCTGGCCGGTGGCGGTCGCGCCTTTCGAGGTCGCGGTGGTGGTGCTCGGCTCCAGCGACGAGCGGGTTACCGAGGCCGCCGAGACGCTCTACCGACAGCTGCGCGGCGAGCGGGTCGACGTGCTGCTGGACGACCGAGACGAGCGGCCCGGCGTGAAGTTCCGCGACGTCGAACTGGTCGGCATCCCGTACCGCATCACGGTCGGGGCTCGCGGTCTGGCGGAGGGCGTGGTGGAGGTCACCACCCGGGCGACCGGCGAGACGCAGTTGGTGCCGGTAGCCGAGGCGGTAGAGCACGTCCGCAAGCTGCTGCCCGCTGACGTGTGAGGTGCTGAGTCCTTAGCTCGGTAAGTAGCGTTCCGGGATAGCAGCGGAGGTTCTTCGCGATGCTGCGCGCCTGGGTCTCGTAGTGGCCCATGGCGCGCAGCTTCGCTTCCAGGCTGTCGTCGGGTGTCGTCAAGTTGATGGTCGGTTGAGTGGTTCGTCCTGGGGTGGCGCGTGTCGGCCCGGGGGGGGTGCTCTGGTTCAGTCCGTGGTGGCCGTGCCGGCGACGTTCCTCCACGTGGCGAAGCGCTCGTTCATCTCCTCGCGATAGTGACTGGCTGTCATCAGATGGCGGCGGGGACGGAAGTGCGGGGCGATGCAGCTGAACGCTGCGGGGAACCGCTGGGCGACCCCCAAGGACCTGACGACTGGCCCGTCCGACCCAGCAAAACCGTAGGACCCGATCAAGTTCAGTAGCTGTCACTGCTGGGGGTTTCGCGGCCGGGGGCGTTGCGAAGGCGCTTGATCTTGCGACTGGACTGGGGCAGGCGTACTGGGCGGGTGACAGCAGGTTGGCGTCCGGGTCTTTGAACCAGGCGATGCGGTGGCCGCCCGGAGCGGTCCACAGTCCGTCGGCGTCCTGGCCAATGCCCTCGAACACCACGAACTCGACGGCATGCTGCGCGAGTTGCGTCATCACACGGGCGATGTCCGGGACGACCCAGCCCAGGACAGTGAACGGCTGGGGCTCGAACGTCTCGACGTGGGTGACCCGGATCGTCGTGCCCGCGCCCGCCAGCACCAGCGCGAACCCCTCGTGTTTCGCGGTTCTCGGTGGTCATGTTCCGGCGAGTGCCCAGGCGGTGAGGACGGCCTGGATTTCTTCGGGTTGTGCCTGGTGGGTGTGTGGGTTGCGAAATTTGTGGGCGATGATGGTGCGGCGGAGTTTGGCGGTCATGTCCTCGAATGAGGGCTGGGTCTTGGTGGTGTACCAGCGGGCCCGGGTTCGGTGTTCGTCGGTGTCGGCGGGGTGGTGGCCGGTCAGCGTGTACCAGGCGATCACCACGGTGTAGGCGAGCAGGTCGAAGGGGACGGTGCGCTCCACCGCGCTTGGGGTGCGGTTTCGGGCTTCGCCGACGCCCAGGGTCTGGCGGGCGTCGTGGAACGCGGTCTCAATCGCCCAAGCACAATGCACTTAGGGTGTAGCTCGAATGCGGTGAGATCGCTGACCTTGTCCTCTTGCTGATAGGCGGTCAGCTGCTGGATCGTCGTTGTTGGGCGGGCGGCGACGGT
>NZ_JBGCCS010000045.1:0-46895 GCF_041262645.1 Streptacidiphilus sp. EB129
CCCGCCCGGCTCCCCCCCCCGCGGCGGGGCCGCGGGGGCGCGGGCCCCCCCGCCCCCGCGCCCCTGCGCCGTTCACGCCCCGGCCGTCGGCCGGCCGGCCGTCGACCGTCGGCAGTCAGCCGGTCAGCCGCCGGTCGGGGCGAGGATCAGCTGGCCGGCGCCCGCGTCGTACTCGTACAGCTCGCCGTAGCGGCCCCAGTCGACGGCGACGTCCAGCTGCCGCTGCGCGTCCTCGGCCGAGAAGCCGCGCCGCAGCAGGTCCAGGAAGAAGCCGTCGCGCAGCCGGTGCCCGTCGGTGGCGGCCAGCGCCTGGGCGATGGCCCGCACCAGCGGCGCGTTGGCCAGGGCCAGCCGGGCGAAGAGCTGCTTGCTGGTGAGGATGTCGGCGGCGGCGAACTCCCGTCCGGCGTCGGTGACCACCATCCGGGCGTTGCCGGTACGGGCCAGCCCCAGCAGCACCGCCGCGTCGACCAGCGGCAGCAGGTCGTCGATCTCGAAGTTCAGCTCGTCGGAGATCTCCGCGAGACCGTCCTCACCGCCCCTGGCCACCAGGATCTCCAGCAGCCCCGCCATCCCGCCGACGCTGACGGCGGGCAGCGGCACGGTGATCGGCGTCGGCGCCGCGGGCTGCCTGGCCTCCGGGGCGCCGGGCGCCGCCTCCGTCGTGGCCACCGCCGCGTCCTCACGTCCGGTCAGGATGCCGTAGACGGTGTCCACCAGCGCCTCGAACTCGGGGGTGCGCCGGTCCCGCGGCCGGGGCAGGTCCACCGCCAGTTCGGCGCGGATCCGGCCGGGGTTGGAGGCCAGCACCAGGATCCGGTCCGCGAGCAGCACCGCCTCCTCGATGTTGTGGGTGACGATCAGGATCGCCTTCACCGGCGCGTCCCGGCCCTCCCACAGGCCGACCAGCTCGCCGCGCAGGTTCTCCGCCGTCAGCACGTCCAGCGCCGAGAAGGGTTCGTCCATCAGCAGCGCGTCCGGCTCGACCACCAGCGCGCGGGCGAAGCCGACGCGCTGGCGCATTCCGCCGGACAACTCCTTGGGATAGGCGCCCTCGAAGCCGTCCAGGCCGATCAGGTCGATCGCGCGCAGCGCCCGCTCCCGGCGCTCCTCGGCCGGCACCCCGCGGGCCTCCAGGCTCAGCTCCACGTTCTGCTGCACCGTCAGCCAGGGCAGCAGCGCGAAGGACTGGAACACCATGGCCACCCCCGGGCTGGCCCCGGACAGCGGGGTGCCCCGGTAGCTGACGGTGCCCTGGGACGGCGAGATCAGCCCGGCGACGCAGCGCAGCAGCGTCGACTTGCCCGAACCCGACTTGCCCAGCAGGGCGACGATCTCCCCCTCGTCCAGCTGGAAGCTGACTCCCTCCAGCACCGGCAGCGCGCGCCCGTCGGGAGTGGTGAAGGTCTTGGTGACGTCCTCGGCCGCGACGATCGTGGCCGGGGCGGAGGGGCCCGGAGTGAGGGTCATGCTGCGCCTGCCTGGGGGTCGGGACGGTCGTCGTCGGGGCGGGGATCGCATCGGGGCGGTCAGATGGAGGCGGTCACCTCGGGAAGCGGGTCACCTCGAGGCGGATCACATGGACGCGGGTCACATGGAAAACCTGGTCTCGGCCAGCCGGTAGAGCCGGCGCCACAGCAGCCGGTTGAGCCCGACCACGTAGAAGCTCATCACGATGACGCCGACCAGGATCTTGGGGAAGTTACCGGTGCCGGTCGCCTCGGCGATGTAGGCGCCGAGGCCGGTCGCGGTCAGGTGGTGGCTGCCGTAGTCGACCACCTCCGCCACGATCGAGGCGTTCCAGGCGCCGCCCGCCGCGGTGATCCCGCCGGTCACGTAGTAGGGGAAGATCGCGGGCAGGATGAAGGCCCGCCAGCGCAGCCGGCCGCCGACCCGGAAGCCGGTCATCGCCTCGCGCAGGTCGCTGGGGATCGCCGAGGCCCCGGCGATCACGTTGAACAGGATGTACCACTGCGCGCCGAGGGCCATCAGCAGGATGGCACCGATGTTCAGCGAGATGCCCAGGTCCAGGAAGACCACGATGGCCAGCGGGAACAGCAGGTTCGCCGGGAAGCTGGCCAGCACCTGGACCACCGGCTGGGCGAACCGGGTGACCTTCGGGTTCATCCCGATCCAGACGCCGACCGGCACCCACACCAGCGTCGCCGCCACCAGCAGCACCACCACCCGGCCGAAGGTCGCCGCGCCCAGCGCCAGTGCGTGGCCGAACTCGGCGAGGCCGACGCTCGACTGGATGTACTTCAGGGCCTGCCAGGCGCCGAAGACCACCACGGTGGCGACCACGCCCGCGAAGAACACGTCCCCGGTGCGCTCGCGCAGCTGCGGGCGCGAGAGCGGGTGCTCGGCCAGGCCGAAGGGGCGGGTGATCCGGTCCAGGCCGCGCCCCACCGGCCGCAGCGGACGGCCGATCAGCTGCGGGACGGAGGAGCGCCGGAGCAGGTCGAGCACCAGTGAGCGGGGCCGTTCGGCGGCCTCCGACTCCTCCACCCGGAACCGCTCCGACCAGGCCGTCATCGGCCGCCAGAACAGCACGTTCACGCCGATCACCATCAGCACCATGACCAGGATGGCGATGCCCACCTCGCCCAGGTCGCCCTTGCCGATCGCCGCGGCGGCGTAGGAGCCGATGCCGGGCAGCGCGTAGTGCTGGTTGAGCACGCTGATGGACTCGGACGCGGCGAGGAAGAACCAGGCGCCGCCGAAGCTCATCATGCCGTTCCAGACCAGCGGGATCATGCCGCTGGGCACGTCCAGCCGCCAGAAGCGCTGCCACTTGGTCAGCCGCATGATCCGGGCGGCCTCGTCCAGCTCGCGGGGCTGGGAGATCAGCGAGTAGTAGAAGGCGAAGGTCATGTTCCAGGCCATCGCGGTGAAGATGGCGAAGATCGAGGCGCACTCCAGGCCGAGGGTCGACCCGGGGAACAGGTTGATGAACGCGGTCACCGTGACCGACAGGAAGCCCAGGACCGGGACCGACTGCAGGATGTCCAGCACCGGCAGCAGCACCGACGCCGCCCGCTTCAGCCGTGCCGCCGCCGTGGCGTAGACGAAGGTGAAGAGCACCGAGGCGACCAGCGCCGCGAACATCCGCAGCAGCGAGCGGACCGCGTAGTAGGGGAGGTTCGACGGGTCCGTGGAGACCGTGGCGGGTGCCGTGCTGGGCAGGAACGGCGCGTTCAGCGAGGGGCCGAGGCGCAGCAGTCCGTAGAGCAGTGCGATCAGTGCGGCCGCCACCAGCACGTCCACCCAGCGCAGCCCCGGCCGTCGCCACACCCCGCGCGAGGGGAACCCGCCCTCACTGGCCACCGCATGCCCACCTTCCGCGCGTGCCGCGCCGGCTCACCGCCGTACTGTCACGGCACAGCCAACCAAAGTCGCCAGCTCAGCCTGCCGCGACACCCCGCCACGGTGCGAGTGGTACTGAATGGCCTACTCCCCAACACCGGGCGAATCCCTGTGGTCAGGTCAGGTCAGCTGCGGGATCACCTGGTCGCGGAACAGCTGCAGGCTCTCCCAGCCCGCGTCGATCGGCATCCCGCCACAGAGCGGGTGCAGCAGCAGCGTGCCGCCGCTGAGGTCGGACTCCTCGCGGGCGATGGTGAGGCACTCGGCCGGAGTGAGGCAGGCGTAGATGCCCTCGGCCCGGAGCTGTTCCGGTGTGGTCGCGGCCGAGGCGACGGCCGACGAGATGTCGGCGGTCTGCCAGGAGGCGTAGGTCCTCGCCTCGTGCAGGAAGTGCTGTCCGTACCGGGCCCAGGCGCGGTCCGGGTCCTCGGTGCAGTGGATCATCCGGGTGCGCTGCGGCGGGAGCATGGCGAAGCCGCCCTCGAAGCCCGCCTCCGCCGCCAGCTCGTCGTAGTAGGTGACCAGTTCCGGCAGCCAGGCGGCGGTGAAGAAGGGCAGCCGCAGCCGCACCGCGCGGCGTACCGCGACCCGGGACGAGCCGCCGACCATCAGGCTGGGGTGCGGCTGGGACAACGGCGGCGGGGTGACCCGCGCCGTCGTGCCCCGGTAGCTGAACGGCTCGCCGGTCCAGGCCTTGAGCAGTGTCTCCAGCACCTCGTCCTGCAGCCTGCCGCGCTGCTTCCAGTCCTTGCCGAGCCCGGTGTACTCCTCGGGACGGTAGCCCAGCCCGGCGACCAGGGTCAGCCGGCCGCCGCTGAGGTGGTCCAGCACCGACACGTCCTCGGCCAGCCGCAGCGGGTCGTAGAGCGGGGTGAGGATGGCGCAGACGATCACCGCGATCCGCTCGGTGGCGCCGAACACGGCCGCCGCGGTGCTCAGCGGGGACGGGCTCCAGCCGTCGTCCGCGCCGTGGTGCTCCTCCAGTGTGATCAGGTCGAAGCCGTTCCGGTCGGCGTAGGCGGCCATCTCCACGCTCGCCCGGTACCGGGCGGATATCCCGGCCGGCTCCAGTCCGGGTGTCACCTGGTTGAACCGCAGTGTCGTCACCGCCATGGTCCCGCACCTCCGCAGACGTATATATGACGCATCGTCAGATAGTCGCTCCAGGGTACGGCGGAACCGCTGCGGTCACCCCGCCTCGGAGGCCCGTAGTTTGTCGCCGCCGCCGAGGAGGAGCCGGTCGGCGTTGTCGTGGCAGACGCCGCGCAGCCAGTCGTCGCCGAGGTCGAGCCGGGCCAGGGCGTCCAGGGCATGGGCGTAGCTGTAGGGGATGTTGGGGAAGTCGCTGCCGAACAGGATCCGGTCGCCGCGGTCGAGCAGACGCCGGCGCTGGGCGCGCGGGAACGGCGCGTCCCGCTCGCTGAAGTCGGTGAAGGCCATGGTGGTGTCCAGGTGCACCCCTGGGTAGCGGTCCGCGAGGTCGAGGAAGTCGGAGTACTCCGGCATTCCCATGTGCGCGACCACCAGCCGCAGTCGCGGGTGCCGGGCCAACAGCGCGGCGATCGGCTCCGGTCCGGTGTGCTTGCCGGGAACCGGTCCCGACCCGCAGTGGGTGACCACCGGGACGCCTGCGTCCGCCAGTTGGCCCCAGACCTGGTCCAGCAGCGGATCGTTGGGATCGTAACCGCCGACCTGCACATGGGACTTGAACACCCGGGCGCCGCCCTCGACCGCCGCCCGCACATAACCGGCGGCCTCCGGCTCGGGGAAGAAGGTGGCGGTGTGCAGGCAGTCCGGGGTGCGGGCGGCGAAGTCGGCGGCCCAGGCGTTCAGCCAGGCGGCCATGCCGGGCTTGTGCGGATACAGCATCGAGGTGAAGGCGCGGACCCCCAGCGACCGCAGGACCGCGACCCGGACGTCCTCGTCGTGCCGGTAGGCGATCGGCCAGGGCCGTCCGACCAGCGGCCCGGCGGAGTCGAAGTACGCCCAGACCTTCGCCAGCACCTGGTCCGGCATGAAGTGCGTATGCACGTCGATCAGCCCGGGCAGCCCCAGCCCCTGCCAGAACCCGCGCACCGCCGAGTCCTCCCCAACCCGCCCGGCCCCGCCCTGCTCAGCCGAGCCCTGCCCGGCCCCGCGCTGCTCGGCCCCGCCGTGCTCAGCGCCGCTCTGCCCGGCCCCGCCCTGCTCAGCCGAGCCCTGCTCGGCCCCGCGCTCCACCACGCCCACCACTCCCGATCTCCGCGCCGCACTCTCGCCCCGCCGATCGTGCCACAGCACCCCCGCCCCGCAGGGGGAGCCGGCCGCAGGCCGCACCCGCGCTGGTTGCCGCTAGGCTCTCGTCGGGACCAGCGCGGCGGGAGGGGCACGATGGGTACGGACCACGTCGGGACCGAGTGGGAGCGCCTCGGCGTGGACACCAGCAAGCCGAGCATCGCGCGGGTGTACGACGCGATCCTCGGCGGCAAGGACAACTTCGCCGTCGACCGTGCCGTCGCCGCCAAGCGGTTGGAGCTGATCCCGGACGGTGGCCAGGGCGCGCGCCTCACCCGTGCCTTCCTCGCGCGTGGGGTACGGGAGTTGGCGCGGCAGGGGATCACCCAGTTCCTCGACATCGGCTCCGGCCTGCCGACCGTCCAGAACACCCACCAGGTGGCCCGGGAGGTGTTCCCCGAGGCCCGCACGGTCTACGTCGACAACGACCCGATCGTGCTGGCGCACGGCCGGGCGCTGCTGGCGGACAAGCCGCACACCAAGGTCGTCCTCGGCGACATCCGCGATCCCGAGGCGCTGCTCGGCGACCCCGTGGTCAAGGGCTTCCTCGACTGGACCCGACCGATCGGGCTGCTGCTGCTCGGCATCGTGCACCATCTCGCCGACGCCGAGGACCCGGTCGGCGTGGTCCGAGCGTACGTGGACCGGCTGCCGGTCGGCAGCGGCCTGCTGCTCAGCCACTTCTGCAACGCCAGCCCGGAGGCCCGCGCGCTGGAGCAGGCCTTCCAACTCACCCTCGGCAGCGGCCGGATGCGCAGCCGGAAGGAGATCGAGCAGTACTTCGCCGGTACCGAACTGCTCGACCCCGGCGTCGTCCCGGTGATCAGCTGGCGCCCGGACGACGCGGACGGCGGCGCCGACGGCGCCCCCGCCCGGCCGGAACCGAACACCCCCAGCACCCTCCTCGTCTTCGGCGGCCTCGGCCAGGTTCGCTAGGCCGTTCGGGCGGGCTGGGCGTGCAGGGTGCCGTCGACGACGGTGACGGCGGTACCGGTGAGGTGCACCCGGTCGCCGTGTACGGAGGTGCGGACCAGGCCGCTGCGTGCGGACGCCTGGAGGCCGGTGAGGCCGTCGCGGCCCAGCCGCGCGGACCAGTACGGGGCGAGGGCGGTGTGGGCGCTGCCGGTGACCGGGTCCTCGGGGATGCCGCTGGCCGGTGCGAAGAAGCGGGAGACGAAGTCGTACCCCGGGCCGCTCCCGGTCGCGGGCGCCGTGACGATGATCCCGCGCAGGCCCTCGCGGCGGGTCAGGGCGGCCACCGCGTCCATGTCGGGGGTCACCGCCCGCACGGCTGCCTCGTCGGGCAGGACGGCCAGCAGGTCGCCGAGCGCGCCGGTGCCGAAGGTGGCCTCGGGCTTGACGGACAGCGCCTCGGACAGCCCTTCCGGCGCCGGGATCTCGGCGAGGGGCGCGGCCGGAAAGTCCAGGGTGATGCCGCCGTCCTCGTCGGCGTGCGTCACCAGGACACCGTGACGGTTACTCAGGAACCGTACGGCGCCCAGGAGTCCGTGCTCGGTACGCAGCACGTGCGCGGTGGCCAGGGTGGCGTGGCCGCAGAGGCTGGCCTCGACGGCCGGGGTGAACCAGCGGATGGCCCAGTCAGCCTCCGCTCCGTCCTCCGGTCCGTCCTCCGGTCCGTCCTCCGGTCCGTTCTGGCCTCCGGCGGGCAGCGGGAGGGCGAACGCGGTCTCCGGGTGGTTCATCTCGGCTGCGACCTGGAGCATCCAGGCGTCCTGCGGCCACTCCCCGGCGGGCAGGAGACACACGGCGGCGGGGTTCCCGGCGAACGGACGGTCGGTGAAGGCGTCGACGATCTGAATGCGCATGCCACGACGGTAGCGATGCCGATCACGGTCCCGCCAAGGCCAATCCGGAACGGGTGGACCGACTTCGGTTCCGGACGGCCGAGCCGGCCCCGGCCGCCCGGTGCGATACGGACGAGGCCCTTCACTTCTGTGCCGCGGATGCCCACACTGGCGGCCGACGCCGGACGGTGGGAAGGGGCAGTCATGCTGTCGCTGCAGGAGATGTCGGACCGCCTGGAGATCCAGGACCTGCTGGTCCGCTACGCCCACGCGGTGGACACCCGCGACTGGAAACTGTTCCGTGAGCTGTTCACCGAGGACGCGATGGTCGACTACTCGGCGTTCGGTGGTCCGCGCGGCACCGTGGACGAGGTCTGCGCGTTCCTGGACTCGGTGCTGCCGATGTTCGCCGCGACCCAGCACCTGGTCGCCAACTGCGCGATCGACCTGGACGGGGACCGCGCCACCGCCCGCACCATGTGCCACAACCCGATGGCCCTGGCCGCCCCGGAGAGCCAGGACCAGAGCCAGGAGACGGCCGGCCTGCTGGTCTGCGGTCTCTGGTACGTGGACTCGCTGGTGCGCACCGCCGACGGCTGGAAGCTGCGCGAGCGCTCCGAGGACAAGGCCTTCGGCGTGCTGCTCCGCCCCGCCGCCGAGTAGCACCCGACCGGCCGTCACCGCGGTCACTGCGGTCACCGCGGTCACCACAGTTGTCACCCGCCACAGCCCAGCCGCCGGATGCCGGCGGCTGGGCCGGACGTGTTGGCCGACCGCCCTTGACGCCCCTGCGGGTGATCGCTACGGTTCCACGCAAGCCAAATAAAGAAGCTTAACTAAGTAACTATCGCATTACGCCGACCCCGCCCCGGGCCCGCGTAGTGGAGCATCTGGTCCCAGTTCCATCACTTCTGGCACACCCCCTTGACGAGACCACTCCTTCCCGGGAGTCTGCACTTCACCAATAGTTAGGAAGCTTTCCTATCTACTGGACCAAGCTCCGGGATGCGCGGCCTCAGGGAATGCACGGCCTGCCCGACGGATAGCCCCGCGCTCGGCAGGTGGCGAGACAACGATCGACTCCCAGCGAAGGGCAGAAGCGGCATGAAGACAGGCCTGTTCCCACGGAGAGCCAGAGCTCTCGCCGTGACCGCGGTCGCCACGGCGGTGCTGATGGTCACCGCCGCCTGCAGCAGTTCGGGCGCCCCTGGCGGCGGCAGCACCGGCTCCGGCAAGCGCGGCGGCGTGCTGACCATCTCCAACGAGAGCGGCGGGTTGTGGACCTGCTCGTTCAACCCCTTCAACAACTCCGTCAACTACCTGTCCACCGGCAACGTCTACGAGCCCCTGGTGTTCGTCAACGCGCTGCAGAACGACAAGACCACGCCCTGGCTGGCCACCAAGTGGGACTGGAGCAACAACAACAAGACCATGACCTTCACCATCAGGGACGGGGTGAAGTGGAGCGACGGGACCCCGATGACCGCCGCTGACGTGCTGTTCACCTTCAACCTGGTGAAGAAGTTCCCCGCGCTGGACATCAACTCGATCTGGCAGGTCCTCGACTCGGTCCAACAGGTCGGCAGCAACCAGATCGTGGTGAACTTCAAGTCGGCCGCCGTGCCGTACTTCTACTACATCGCCGACCAGCTCCCGATCGTGCCCGAGCACATCTGGGCCGGCATCAAGGACCCGGTCACCTTCAAGGACGACACGCCGATCGGCACCGGCGCGTACGTCGTCAACCCCTGTACCGCGCAGAACATCACGTACACCGCGAACCCGAACTACTGGCAGCCCGGTCTGCCCAAGGTCACCACGGTCAGGTACCCCGCGTTCACCGACAACGCCCCGGCGAACAACTACCTGGCGACCGGCCAGGCGCAGTGGGGAAGCCAGTTCATCCCCAACATCGACAAGTTCTACACGCAGAAGAGCAAGGACAACCACACCTGGTCGCCGCCGATCACCCAGGTGTCGCTCTTCCTCAACGAGAAGGTCGCGCCGCTGGACAATCCGGTGGTCCGCCAGGCCCTCGCCTACGCGACGGACCGTCAGCAGGCCGCCACCATCGGCGAAGGCGGCCAGGAGCCGGCCGGCCACCAGCTCGGCGTGGTCGAGGAGACCTACCCGGACTGGGTCGACCCGTCGGCCAAGGCCACCGACGACTACAGCTACAACCCGGCCAAGGCCGACCAGCTGCTGGAGAGCGTCGGCGCCACCAAGGGCTCGGACGGGATCTACGTGCTCAACGGCAAGAAGCTCAGCTTCACCGTGATCAACCAGGGCGGATACAGCGACTGGGTGGCCGCGCTGCAGGTCGTCGCCCAGGGCATGAAGGCCGCCGGCATCCAGCTGACCGTCGACAACCTGTCGAACGACGACTGGACCAACAAGCTGTTCAACGGCAAGTTCGACATCGGCTACTACGGCGAGACCGGCGGCCCGTCGCCGTACTACGAGCTGCGGCAGTGGATGTACTCCGCCAACAGCGCGCCGATCGGCCAGCCCGCGTCCACCAACTACGAGCGCTACAACAACCCGGCCGCGGACGACCTGTTCAACGAGTACGCGACCACGGCGGACCCGACCCAGCAGAAGGCCATCGTCGCCAAGCTGGAGCAGCTGATGCTCAAGGACGTCCCGGTGATCCCGGTCACCGAGTCTGTCGCCTGGTACCAGTACAACACCAAGAACTTCACCGGCTGGGTCGACCAGCAGAACCCCTACGCCGTGCCCGCCGCGTTCTCGTACCCGGACATGGGCCAGGTCCTGCTGCACCTGCAGAACAAGTAGCCAGCCAGCTGCATCTGACGCCGACGAGAACAGAGAGGTCCGCAGGGTGAGATTCCTCCTCCGCCGCCTGGGGTTCTTCGTGCTCACCCTGTGGGCCGCCCTCACCATCAACTTCGCCATCCCGCACCTGCTGCCGGGCAGCCCGGTCACCGCGATGATGGCCCGCTACCACGGCCGGCTGAACGGTGCCGCGCTGCAGGCCGTCGAGTCCGCGCTGGGCATCGACACCCACCAGAGCCTGTTCGGCCAGTACCTCAGCTACCTGAAGAACTGCGCCACCTTCAACTTCGGTACCTCGGTGGCGAACTTCCCGACCCCGGTCACCACCATCGTGGGCACCGCCATCCCCTGGACCCTGGGCCTGGTCGGGGTCACCACGGTACTGGCCTTCCTGATCGGCACCGCGATCGGCTCGATCGCCGCATGGAAGCGCGGCGGCAAGCTGGACAGCGTGCTGCCGCCGCTGTTCGTGGTCGGCACCGGGCTGCCCTACTTCTGGGTGGCGATCATGCTGATCATGGTGTTCGGCGAGGTCAACCCCTGGCTGCCGACCGCCTTCGGCAGCGACAACACCGTCACCACCGGCTGGAACTCGGACTTCATCGGCTCCGTGCTGCAGCACGCGATCCTGCCGGCCGCCGCCATCCTGGTGACCTCCATCGGCACCTGGGTGCTGACCATGCGCAACACCATGGTCACCACCCTGGCCGAGGACTACGTCCGGATGGCCCGGGCCAAGGGCCTGCCGGGCCGCCGGATCATGGTCGACTACGCGGCCCGCAACAGCATCCTGCCGAACTTGACCGGGTTCGCCATGTCGCTGGGTTTCGTGGTCAGCGGCGCGGTGCTGGTCGAGTACGTCTTCTCCTACCCGGGCGTCGGCTACCAGCTGGTCCAGGCCGTGGACAACGAGGACTTCCCGGTCATGCAGTGCCTGTTCCTGGTCATCACGGTGGCCGTGCTGCTGTCGGTGCTGCTCGCCGACATCATCACCGCGCTGCTCGACCCCCGTACCCGGTCCGCCCGGTGAGGAAGACCCCGAGGAATCGACCCAGGAAGCCACTCCCATGACCAATCTGCTCAGGGCGATCCGGCACAACGGCAAGGCCGCCGCCGGACTGTTCATCCTGCTTCTCTTCCTGCTCATGGCCCTGGTGCCGGGCCTGATCGCCCCCGGCGACCCGGCCCGGATCACCCCCGACACCTCGCTGGGCATCTCCGGGCAGCACATCCTCGGCACCACCGCCTTCGGCCAGGACATCTGGGTCCAGGTGGTGCACGGCGCCCGGCCCGCGCTGCTGATCGCCGTCGTCTCCGGCCTGTTCGCCACCGTGCTGTCGGTGCTGATCGGGGTCAGCGCCGCCTACCTGGGCGGCGTCTGGGACGACGTGCTCAACCTCTTCACCGACGTGGTGCTGGTGATCCCCACCCTGCCGCTGGTGGTGGTCATCGCCGGCTACTTCGCGCACCACAGCATCAGCGTCATGATCATCGCGCTGGTGGTCACCGGCTGGTCCTACGGTGCACGGCAGTTGCGGTCCCAGGCGCTGTCGCTGCGGAACCGGGACTTCCTGGAGGCCGCCAAGGTCCGCGGCGAACGCCGCTCCTACATCATCGTGTTCGAGCTGCTGCCCAACATGACCTCGCTGATCGTCGCCAACTTCCTCGGCGCGGCGCTCTACTCCATCCTCACCGCCTCCGGCCTGGAGTTCCTCGGGCTGGGCGACGTCAACACCTACGACTGGGGCACCATGCTCTACTGGGCGCAGAACCAGTCCGCGCTGCAGACCGGCGGCTACGTCTGGGCCGCCGTCCCGGGCCTGTGCATCGCCCTGCTCGGCACCGCGTTCGCTCTGCTCAACAACGCCTTCGACGAGATCAGCAACCCGGCCCTGCGCCCCGTCAGGAGGCTCCGTGTCGCCGCTTGATGTCACCGACCTCGGCTACGAGCCGGACCGGGACCCGCTGTTGCAGGTCAGCGAGCTGACGGTGGAGTACGCCACCGCGCGCGGCTCGGCGCTGGCCGTCGACAGGGTCAGCTTCACCCTGCGGCGCGGCGAGTTCCTCGGCATCGTCGGGGAGTCCGGCTGCGGCAAGTCCACGCTGCTGTTCGGCATCGCGCAACTGCTCAGCGCGCCGGCCGGGATCACCGGCGGCAGCGCGGTCTTCAAGGGCCGCAACCTGGTCGGCCTGACGGAACGTCAACTCCAGTCGGTGCGCTGGTCGCAGATCTCGGTGGTGATGCAGAGCGCGATGAACGCGCTGAACCCGGTGAAGACCATCGGGGCCCAGTTTCGTGACGTGCTCAGGGCCCACCACTACGCCGCCGACCACGCCGCGCGTTCACGCGAGGTGATGGAGCTGGTCGGTGTCGACCCGGTGCACCTGAACAGCTACCCGCACCAGCTCTCCGGCGGGATGCGGCAGCGCTCGATGATCGCCATGGCGCTGCTGTTCTCCCCGGACCTGATCATCATGGACGAGCCGACCAGCGCCCTGGACGTGGTCGCGCAGCGGTCGCTGATGGTGCAGATCAAGGAGCTGCAGCGGGAGCTGGGCTTCGCGATCATCTTCGTCACCCACGACATGTCCCTGGTCAGCCACTTCTCGGACCGCCTGATCGTGATGTACGGCGGGCAGATCGCCGAACTCGGCGCCACCCGTACGGTGTTCGACACCCCAAGGCACCCCTACAGCGCCGGTCTGCTGGACGCCTTCCCGTCCATCCGCGGGCCCCGGCTGCCGCTGCTCGGCATCCCCGGCACCCCGCCGGACCTGTCCGACCCGCCGCCGGGCTGCCGCTTCGCCGCGCGCTGCCCGCAGGTGATGCCGGCCTGCACCGAGAGCGGGCCGGAGCTCTACTCCGTCGACCAGGTGCTGGTCCGCTGCCTGCTGCACGCGCCCGGCCAGGTCAGCCACCAGGAGGTCCCGGCATGAACGCGCAGCCCACCACCGCCCCGGGTGCCGAGGAACCGCTGCTGCGGACCGCTGCGCTGACCCGGCACTTCCAGATCGGCGGGATCTTCTCCAAGCGCACCCTGCACGCCGTCGACGACGCCGACCTGACGATCGGTCGCGGCGAGATCGTCGCCCTCGCGGGGGAGAGCGGCAGCGGCAAGTCGACCATCGCCCGGCTGCTGGCCATGGTCTACACGCCGACCTCCGGGGAGATCTTCTTCGAGGGCCGCCCGCTGTCCCGGCTGCGGTCCCGCAAGGACCAGCTCGCGTACCGCAGCCAGGCGCCGATGGTGTTCCAGGACCCGTTCAGCTCCATCAACCCGGTCTACCGGATCTCGCACGGCATCCTGCGCAGCCTGGTGCTGCACCGCCCGGAGCTGGACGCGGCGCAGCGCACCGCCGAGGCCGAACGGCTGCTGACCGTGGTCGGCCTGACCCCGGCCGCCGCCTACATGAACAAGTACCCCTACGAGATGAGCGGCGGTCAGCGCCAGCGCGTGGGCTTCGCCCAGGCGCTGGCCTCCAACCCGAAGCTGATCATCGCCGACGAGCCGGTGTCCATGCTGGACGTCTCGATCCGGATCGGCCTGCTCAACCTGATGACGGAACTGCGCGACCAGGCCGGGGTCTCCTTCCTCTACATCACCCACGACCTGGCCAGCGCCCGCTACGCCGCCGACCGGCTGGTGGTGATGTACGCCGGGACCATCGTCGAGCACGGGCCGATCGAGGACATCCTGGCCCGCCCCAAGCACCCGTACACCCAGCTGCTGCTGGCCACCGTGCCGGATCCGCGCGCCCCGCTGGCCGACCTGGCCGGCGCGGACCGGGGGGAGCCGCCGAAAGTCGTCGACCCGCGCCCCGGCTGCCGGTTCCGGGCCCGCTGCCCGGTCGCCGTGGACGAGTGCGCCACGGTCACCCCGCTGCTGCGCGACCTGGGCCCCCGGCACCTGGCGGCCTGCCACGTCACCCAGCCGGACACCGCCCCGGGCACCACCGCCCCACCCCAGCGGGAGCACGCGTGAGCCGCCCCCCGACGCCTGAGCTACCCGCCGTACTCGCCATCGACGGCGGCAACAGCAAGACCGACCTGGTGCTGGTCGGTTCGGACGGCAGCGTCCTCGCCAGCGTCCGGGGCCCGGGGTCGACCGCCCCCGACAGCGCGTCGCTGGCCCCGCTGGTCGCCGAGGTCGCCCGGAAGGCCGGCCTGCCGGGCAGCGAGGGCGCGGCTGACGCGCCCGCCGGTGCCGTCGGTACCGCCGGCACTCCCGGCCGGGGCGGGTTCGGTCCGGTGGCCCGGCACATCTCCGCCTGCCTGGCGAACGTGGACCTGCCGGAGGAGGAGGCCGCCCTCTCGGCGGAACTCGCCGAACGCGGCTGGTCGCACAGCTCGCAGGTGCTCAACGACACCTTCGCGCTGCTGCGCTCGGGGACCCAGCGCCCCTGGGGCGTGGCCATGGTCTGCGGGGCCGGGATGAACTGCGCCGGAGTCGCCCCGGACGGGCGCACCGCCCGCTTCCTGGCGCTGGGCCACTACACCGGCGACTGGGGCGGCGGGCGCTGGCTCGGCGACGAGATCCTCTACGCGGCGATCCGGGCCGAGGACGGCCGAGGCCCGGAGACCGCGCTGCGCCGCGAGGTTCCGGCCTACTTCGGCGAGGCCAGCATGCACGACGTCTGCGTGGCCGTGCACAAGGGCGTGCTGGCCGAGCAGGACGTGATCACGCTCAGCCGGGTGCTGTTCCAGCAGGCCGAGGCGGGCGACCCGGTCTCGCTGGCGCTGGTCGACCGGCAGGCCGAGGAGGTGTTCCTGATGGCCCGTTCGATCCTGGACCGGCTCGACCTCACCGGCACCGACGTGGAGGTGGTCCTCGGCGGCGGCATCCTGGCCAGCCGGCACCCACTGCTCACCCAGTCGGTGGAGGCCCGCCTGAAGGAGCACGCCCCCTCGGCTCTGCCCTGCTACGCCGACGTCCCCCCGGTCGCCGGCGCAGCCCTCCTCGGCCTCGACCACCTCGCCGCCCCACCCGAAGCCCTGACCCGCCTACGCGCCTCCTTCTGACCGAGCCGCCACCCTGAGCCGGTGCCGCCCTCGGGGCGCGGGACCCGATCGCCGCGCCCCGGGGCGCCTGCCCAGGGCGTTGGCTCAGACGTGCGCCGGCTGAACATGCGGTGGATGGAACGTCAAGAGATCGTCAGGTTTGCCCCATAGTTCACCGTTTTTCAGTTTCGCGGAGCCGGCGCCGGTTCGGGCGGCGCGAGGCTGGCGGGTATGGCCACCACCGCGATCACCGCACCGCTCGGCGCCGCCGTGCGCATGGACTCTCCGCGCCCCCGCTACGCACGTCCCGCGCTGATACTGATCGTCTCGGTGGCCGGTCTGCTCTATGCCTGGGACATTCAGCACAGCCAGTACCACCCCTTCTACGCGGACGCCGTGCGCAGCATGTCCGGGAGCTGGAAGGCATTCCTGTACGGGTCGTTCGACCCGGGCAGCACCATCACCCTGGACAAGCTCCCCGGCTTCCTCTGGCCGCAGGCGCTGTCCGCGCGGCTCTTCGGCTTCCACGCCTGGGCGCTGACGCTGCCCCAGGTGGTCGAGGGGGTCCTCAGCGTGCTGGTGCTGCACCGGGCGGTGCGGCGCTGGGCCGGGGTGGAGGCCGGGCTGATCGCCGCGGCGCTGTTCACGCTGACGCCGGTGGTCGCCGGGCTGTTCCGTACCTCGGTGGAGGACCCCGCCTTCACGCTGTTGCTGCTGCTCGCCGCCGATGCCACCACCCGGGCCGCCCGCACCGCCGCCTGCCGCCCGCTGCTGCTGGCCGGGTTCTGGGTCGGCCTGGCCTTCCAGGCCAAGATGCTGGAGGCCTTCGCGGTGCTGCCCGCACTGGCGCTGGCCTACCTGGTCGCCGCCCCCGCGCCGCTGCGCCGCAGGCTGCTGCGGCTGGGCTGCGCCGGGGCGCTCACCCTGGTGGTGTCCGCGTCCTGGATGCTGCTGATCACGCTGACCCCCGCGCAGGACCGTCCGTACGTCGACGGGACCACCGACAACTCGGCGGTGAGCATGGTCGTGGGCTACAACTTCCTGAACCGCTTCGCCGCGGTCGGGGTGAACGCGGCCGACACCGGCAGCGTCTCCGCCGTGCGCGGTGGCCCGCAGTCGGGGCGGCCCGAGTCCCCGGCGCGGCTGGTGAGTGCGGCGCAGCCCGGCTCGACGACCACGCCGGTTGACGGGTCGCCGCGTCCGGCGGGGCCGGCGGGTGGGGGTGAGGACGGCTGGGGCAAGCTGCTGGCCGGGCCGCTCGCCTCGCAGACCGGCTGGTTCTACCCGCTCGGCCTGCTCTCCCTCGGTTTCGGCCTGTACGCCCGCCGCAAGGCACCCCGCACCGACCCGCTGCGGGCCGGGCTGCTGCTCTGGGGCGCCTGGCTCGGCGTCTTCTTCCTGGTGCTCAGCGCCGGCAGCGTCGGCGGCCACAGCTACTACATGGGCGTGATCGCCGCCCCCCTCGCCGCGCTCGGCGGCTTCGGGCTGGTCCAGCTCTGGCGCGCGTACCGCGACGGGGCGCGCGGGGCCTGGCCACTGCCGGTCACCGTGGCGGTCGGCGCGGGGTGGGCTGCGCTGCTGGCCCGGAACTACCCCCACTTCCTGTCGCCGCTGGCCCCGGCCGTACTGCTGCTGGCGCTGGTCGCGCTGCTGCTGCTCACGGTGCCGCTGCTGCTTCCGCTGCGGTCGCCGAACATCTCGGCGGCGGGCCGGGCCGGGCTGTTGCTCGGGGTGGCGGCGCTGCTGCTCGGGCCCGCGCTGTGGACCGCGACCGTGCTCGACCCGGCGTACGGGCACTCGGGCATGGGTACGGTCGGTCCCGCCGCCCGGCCCCAGCACCGACCGCAGAGCGGGTCACCCTACGGCCAGTACCTGGCGGCGGGGGAGTCGCCCGGCCGCGCGGCGGGGCTGTCCTGGCCGCAGGCCACCGGCACGCTGACGCCGGCCCAGCAGGCACTGGTCGCCTACACCAGGGCGCACCAGGGCAGGGCCCGCTATGTCTTCGCCACCACCAGCTGGAGCCTGGCCTCCCCGTACATCCTGGCCACCGACGCCGCCGTGCTGCCGATCGGCGGCTTCACCGGCCAGGCCCCCGCGCCCGCGCTGGGCACCCTGCGACGCGAGATCGCCGACGGCACCCTGCGCTACGTCCTGCTGGCTGACCGGACGTCAGCAGGCGGGCCGGGCCGTCCGTCCGGCCGTCCCGGCGCCGGAGCCGGCACGACGCCGAACGGTGCGCCGAAGAGTGGCACAGACACCGGGACGGACACCGTGATGTCCGACCCCGTCGATCCCGCCGGGGGAGGTACGGTGGCTGCGCGGACCGTGTTGTGGATCTCCCGCAGCTGCTCCGCCGTGCCGCCGGGCGACTACGGGGGCGGGGTGACCGGGGCGCAGCTCTACCGCTGCGGAGCGCGGACCGGCTGACTGCGTACGGGCGCGGCTGTCGAAAGGGGCGGGACGGATGCCGGAGGCACGATCGAGGCAGGCCGGACAGGTGCGGCTGGCCGATCCGACCGGTAAGTGGGTGCTCGGCACCGCCGTCCTGGGTTCCGCCATGGCCCTGCTCGACGGGACGGCGGTGAACGTCGCGCTGCCGCACATCGGCAAGGACCTCAACGCCTCGCTGGCCGCGCTGCAGTGGGTCGTCAACGCCTATCTGCTGACCCTCGCCGGGCTGATCCTGCTCGGCGGGGCGCTGGGCGACCGCTACGGTCGCCGCCGGGTCTTCGTGATCGGTGTCACCTGGTTCGCGCTGGCCTCCGCGGTCTGCGGGCTGGCCCCCAACATCGAGGTGCTGATCGCCGCCAGGGCGTTGCAGGGCGTCGGCGGGGCGCTGCTCACCCCCGGGTCGCTGTCGCTGCTGCAGGCGGTGTTCCGGCCGGAGGACCGGGCCAGGGCGGTCGGCCTCTGGTCCGGCCTGGGCGGGGTGTCCGGGGCGCTGGGTCCGCTGCTCGGCGGCTGGCTGGTGGGCGGACCCGGCTGGCGCTGGGTGTTCCTGATCAACCTTCCGCTGGCGGTGATCGCGGTGGCGGTCGCGCTGCGGCACGTGCCGGAGAACCGGGACGAGACCGCGACCGGCCGCTTCGACATGCTCGGCGCCGGGCTGGCGGCGCTGACCCTGGGCGCCCTGACCGCCGCGCTCACCAGCGGCCACGGGCTGGCGCCGTGGGCCGGGGCGCTCGCCCTGGTGGGCGGCGTGGCCTTCTACCTGACGGAGCGTCGCGCCCACACGCCGATACTGCCGCTGGATCTGTTCTCGGCCCGGGTCTTCGGCATGGTGAACCTGGCCACCGTGTTGATCTACGGCGGGCTCAGCGGGATCCTCTTCTTCCTGGTGCTGCAGCTGCAGATCACCGCCGGGTTCAGTCCGCTGATGGCGGGCCTCGGGACGATGCCGCTCACCGTGCTGATGTTGCTGCTGTCCAGCAGGGCGGCCCAGCTGGGGGAGCGGATCGGCCCCAGGATCCCGCTCACCGTCGGCCCGCTGCTGGCGGCGGCCGGGCTGCTGCTGATGCTGCGGATCGGACCGGGCGCCTCCTACCTGGTGGACGTGCTGCCGGCCTCGGTGCTGCTCGGTCTGGGGATGACGCTGCTGGTGGCGCCGCTGACCGCGACCGCGCTGAACGCGGTGGAGACCCGCAGGGCCGGTCTGGCCAGCGGGGTGAACAACGCCGCCGCGCGAACCGGCAGCCTGCTGGTGGTGGCGGCGCTGCCGGCGCTGGTGGGCCTGTCGGGCGAGGAGTACCGGTCCGGCGCGGCGGTGAACTCGGCCTTCCACCGCGCGGTGTGGGTCTGCGCCGGGCTGATGACCGCGGCGGGGGTGCTGTCCTGGTTCACCATGCCGGGCGCGGCGGCTCCGGTGGCGGGCGCCCCGCGCCGCGGCGCGCTGCCGTCCATCGACCAGCCCTGCCGCGGCACTGACTGCGCGGAGTCCGTGGACACCGAGGGCTCCGAGGCGGCCTGAGGACCGCTGTCACCAGCCTGGATACGCTGTCACCAGCCTGGGTACCAGGCCAGGGCATGCGCCTCGGCCAGCGTGTCCCGCACCTGGGTGCGGTAGCGCAGGGCCTGTGCCGGATCGTTCTCGCTGAGCGCCGCCGCGGCGAGCGCGGCCGCCGAGGTGGCCCAGGCGAGCAGCCGGATCGCGTCCTGCCGGGTGGCATCGCTCAGTGTGGTGTCGGGAAGGTCGGCCGCGTGTCGGGCCAGCAGCGTGGAGAGGACCCGTAGATGGGTGCGGGTGGTCTCGGGGCTGGGAAGCGGATCTGGCGCATGACGGCCCACGGTGGTTCCCCCGATAGTGGAGAGATACGTCACATCCATCGTCCCGCACATGCCAAGAGCATGTGCAGGGATTTAGGGAGAAAGTGTGTCCGGGAACCATCCTCTCCTGACAAGGGTCCACCCCTCGGATCACATCCGGTAGACCGCGATCGCGTTCCCGCCGAAGACGGCCTCGCGTTCGCTCGGCGCGAGGCACTCGGTCAACTCCCGGGCCGTGCGCACGATCCGCGCGTAGTCGGCGGCCAGGGTGACGACCGGCCAGTCCGAACCGAACAGCAGCCGCTGCGGGCCGAAGGTCTCCAGCGCGGTGTCCGCGTAGGGGCGCAGGTCGGCGCTGGTCCAGGTGTGCCAGTCCGCCTCGGTCGGCAGGCCGGAGAGCTTGGCGACGGTGTTGGGCAGCGCGGCCAGGGCACGCAGCCGGTCCGCCCACGGCCGGATCGGGCCCGACGCGATCGGCGGCTTGCCCAGGTGGTCCAGCACGAAGCGGACGTCGGGCAGGGCCTCGGCGGCGCGGGTGGCCGCCGGGAGCTGCTCCGGTGTGATCACCAGGTCGTAGGCCAGTCCGGCCGCCGCGACCGCGAGCAGACCGCGCCGGACGTCCGGGCGCAGCAGCCACTCCGGGTCGGCCTCGCCCTGCACCTGGTGCCGGATGCCGACCAGGTGCTCGCCGCCCGGCCCCTCGCGCAGCGCCGCGAGTGCGTCGGCCACGTCGGGTGCGGTCAGGTCGGTCCAGCCGACCACGCCGGCCACCAGCGGATCCGTCGCGGCGAGGAGCAGCAGTTCGGGGGTCTCCTCCGGCACGCAGACCGTCTGCACCAGTACGGTGGCGTCCACCCCCGCCGCCCGGGCCTGCGGACGCAACTCGTCCAGGGCGAAGCTGCGGGCGATCGGCGCGAGCGCCGGGCCGGTGATCCAGTCCTGGTCGCGCACCGACAGGTCCCAGACATGGTGGTGGGCGTCGACGACCCTGGCGCTGCCGGTCACAGCTCCCAGACCACGGGGAGCGGGGCGTCGCCGCCCTCGGCCGAGTAGTCGTGGGCGACCTCCAGCAGGTCGGCCATCCGGGCCTGCCAGGCGGCGTTGACGGGCAGCCGCTCCAACTGGGCGATCAGCGCCGGGTAGTCGTCCACCTCCAGCAGGTGGAACAGCTCCGTGCCGCTGCGCCAGATGGTCCACGAGGTCGCCCCCGCAGCGCGGATGGCGGCGGTCAGCTCCTCCGGGACCTCGCGGTGGGCCTGCTCGTACTCCGCTGTCCGGTCCGCGCGGACGCGGGTGTGCAGGGCGACTCTCACTTCTCCTCCTGAACCGGCGCGGTGCCGCTCGGGGTGGTCACGGGGGTGGTCACGACCAGGACGTGCAGGGTGCGCGGGCCGTGCACGCCCTCGACCCGGTCCAGCTCGATGTCGCTGCTCGCGGACGGACCGGAGACGAAGGTGAGCGGACGGGCGGGGTCGAGCCGGGCCAGCGCCTCGGGGACGTCGCCGACGATCTGTTCGGCGCGGACCACGCACAGGTGGTAGTCCGGCAGCAGGGTGAGCACCCGGCGGCCCTGTCCGGGGCCCGCGTCCAGGACGACGGTGCCGGTGACGGCGATCGCCGCCGCCGCGGTGCTGAGCACGCCGTCGGCGGCCTCCAGCTCGGCGGTCCCGAGCGGCGGATCGTCGCCGAGCCGGAGCCACGGACCCTGCGGCAGCAGCTCGTCGGGGAAGCCCGGCGGCACCACCAGCCTGCCGACCCCGCGCGCGGCCAGCAGCCCGGCGATGCGCTCCGGCGCTTCGGCGGCGGACGCCGTCACCACCGTGGCGCGGTAGTCGGCGACGCGTTCGGCGAACAGGGCGGTCAGGTCGGGCCCGGCGTGGCTGCGCCGGTAGTCGCGCGGGACCGGCACCTGCTCCGGCGTCTCGTCCGGCGGGACATCGGCCAGGGCCGCCCTGATCGCGTTCAGCACGGTCTCCCGCGTCTCCCGCGCCGAAGATTGACTGGTCGTCATCTCAGTGCTCTCCAACCCCGTTGGTGGGCCCGTGGGTGCGCTGCCACCAGGAGCGGAACGACTCCGGCG
This sequence comes from Streptacidiphilus sp. EB129, assembly GCF_041262645.1. Taxonomy (NCBI): domain Bacteria; kingdom Bacillati; phylum Actinomycetota; class Actinomycetes; order Kitasatosporales; family Streptomycetaceae; genus Streptacidiphilus; species Streptacidiphilus sp. EB129. Next base: position 21,584 of record NZ_JBGCCS010000045.1, read on the forward strand.
GCGGGGCCTGGGTGTCGCGGGCGTCGCTCCAGCCGTGCAGCGGTCCGGGCAGCGGGCCGATGGTTCCCCCGCGCGCCAGCAGCCGCCCGCCCAGCGTGGCGGCCCGCTGCGCCATGGCCAGCCGTCCCGGCGTGGCGAGCACGGCGGTCGCGGCCCGCATCACCAGCGACTCGGCGCCCGGGATACGCCGACGGCGCCGGCCGGCCTCGACCACCTCGGCCCGCAGATGGGTCAGCAGCTCCGGAATGTTGATCTTCACGGGGCAGGCGTCGTAGCAGGCCCCGCAGAGCGTGGACGCGAACGGCAAGGTGCTCGCGTGCTCGACCCCGGCCAGCTGCGGGGTGAGCACCGCGCCGATCGGACCCGGGTAGACCGAGCCGTAGGCGTGGCCTCCGGTGCGCTCGTAGACGGGGCAGACGTTGAGGCAGGCGGAGCAGCGGATACAGGCCAGCGCCTGTCGGCCGACCCGGTCGGCCAGCGTCGCGCTGCGGCCGTTGTCGAGCAGCACCAGGTGGAACGCCTGCGGTCCGTCGCCGGGAGTGACGCCGGTCCAGGTGCTGGTGTAGGGGTTCATCCGCTCGCCGGTGGAGGATCGCGGCAGCAACTGCAGGAACACCTCCAGGTCGGACCAGAGCGGCAGCACCTTCTCGATACCCATCACGGTGATCAGCGTCTGCGGGAGGGTCAGGCACATCCGCCCGTTGCCCTCCGACTCGACCACGCCGACCGTGCCGGTCTCGGCGATGGCGAAGTTGGCGCCGGAGACGGCGACCCTGGCGCGCAGGAACTTCTCGCGCAGGTGCAGCCTGGCCGCCTCGGCCAGCGCCCGAGGCTCGTCGGACAGGCCCTCGGGCGCGGGGCGCCCCCAGTGCGCCATCTCCCGGACGAAGATCTCGCGGATCTCGGCGCGGTTCCGATGGATCGCCGGGACCAGGATGTGCGAGGGCCGGTCATCGCCCAACTGCACGATCAGCTCCGCCAGATCGGTCTCGTAGGCGTGGATGCCCGCGGTGGCCAGCGCCTCGTTCAGCCCGATCTCCTGAGTGGCCATCGACTTGACCTTGACCACCTCGGTCTGCCCGGTGGCCCGTACCAGCTCGGTGACGATCCGGTTGGCCTCGGCCGCGTCGGCGGCCCAGTGGACGACGCCGCCGGCCTTGACGACGGACTCCTCCAACTCCAGCAGATAGCGGTCGAGATGACGGAGCGTCCGGCGCTTGAGCGCGGCCCCGGCGTCGCGCAGCTGCTCCCAGTCGTCCAGCTCGGCGGTGACGGCGAGGCGCTTGTCGCGGATCGTCCCGGTGGCCTTGCGCAGATTGCGGCGCAGCTGCGGGTCGGCCAGCGCGGTGCGGGCGGCCTCGGGGAAGCCGGGACTGCCCAGCCAGACCACCGGGTTGGGCGTCCGGGGCGGGCTGCCGTTGGTGCCGTCGCTCATCCGGCTGCTCCGTCCGTGGTGGCGAGGATCTCGGCGAGGTGGCGGGTGCCGATCCCGGTCCGCAGCCGGGACAGGCCGCCGCCGATGTGCATCAGGCAGGAGTTGTCGGCGGCGCAGAGCACGTCGGCGCCGGTGCCGACGACCGCGCGCATCTTGTCGGCCAGCATCGCGGTGGAGGTGTCCGCGTTCTTCAGCGCGAAGGTGCCGCCGAAGCCGCAGCAGGAGTCGGATCCCGGGAGCTCGACCAGGTCGATGCCGCGTACGGCACGCAGCAGCCGCAGCGGCTTGTCGCCCAGCCGCAGCCCCCGCAGCGAGTGGCAGGTGGGGTGGTAGGTCACCCGGTGCGGGAAGAAGGCGCCGACGTCGGTCACGCCGAGGACGTCGACCAGCAGCTCGGTGAACTCGTACACCGTCGGCGTCACCCGGGCGACGGCTCCGCGCAGCGCCGGGTCGCCGTACTGCTCGGCCACCACGGCGTGGCTGTCCCGGACCATCCCGGCGCAGGAGGCGGACGGGGTGACCACGGCGTCGTAGCCGGCGAAGGCCTCGGCGAAGCCGCGTACCAGCGGCAGCGCCTCGGGCCGGTAGCCGGTGTTGAAGTGCATCTGCCCGCAGCAGGTCTGCGACAGCGGGAACTCCACGGTGTGGCCCAGCCGCTCCAGCACGGCCACCACGGCCTTGCCGGTGTCCGGATACAGGGTGTCGTTGAAACAGGTGATGAAGAGCGCGATGCGCATCAGCCGACCTCCTCGCACTCGCCGCGTGCGGACGTCGCCGTCCGGGGGATCCGTGCGCCAGGCAGCGGCCCGCCTGTGCGTGGTGGTCCGTCCAGGGGCGCAGGCCCATCCGGCGGCGCCAGCCCGTCCTGGGGCGCGGGCCCGTCCACGGGTGCCGGTCCGTCAGGCGGCAGCGGTACGTCGCCGGGCAGCAGCCCGGCCGAGCGCAGCGCGGTCCACAGCTCCGCGGGCACCGGTAGCCCCAGCATCCGTGCCGCGTCCGTCGCCTCCGCCGCGCTGCGCATGCCCACCAGCACGCTGGCGACGGCCGGGTGCCCGAGTGGGAACCGCAGCGCGGCCGCGCGCAGCGGCACGCCGTACTCCGCGCACAGGGCCTTGATCCGCAGCGCGCGCTCCAGCAGTTCGGCCGGGGCCGGGGCGTAGTCGAAGGTCGCCCCGGGCCTGGGGTCCGCCAGCAGGCCGGAGTTGAAGGCGCCGCCGACGACGACCGAGACCCCGCGCCGGGCCGCCTCCGGCAGCAGGGAGTCGAGCCCGGACTGGTCGAGCAGCGAGTAACGGCCCGCGAGCAGCACCACGTCCACGTCCGTCTCGCGGACGAAGCGGTCCAGCATCCGGGTCTGGTTCATGCCCGCCCCGATCGCGCCGACGATGCCCTCGGCGCGCATCCGTTCCAGTTCCGGGTAGCCGGAGCCGAAGGCCGCCGCCTCGTGGTGGTCCGGGTCGTGCAGGTAGACCACGTCGATGCGGTCCAGGCCGAGCCGGACCAGGCTGTCCTCGACGGCGGTGCGGACGCCGGAGGCGCTGAAGTCCCAGACCCGGTCGTGGGTGGCGGGCACGGCGAAGCCGTCGTCCAGTTCGCCGGCGCGCGGGCGGCTCCGGGGCCGCAGCAGGCGGCCGACCTTGGTGGACACGGTGTACGCGGCGCGCGGACGGTCGCGCAGGGCGGCGCCGAGGCGGCGCTCGGACAGCCCGAGACCGTAGTGCGGGGCGGTGTCGAAGTAGCGCACGCCGGCGTCCCAGGCGGCGTCGACGGCGGCGCGCGCCTGGTCGTCACCGACCTCGGTGAAGAGGTTGCCGATGGCGGCGGCGCCGAAGGAGAGCGGGGTGACCGGCACGCCGCTGCGCCCGAGCGGATGCTGCTGCATGGTGCTCACGATGCCACCTGTTCTGCCGGTACCGGCCGTCCGGCGCCGATCAGTCCGATCAGTCCGACGCGTAGCAGGGGCATACAGGGCGCCCTTCCCAGTAGACATCCGATGAATATGTGGCGATTGGACTCTAGGGACTACTGAGAGCCCTGGCAAGGAGTCAGTGACCCGATGACTGACGCGCGGGCAGTTCGGCAACCCGTCGTGTGCCCACCCATCGCGTAGGGTGACGCTGCCGTGGTCGGTGGCGCCCGGCCGACGGAGGAAAGGGGACAGGGAGGACCATGCGGTTCCTGCTCGGGGTGCTCGGTGTCGCGGTGGTGCTCGGTACCTACTCGTCGGTGGTGCGCACCGTGGTGATGCCGCGTCCGTCCCGGTCCAGCCTCGCCCGGATGGTGCAGGGCGTCCTGCACGGGGCGTTCCAGCTGGTCGCGGACCGCTGCCGCACGGTCGAGGGCAAGGACAAGGTGCTGGCCCCGGTCGCGCCGCTGTCGCTGCTGCTGACCCTGGTGGTCTGGCTCGGGTCGTTCATGGTCGGCTATGCGCTGCTGGAGGCGTCGGTCAGTGGGCTCGGCCCCAAGGCCGCGCTGATCGAGGCCGGTTCGTCACTGTTCACGCTGGGCTTCGCCAGCAGTCAGCGCAGCGTGCTGACGGCTGTGGACTTCCTGGCGGCGGCCACCGGGCCCATCGTCATCGCGCTGCAGATCAGCTACCTGCCCTCGCTCTACAGCGCCTACGCCCGGCGGGAGGCCGAGGTGACGCTGCTGCAGTCGCGGGCCGGCAGCCCGCCCTGGGGCCCGGAGATCCTGGCCCGCTACGCCCAGACCGAGCTGCTGGACTCGCTGGACTCGCTGTTCGGCAACTGGGAGCGCTGGGCCGCCGAGGTGAACGAGAGCCACACCACCTACCCGGTGCTGATCCACTTCCGCTCGGCCCGGCCCACCCGCAACTGGCTGGTCTGCCTGCTCGCGGTGCTGGACGCGGGGGCGCTGCAGCTGGCGTTCAACCCGTCCCGTCGGCAGACCCCGGTCCGGCTGGCGCTGCGGGCCGGCTTCGTCTGCCTGCGCGACCTGGCCGACGTGCGCGGCATCCCCTACGACGCGGACCCGCTGCCGGACAGTCAGATCGACCTGTCCTACCGGCAGTTCCTGGAGGGCGTGGCCCGGATGGAACAGCAGGGCTTCCCGATGGAGCGCACCCCGGAGCAGGCCTGGCCGCACTTCCACGGCTGGCGGGTCAACTACGAGTCCCTGGCCTACCGGCTCGCCTACGACATAGAGGCCGTTCCGGCCCCCTGGTCCGGGCCGCGCCGCCGTCCCTCGGTGGTGGTCACCCCGACCACGCCGCGGGACCGCCGTCCTGGCGGGGTCACGGTCGAGCACCAGTACCTGCCCGGGCTCGGGAAGATCGGCGGAGAGAACTGACCGTCCGTCACCGTCGATTGTGTCAGGCGGCATTGCGCGACCTCCGGGGCGGAACTAGCGTGCGCAGCATCGCCTGACCGTCCAACGGCGGACGGCAGTGCAAGCCGACGGAGGTCACGCCCCATGACCCGGTACGCAGCGCCCGGCGAGCCCGGCGCGAAGATGAGCTACCTGCCTCGCTACGACCACTGGATCGGCGGCGAGTTCGTCGCCCCGGCACTCGGCCGCTACTTCGAGAACCCGACCCCGGTGACCGGCCAGACCTTCTGCGAGGTGGCCCGGGGCACCGCCGAGGACATCGAACGCGCCCTGGACGCCGCCCACGCCGCCGCCCCGGCCTGGGGCCGCACCTCCGCCGCCGAGCGTGCCGGGATCCTGAACCGGATCGCGGACCGGATGGAGGCCAACGTCGAGGCCCTCGCGCTCGCCGAGAGCTGGGAGAACGGGAAGCCGATCCGGGAGTCGCTGGCCGCGGACATCCCGCTGGCGATCGACCACTTCCGCTACTTCGCCGGTGCGATCAGGGCCCAGGAGGGCTCGCTCTCCGAGATCGACGACGACACCGTGGCGTACCACTTCCACGAGCCGCTGGGCGTGGTCGCGCAGATCATCCCGTGGAACTTTCCGATCCTGATGGCGGTCTGGAAACTCGCCCCGGCCCTGGCCGCCGGCAACGCCGTGGTGCTCAAGCCCGCCGAGCAGACCCCGGCCTCGGTGCACTTCTGGATGAGCCTGGTCGAGGACCTGATCCCGCCGGGCGTGGTGAACATCGTCAACGGCTTCGGCGTCGAGGCCGGCAAGCCGCTGGCGTCCAGCGCGCGGGTCGCCAAGGTCGCGTTCACCGGGGAGACCACCACCGGGCGGCTGATCATGCAGTACGCCAGCGAGAACATCAAGCCGGTCACCCTGGAACTGGGCGGCAAGAGCCCCAACATCTTCTTCGACGACGTCAGCGCGGCCGACGACGACTTCCTGGACAAGGCGCTCGAAGGCTTCACCATGTTCGCCCTCAACCAGGGCGAGGTCTGCACCTGCCCGTCCCGTGCACTGATCCAGGAGGGTCACTACAGCGACTTCCTGGACGCGGCCGTGGAGCGCACCCGCACGATCGTCCAGGGCCACCCGCTGGACCTGACCACGATGATCGGCGCCCAGGCCTCCAACGACCAGCTGGAGAAGATCCTCTCCTACCTGGACATCGGCCAGCAGGAGGGCGCCAAGATCCTCACCGGCGGTGTCCGTGCCGACATGCCGGGCGAGCTGGCCGGCGGCTACTACGTCGAGCCGACGATCTTCGAGGGCAACAACGCGATGCGGATCTTCCAGGAGGAGATCTTCGGCCCGGTCGTCTCGGTGGCCCCGTTCGCGAGCTACGACGACGCGATCCGGATCGCCAACGACACCCTCTACGGCCTCGGCGCGGGCGTGTGGACCCGCGACGCCACCACCGCCTACCGGGCGGGGCGCGCCATCCAGGCCGGCCGGGTCTGGACCAACTGCTACCACGCCTACCCGGCGCACGCCGCCTTCGGTGGCTACAAGGGCTCCGGCATCGGCCGCGAGAACCACAAGATGATGCTCGACCACTACCAGCAGACCAAGAACCTGCTGGTCAGCTACTCCGCCAAGAAACTCGGCTTCTTCTAGCCGAACCGGTCGCCGGTCAGGAGACGCCCATGCAGGACCAGCCGGAACAGCAGGAGCGCCCGGAGCAGCCGGACCAGCCGGAAGTGTCACGGGTCGCGGTCACCCCCGCCGCGGCGGACGTGCTGCGCACGCTGCACGCGGCCAACGGCCCGCTGATGTTCCACCAGTCCGGCGGCTGCTGCGACGGCAGCTCGCCGATGTGCTACCTGGAGGGAGAGTTCCGCACCGGCGGCTCGGACGTCCAGCTCGCCGCGCTGCGGATCGACGGGATGGCCGAGCCGGTGACCTTCTGGATGTCCAGGGACCAGTTCGAACGCTGGGGCCACACCCACCTCACGGTGGATGTGGTCCCCGGCCGGGGCAGCGGCTTCTCGCTGGAGGCCCCGGAAGGAGTGCGCTTCCTGATCCGCTCCCGGCTGCTCACCGCAGCCGAGAGCGAGGCGCTCGGATGGCATACTCGTCAGTCATGAGCACCGGGGCGACTGTCAGAGCGATACGCGCGGCGGTGTTCGCCGTGCTCGCTCTGTCGGTCTCCGCGGGCGGCCACATCCTGATCACCGGGGCGCCGCTGCCGGTGGTCACCACCTGCTGGGCCGGGCTCGCCGTCTTCCTGGTGGCCCTGCTGCTGTGCGGCGACGAACGCAGCTACCTGCAGATAGCCACTGCACTGGTGCCGCTCGAACTCATGCTCAACGGCGCGTTCAACCTCGGGCAGCAGGCCTGCGGACAGGGCACGCACCAGCTCTACGCCGTGGGCGGGCTTCCCGACCTGCTGCTCTGCGGCAACGGCCCGGCCCGCGGCATGACCGTGGGCTCGGCACCGCTGGAGGCGCTGCACCTATCGGTGCCGGTCCATCCGACGGCCGGTCAGTTCCTGCTGCTGCTCGCCGCCCATGTGCTCGCCGCCCTGCTCGCCGCCGTCTGGCTGCGACGCGGCGAGTCCGCCGTGTTCCGCACCCTGCGCGCCGTCGGCGCCTACGCGGCAGCGCCGCTGCGGGTTCTCCTCGCCCTGCTGGTGCTGCCGGTTGCCGTACCCGGCACCGTCGTACCACCGGCACCACGGCGCAGCCACCCCGGGCCGCAGGACGTCCTGCTGCGCACCGCGCTGCGGCGCGGACCTCCGCTGCTCTCTCACGTCGGCTGACGTTCGCCGGCTTTCGCTGTCCTCACTGCCCGCAGTTCCTGTAGCCGCCGCGCGCTCTCGCGCCCGGCGCGCCCCGCCGTACCGGCGCGCGCCCTGGGCCGCGCCCGAGTAGCGGCACGGCTCGTGCAGTCCCACAGTCCTGAGAGAGAAGCAGACCCATGAGCAACCAGCCGTACTTCACCGACGCCCAGAACTCCGCCCGCGACCGGCTCGCCGCCGAGCGCGCGGCCCAGCAGAAGCGAGGCGCCCGGGGCCGCGTTGCCCTGATCGCACTGTCCTTCGTGCTGGTCATAGGCGGCGGCGTGGGCGTCAGCATCGCCCTCGCCGGCAACGGCACCACCAGCAGCGGTAGCGCCGGTAGCTCCGGTTCGGGCGGCGGTACCGGCGGCCGCCCGGGCGTGAACACCGGGCTCACCGTCCCGGCGCACGCCTCCGGCACCGACGGCACCGTCATCGTCTACGGCAAGGCCGACGCCCCCAACACCCTGGACGTCTACGAGGACTTCCGCTGTCCGGTCTGCTCCGCCATGGAGAAGGCCGACGGGGCGGCGGTGCGGGCGCTCGCCGACAACGGCACGTACAAGATCCAGTACCACATGGCCACCTTCCTGGACACCAACCTGAACGGCTCCGGCTCCCACGCCGCCCTCGCCGCGGCCGGGGCCGCGCTCAACGAGAGCCCGGCGATGTTCGAGGCCTTCCACACCGTCCTCTACGCCAACCAGCCCGAGGAGACCGTCGACGGCTTCGCCGACGTCAACACCCTGCTCGCGCTGGCCGGCAAGGTGCCGGGGCTGCGCACCCCCGCCTTCGACCAGGCGGTCACCAACGGCACCTACAAGGCCTGGGCCGGCAAGGTCACCGACGCGTTCAACTCCAGCGGGGTCACCGCCACGCCCACCTTGCTCCTCAACGGCAAGCCGCTGCAGGTGTTCGGCGACAACGGACCGATCACCCCGGACCAGTACACGGCCCTGGTCCAGCAGACCATCGCCGGCACCGCGAAATGACCGGCCCCACCCCGGCCGCGTCGAGCGCACCCGCGCCCGGTACGGCGTCCGGCCCGGTCCCGGTCCCGGTCCCGGTCCCGGTCCCGGTCCCGGTCCCAGGCACGGCCCCGGTCCCGGCCCCGGTCCCAGGCACGGCCCCGGCTGCAGCCAGGGTCCAGCGGCCGGTGACGGCGGGCCGTGGGTACGGCCTGCTGCTGCTCCTCACCGGAGCGGTCGGCTTCGCCGCGTCCTTCACCCTGACGCTGGACAAGCTCCGGCTGCTGCAGAACCCCGGCTACGTCCCCAGCTGCAACCTCAACCCGGTGATCAGCTGCGGCTCGGTGATGCGCACCAGCCAGGCCTCGGTCTTCGGCTTCGCCAACTCGCTGTTGGGGGTGGCCGGTTTCGCCGTCGTGCTGACCGTCGGCGCGGCGGTCCTGGCCGGCGCCGGCTTCCGCCGCTGGTTCTGGCTCGGCCTCCAGGCCGGGGCGACGCTCGGCATCGTGTTCGTGCACTGGCTGATGTTCCAGTGCCTGTACCGGATCGGCGCGGTCTGCCCGTACTGCGTCGCGGTCTGGCTGTCGGTGATCGCGCTGTTCTGGTACACCACCCTGCACAACCTGCCGAAATGGCGGCGGTCCGCACTCGCCCCGTACCACTGGGTGGTCCCGGCCCTCTGGTACCTGCTGATCGCCCTGCTGATCCTGAACCGCTTCTGGTACTACTGGCAGACCCTGCTCTGAGCCCGGTGGCCCCGGCCGGGATCTGCCTGTGGCTACCCGGCCGGTGCCGTCCTGGCGAGGTAGACGGTGTTGGCCGCCTCGCGGTGCTGGAGCGGGTTGTCGAAGGTGACGACCTCGGCCCGTACCTCGGCGAAGATCCCTGCCAGGGTGTCCGTGAACTCCTGGTCCGGCGAGTCGTTGGACCAGAGTGCGAACACCCCGCCGGGGTGCAGCTGTTCGCTGAGCCGCCGCAGCCCCGCGGGCTCGTAGAAGGAGGCGTTGCCGGGGTGCAGCAGATGGCGCGGCGAATGGTCGATGTCCACGACGATCGCGTGGAAGCGCCGGTCGGCGACCTCGGGGTCAAGCCCCTCGGGCGACTGCGCCATCGCGAAGAAGTCACCCTCGACCAGCCGGCAGCGCGGATCGGCGGCCACCCCGGACGGAATCAGATCGCGCCGGTGCCATTCGATCACCGCGCCGAGCGCGTCGATGACCACGAGCGACCGGACGTCCGCGCTCTCCAGCACCGCCTGTGCGGTGCAGCCCAGCCCCAGCCCGCCGACGACGACGTCGAGGTCCGTAGTCCCGGCCAACTCCTTGAGCGCCAGGCGACCGAGCTCCACCTCGGCGACGGTGAAGAGACTGGACATCAGGTACTCGTCGTTGAGCTTGATCTCGTAGACGTCCTTGCCCACGTCGGCATACCACCGCCGTCGCAGCGCGATCTCCCCCAACGGCGTCCGACGCCAGTCGAGCTCCTGAAAACGTGCGCTCACTGTTCTCCCTCGTTCGTTACGCGGCCCAGCATGGCACCGACTGCCCCGCACCCTCGAACGAGGGGAGTCCGACCCCCGGGAGCGCGGGCAGGCGCGCCGGGGCGGTGCAGGGCCGGACGGGTACAGTGGTCGGGTTGGCGGCAGGGGGTCGCTGCGGGGAGGAGACGCAGGTGAGCGGCGCGGTGTCGGCGGTCAGCCTCAGTCCGGTGCATGAGTTCAGCAAGCCGAACGCGGAGTCCATCCGGCTGCTCGCGGGGCTGGGGGTGGAGGGGGACTCGCACTTCGGGGAGACCGTGCAGCACCTGTTCCGGGTGGCGCAGGATCCCACCCAGCCGAACCTCCGGCAGGTGCATCTGATCCACAGCGAGCTCCACGAGGAGCTGCGCGAGGCGGGGTTCACCGTCGCGGCGGGCGAGCTGGGGGAGAACGTCACCACTGTCGGCGTCGACCTGCTGGGCCTGCCGTGCGGGGCCAGGCTGCATCTGGGTGCGGAGGCCGTGGTCGAGGTGACCGGGCTGCGCAACCCCTGCGGCCAGATCAACGATTTCCAGCCCGGCCTGATGAAGGCCGTCCTCGGTCGCGACGAGGAGGGCACCGTGGTCCGCAAGAGCGGGGTCATGGGCGTGGTGCTGCAGGGCGGCGAGGTCCGTCCGGGCGACCCGATCCGCGTCGAGCTGCCCGCTGAGCCGCACCAGCCGCTGCAGCCGGTCTGACCGACCGGGCCCGCTGTCCCGAGCGGCCGCCGATCGGGGCCGGTGTCGCGCGGCTGCCGATCGGTGCCGGGGTCCCGCAGCCGGGCGCGACACGACGGATTGGGACGCGCGGTGTCCCGGCGGGGCTGACGGGTCGACATATCTCCTTGTCAATACCGGGGGTGGGCAGCCATCGCCGGCTTCCGCATGCCTCCGGCAGGGTCAGGCCTTGGCCTCTCCGCGCCAGTCGAGCTTCAGCCGCTCCGCGCGCGGCAGCTTGGCGACGATCAGGTCGTAGGAGTCCTCGATCATTTCGAGCACCTGCCTGTCGGGCAGTGAGCCGCTCAGGGCGACCGTGTTCCAGTGGCGCTTGTTGAGGTGCCAGCCGCCGGTGATCTCCGGGTGCGCCTCGCGCAGCTGAAGTGCCAGCTCCGGTTCGCACTTGAGGCTGACGCTCAGCGGGGCGCCGTCCAGGGCGCTGATCGCGAACATCTTCCCGCCGACCTTGAAGACCGAGGTCTCGGAGTCGAAGGGGAAGGTCTCGACGGCCCCGTTCAGGGCGAGGCAGGCGGCTTTGAGAATCTCCGGCGTCATGGTGGCAGTCTGCCGTAGCCTCGCCGTCGGTGTGGTCCGCGCACCCGTCCGATCAGGTCTTCCGAGGGAGGGTTTCCGCTCCAGTGACGATTGCCGTGTGGATCCTGACGGTCCTGCTGGTGGCCGAGTTCGTGATGGCGCCGATCAATCTGTGGACCGGCCGCACCATGCCGATGTTCACCACCTTCACGGGCTATCCGCCGTCGCTGGCGACCCGGGTGTTCGCTCCGGTGAAGCTGCTCGGCGCGGTGCTCGCGACGGTGGGGCTGTTCGCGCCGGCGGCCGGGGTGGTCGGGGCGGCGATCCTCACCCCCGTGTGCGCGCTCTACCTGGTGAGGCCGGCGGCGCCGGGCCGGCGCAGCGGCGCGGGCGTCGGCGCCTTCCTGCTCTTCGGCTCCTGGGCGGTGGCGGTGCTGGTGCTGGACGTGCTGCGGATGTCCTCGGCCGGGTAGGCGAGTTCGGCGCGCACCCGCTGTGTGTCGCGGTCGGGGATGTCGCTGCTTCCGGCGAGGGGCGACCGGGGGCCGGGCGGCTGGCGGCGGTGGTTGCGCTCAAGGGCGAGGGCGAGGAGGCCGATCAGGACCAGGGCGATCAGTGTCGTTGTCATGGCAGTAATTCTTCTCCACACAACTTCCTGCCATAAGTGGCAGCTGTGCCCTGGTGCGACAAAATCCTGCCAGCTACTCTGGCGGCATGCTGAGAACCGTCGCCACCGTCCTGATCGACGGGGTCGCCCCCTTCGAGTTCGGCGTGGTCTGCGAAGTCTTCGGGATCGACCGCACCGAGGACGGTGTGCCGCCGTTCGACTTCCTGGTCTGCGCCGAACGGCCCGGCGAGCGCCTGCGGCTGACCGTGGGCGCCGACATCGTCCCCGACCACGGGCTGGACGTACTCGCGGAGGCCGATCTGGTCGCCATCCCCGCCTACGCCATCCGGGACGAGTACCCGCCGGCCGTGCTGGACGCGGTACGGACGGCCTCGGCCCGGGGCGCGACCCTGCTCACCGTCTGCAGCGGGGCTTTCCTGCTCGGCGCGACCGGACTGCTGGACGGCCGCCGCTGCACCACCCACTGGCGCCATGTCGACGAGTTCGCCCAGCGGTTCCCGGCCGCGGTGCTGGACCCCGACGTGCTGTTCGTCGACGACGGTGACATCATCACCAGCGCCGGAACGGCGTCGGGCATCGACGCCTGCCTGCACCTGGTCCGTCGCGAGCTGGGCTCGGGGCCCGCCACAGCCATCGCCCGCCGGATGGTCGTCCCCCCGCAACGCGACGGCGGGCAGCGCCAGTTCGTCGCCGCGCCGATGCCCGACTGCGAGGCCGAGAGCTTGGAACCGCTGCTGACCTGGATGGTGGACCACCTCGACAGCGAGCACTCGGTGGCCTCGCTGGCCCGCCGGGCCCAGCTGTCGACCCGCACCCTGGCCCGCCGCTTCGCGGCCGAGACCGGGACCACCCCGCAGCGGTGGATCTCCACCCAGCGGGTGCTGCACGCGCGGCGGCTGCTGGAGGAGTCCGCGATGGGCATCGACGAGATCGCGCGCGTCTGCGGCTTCGGCACGGCCCCGCTGCTGCGGCACCACTTCCGCCGCGCGGTCGGGGTGACGCCGATGGACTACCGGCGGACCTTCGCGTTGTCAGACCCCGGGTGTTGACTGGCGTCATGACCGTCGAACGTGCGCGTGCCAACATCGACCCCACATCGTCCAAGGCTCCGATCCCCGATCCGCAGCGGGTGGTCCGGGGTGAGGACTGGTACGCCCGGGACCTCGCGGGGCAGACCTTCACCCGCCACTCCTTCGTCGACACCGACTGGACGGAGGTGACCACCAAGGGCGCGCTCTTCGACGAGTGCACCTTCAGCGGGGTGCAGTTCAACGCGTCCCGGCACCAGGGCTCGGCCTTCACCAACTGCACCTTTCGGCGGTGCGTCTTCTTCGACACCCGGTTCACCGACTGCAAGCTGGTCGGCAGCCTGTTCCAGGAGTCGAGCTTCACACTGTTCCAGGTCACCGGTGGGGACTGGTCCTTCGTCGGCCTGCCCGGGGCCGACCTGCGTCAGGCCGGGTTCGAGGGCGTCCGGATGCGGGAGGCCGACCTGACCGGGGCCCGGCTGGAGCGGGCCACGGTGATACGGACCGATCTGTCCGGCTCGATGCTGCACAGGTCCAAGCTCAGCGGGGCCGACCTGCGCGGCAGCGACCTGTCCTCGCTGGACCCGCTGACGGTCGAGCTGCGCGGGGCCGTCATCGACCTCGGCCAGGCCGCCGTCATCGCCACCGCGCTGGGGCTGAAGGTCGCCTGACGGCGTGCCGAACGCTCGCGCCGCTCGGCCACGCATGACACGATCGGCAGTATGCGCATTGTCATCGCAGGCGGACACGGTCAGATCGCCCTCCACCTCGAACGGCTGCTCGCGGCCCGCGGCGACACGCCGGTCGGGCTGATCCGCCGCGCCGAGCAACAGCAGGACCTGCGTGCGGCGGGCGCGGAGCCCGTCGTGCTGGACCTGGAGTCGGCCTCGGTGGACCAGGTCGCCGACGTACTGCAGGGCGCGGACGCGGCGGTCTTCGCCGCCGGGGCCGGACCCGGCAGCGGCGCGGACCGGAAGGACACGGTGGACCGCGCGGCCGCCGTGCTGCTCGCGGACGCCGCGGAGCAGGCCGGCGTCCGGCGCTTCGTGGTGGTCTCCTCCATGGGCGCGGGCAGCGAGCCGGGTCCCGGTACCGACCCGGTGTTCGCGGCCTACCTGCGTGCCAAGGGTGCGGCGGACGCGGACGTCTCGGCCCGCAAGGAACTGGACTGGACGATCCTGCGCCCCGGCGCTCTCACCGACGAGCCCGGCACCGGCATGGTCTTCCTCGCCGAGCACACCGGCACCGGCAGCGTCCCGCGCGCGGACGTAGCGGCGGTGCTGGCGGAGCTGCTGCACGCCCCGCACACGATCGGGCTGACCCTCGAACTCGTCAGCGGGGACGCGCACGTCACCCAGATCCGCTGAACCGCCGCCGAAAACGGACTACGGGGGCGCGAGGCTGGGCCTCGCGCCCCCGCAGCGGGCGGTGTCGTGCGTGCGCCTATCCGCGCCCCTCCGGGGCGGGCGTGGCCGGGATCAGTGCGGCAGCGCGCTGCCGGCGGTCCACTGGGCCCAGCTCAGGTTGAACGCCGCGTAGCCGTTGTCCGGGTCGGCGTTGCCGCGCGGGGAGCCGGTGATGGTGACCGGGTCACCCTGCTCCACGTAGTTGTAGAACCACTGCGAGTTCGACAGGGACAGGTGCACGCAGCCATGCGTGCCCTCGCTGTGGCCCGGCTGCGGGTCGCCCGTCGAGAAGTGCACGTAGGTGCCCGAGTCGGTGAGGTGCACGTCCCACGGCAGGGTCAGGTCGTAGAAGTTCGGGCTGTTCTTGTCACAGCTGATGCCGACGCTGCAGGAGGTCATGTGCACCTCCGCGGACTTGTCGATCACCGCCATGGTGCCGTCCCAGGACGGGAAGGTGGCGCTGCCGGCGTCGATCGCCATGGTCCGCACCACCGCGCCGTTGCGGGTCACCGTCATGGTGTGGCCGGGGACGCTGACCTTGGTCTCCACGTCCGCGCCGATGGTGAAGCTGTGGGTGTAGTCATGGGTGCCGTAGCGGCCGTTGCCGTCGCCGACGTTGTTCAGCGCGGCGTCCACGGTCACCTTGGTGCCGGAGGCCCAGAAGTTCTGCGGGCGCCAGTCGACCCGCTGGCCGCCGGTATACCAGTGCCAGCTGCCGGTGGTGGCGGGTGCGGTGGTGACCTTCAGCGCCGTCTCCACCGCGGCCCGGGCCGAGGTGGCCACCGGGTGCGAGAAGACGATGGATATGGGCATCGCCACGCCGACGGTCGAGCCGTCCGCGGGGGTGATGGAGTCGAGCTGCAGTGGCGGCCCCGCCGGATGCGTCGGTGTGGGCGACGGAGTCGGGCTCGCGCTGGTGCTCGCCCCGTCCGAAGCGCTCGCACTGCTGCTGGCACTCGCCACGGAGCCGCTGCCGCTGTTGGCTGCCTTCGCCGAGGCGCTGCCGCCACAGCCAGTGGCCCCCGCCAGCACCGCGCCCGCCAGCAGTGCGATACCTATGCCGTTCTTGATCCGACCCACGCCTTAGCTCCGCCCACGTCACTTCATCTGATTTCCAACATCTTTCGAGACTCGTAACCCTACGCATCCGGTTCCAGCTGACACTCACCGCCTTGGTCAAGATTCGGACTCGATCCCCTGACCAGCATTGATAGGTGTCCTACGAGCTGTTTCGGCTGCTTCGGCCGCGGCTGACAGCCCCGGTCAGCCGCGTCTGACGGCGACCCCGGCGTAGCCGGCGATCTCCTCGCGGGTCATCGTCCGGTCGTCCTCGTGCCCGTCCGGGCGCCACTCGTGCACCGGGACGACGCCCGGCTCGACCAGCTCCATCCCGTCGAAGAAGCGCAGCACCTCGGCCTTTCCGCGCGAGGTGATGTTCAGCCCGGAGGCGGTGTAGACGGCCTCGATGGAGCGGGCGACCTCCGGCGACATCAGCTCACCGGTGCCGTGCGTGAGAATCAGCACACTGCCCGGCGCGAGCACCGACTTGTACTGGTCGAGCAGTGCGAAGGGGTCCGTGCTGTCCGGGAAGAAGTGCAGCAGCGCGACCGAGAGCAGGGCCACCGGCTGGGAGAAGTCCAGCAGTTCCTTGGTCTGCGGGGCGTCCAGGATCGACCCCGGGGAGCGGAAGTCCGCGTCCACGTAGGCGGTGCGGCCCTGCGGGGTGCCCTGCAGCAGGGCCCGCGCGTGCGCCAGCACGATGGGGTCGTTGTCCACGTAGACCACGCGGGAGTCCGGCGCGGAGGCCTGGGCCACCTCGTGGGTGTTGTTGGACGCCGGGATTCCGGTGCCGATGTCGAGGAACTGGCGGATACCCAGCTCGGCCGCGAAGCGTACGGCCCGGCCGAGGAAGCGCCGGTTGGCCCGGGAACCGGCCGGGGCGCTGGGGAGCAGCTCCACCACCTTGGCGGCGGCGGCCCGGTCGGCGGCGAAGTTGTCCTTGCCGCCGAGGTAGTAGTCGTACATCCGGGCCGGGTGCGGGATGTCGGTGCGCAGGTCGGTGCTCGGCGCGCGGTCCCCGTCCGAGCTGGTGCCCCAGTCCCAGGTGTCACTCATCGGCGCCGTCCTCCCCTTCGCTGAATGCCGCATCACCTGAACGGCGGGCACCATGCTACTGATGCCAATCACTTCTCCGTCCAGTGGCCCATCGCGGTCCGGAAGTCTCAGAGTTCGCTGAGCAGAGCGGGGTTGACGATCCGTAGGATCACCGCGACATCGTCCCGGGCCGCCGCCGGCCACAGCACCCGGCGCGCGGCCGCGTACTTGGCGGCAAACCGGCCGCGCTGCTCGGCGGTCAGGACGGCGGCGCGGGACGCCAGGCTGTTGTGGGCGTTGTCGGAGATCTTGAGCAGGGTGGCGGCGTGGTCGGTCGCGATGCCGGTGATCATGTCCTGGTAGGGGACACCCGGCCGGTTGCTGACCCGCAGTACGGTGGCGACGACCGTGGCGGGGACGCCCGCGTCCAGCAGTCGGCGCTCCGTCAGCGCGGTGTCCTCCAGCGCGTCGTGCAGCAGTCCCGCCATCTGCAGGCCGACGCCGAACGGGGCGAGCCCACGGGAGACGGCACGCACATGCGTGACGTACGGCACTCCGGCCTTGTCGGTCTGCCCGGCATGGGCCTCGGCGGCCAGCAGGTCCACCTCGGCGAGAGTCAGTTCGGCCACGGGCCGACCCTAGCGTGCGGGGCTGCCGATGACAGGGGGCCCGACGTCACCGGGTTCGATTCGGTGGGCGTGGCCGGCGGGGCCCGATCGCTGCCCGGCGGCCACGACCGACACGATGATCCGCACGCTCTGCTAGAGTTGAGGAACCGACGCGGGGTGGAGCAGCTCGGTAGCTCGCTGGGCTCATAACCCAGAGGTCGCAGGTTCAAATCCTGTCCCCGCTACTTGAACTCTGTAGGCCCGGCGTTCACACGCTGGGCCTGCAGAGTTTTGCCTGCGAGCAGTCTGCTGGCATGGCCACCCGCTCACTGCGGAGAAGTCTCTCCGCCCCCCTGGCTCGTTTGTGCGAACCTCCGCGCCCTGCGCTGCGGAGCTCTCCTCGAAGCGTGCCGCTATGAGGAAGGTTCTGTATGAACCATCGCACCAGCCGTTCCAATGATCCCCGCCCCACCACGCGCTTCGGTCGTCCCACCGGGACGAGCGGCCGGAGCGCCGGTGGCGCGGGCCAGTCGCAGTTCCGCGGTCGTGGGGGACAGGGCGGCGCGCCGCGCCGTCGCCCCACCACCGCCCCCCAGGGCGAGTTCGAGATGCCCGTGAGCACCACCCCGGCGCTGCCCGCCGTCGCCCGGTTCGACGAGCTGGACATGCCCAAGGGCCTGCTGGCGACGCTGGCCCGCGAGGGTGTCGTTGAGCCGTTCCCGATCCAGGCGGCCACCCTCCCCAACACTCTGGCCGGGCGCGACGTGCTCGGCCGCGGCCGTACCGGCTCCGGCAAGACCCTCGCCTTCGGCCTGGCGCTGCTGGCCCGTACCGCCGGCCGCCGCGCCGAGCCCAAGTGCCCGCTGGCCCTGGTGCTGGTGCCGACCCGCGAGCTGGCGCAGCAGGTCACCGACGCGCTCACCCCCTACGCCACCGCGGTGAACCTTCGGCTGACCACGGTGGTCGGCGGGATGTCGATCGGCCGTCAGGCCGGTGCGCTGCGCCGTGGCGCCGAGGTGCTGATCGCCACACCCGGTCGCCTCAAGGACCTGATCGACCGCGGCGACGCCCGGCTGGACCGGGTCGCGATCACCGTGCTGGACGAGGCCGACCAGATGGCCGACATGGGCTTCCTGCCCCAGGTCACCGCGCTGCTGGAGCAGGTCCGCCCGGACGGCCAGACGATGCTGTTCTCGGCCACCCTGGACCGCAACGTCGACCGCCTGGTCCGCCGCTTCCTGACCGACCCGGTGACCCACTCGGTCGACCCCTCGGCCGGTGCGGTGACCACCATGGAGCACCACGTGCTCTATGTCGCGGACACCGACAAGCGGGCCGTGGCCGTGGAGATCGCCGCCCGTGAGGGCCGCGTGATCATGTTCATGGACACCAAGCACGCCACCGACAAGCTGGCCAAGGAGCTGCTCGCCAACGGCGTGCGGGCGGCCTCGCTGCACGGCGGGAAGTCGCAGCCGCAGCGGAACCGGGTGCTGGAGCAGTTCAAGGAAGGCCACATCACCGCGCTGGTGGCGACCAACGTCGCCGCGCGTGGCATCCACGTGGACAACCTCGACCTGGTCGTGAACGTGGACCCGCCCACCGACCACAAGGACTACCTGCACCGCGGCGGCCGTACCGCGCGGGCCGGCGAGTCCGGCACCGTGGTCACCCTGGTGCTGGCCAACCAGCGCCGGGAGATGGCCCGGCTGATGGCCGACGCCGGCATCACCCCCAACAACGACCGGGTCCGGGCCGGCGGCGACGCCGAGCTCTCGCGGATCACCGGCGCCCGCAAGCCCAGCGGCGTCCCCGTGGTCATCGCCCCGCCCGCGCCCGCGGTGCCCGCGCAGTCCTCCCGGGGTCCGCGCGGCGGCGGCAACAGCGCCGGTGGCGGCAACGCCGGCGGGCGCGGACGTCGTCCCCGTCGGCCCGCGGGTGACCGTCCCGGCCGCCCGCCCCGCGCCGCCTGACACCTCCAGGTAGCAACGAAGTCCCCCCGGCTCTGCCGGGGGGACTTCGTGCTGTGGCGGGCGGTGTACGCGCTTGTAGCCGGTGGTGAGGGAATTCGCCTGCCCCCCGGGCCACTCGCCCGCGCGGCCTGGGCGCTCGTCCGGCGCCTCGGCCCCTCGTCCGCGTGCCTCGGGCTCCTGCCGGTGCGAGGGGTGCGGCGGGCGGGCACCCCCCCGTAGTGCCCGCCGCCGCGCGCGCAGAGCACGCCAGTGGCTCATCATGGTCGTACTCGAACGGCCGTTGCACCCCCGACCAGGGGTGATCCACCCACCGAACGGGGGTCTGCGTGATGCTCGGCGGTGTACGTCCGGAATTCGCCCGTCGTTCCGCTCTGGGGTACGGTCGCGCTCTGGGGTTCACCCCGATCTCCCTGGTCAGAGTCTGGAACTAGCCCCCGTGGTGCCTACCGAAGCCTCCGCCCCCGCCGATCCGTTCGACCACGGTGTCGAGCGGGTCGACGCTGTGCTGCGCGTGGTCGTGGTCGACGACGAGGCGCTGATCCGGTCGGGCCTCGCGAT
This sequence comes from Streptacidiphilus sp. EB129, assembly GCF_041262645.1. Classification (NCBI taxonomy): domain Bacteria; kingdom Bacillati; phylum Actinomycetota; class Actinomycetes; order Kitasatosporales; family Streptomycetaceae; genus Streptacidiphilus; species Streptacidiphilus sp. EB129. Next base: position 41,163 of record NZ_JBGCCS010000045.1, read on the forward strand.
GATCCTCGGCACCGCCCCGGACATCGACGTGGTCGCCACCTGCTCCGGCGTGGAGACCCTGGCGGTGGTCCGCAAGCACCGCCCGCACGTGGTGCTGCTGGACGTGCGGATGCCGGACATCGACGGGCTGACCGTCCTGCGCCGGCTGCGGGAGCTGCCCGACGCCCCCGAGGTCGCCATGCTGACCACCTTCGACACCGACGAGTACCTGGACCAGGCGCTGCGCCTCGGCGCCGGCGGTTTCCTGCTCAAGGACACCGAGCCGGACACCCTGGCCCGCTCGGTCCGCGCGGTGGCGACCGGGGCCGGATGCCTGTCCGCGCCGGTGCTGCGGCGGCTGCGCAGCAGCGGACGGGGCCGTGACCAGCGGGCCGGAGCGGCCCTGGACAGCCTCAGCGAGCGCGAGCGGCAGGTGCTGGCGCATCTCGGCCAGGGACTGTCGAACATCGAGATCGGCGCCCGGATGCACCTCGGCGCCGCCACCGTGAAGGACTACGTCAGCGCCGTGCTCACCAAACTCGGGGTGGCCAACCGGATCCAGGCGGCGGTGCTCGCCGAGCGCGCGGGGCTGGTCGAATGACCGCCCTCGCCAGGCTGCGCAGCATCGGCGTCACCCTGGTCCTGGTGGCCGCCGCCACCGTGGACGCGCTGCTGAACTTCCCCGGGCCCCGGGACTGGACCTTCACCGCCTCGCTGATCGCCGGCGCGGCGCTGCTGCTGCGCCGCAGGTTCCCCCGGCTGGTGCTGCTGGCGGTCCTGCCCGGCCTCTACGCCGGGACCGCCATGGTGGCCGCGATGGCGGCGCTGTACGCGGTCGCGTCCACCCGCCGGCCGCCGTGGCAGGCCTGGGTCGCCGCCGGCATGGTCGGCATAGGGGCCTTCGTGCCCTGGCCGATCACCGACTTCGCCAAGGAGTCGGCCAGCGACATCGCCCAGCACCTGGTCTACGCGGTGCTGATCGCCAGCGGTCCGGCGGCGCTGGGGCTGCTGGTGCAGACCCGGGAGGCGCTGTCCGCCCGGATCGCCGAGCTGGCCGTGCTGCGGGACCAGGAACGCGAGCTGCACGCCGAGACGGTGCTGGCCCGCGAGCGGGCCCGGATCGCGCGGGAGATGCACGACGTGGTCTCGCACCAGGCCGGGCTGATCGCGGTGCAGGCCGGGGCGCTGCAGGTGACCGCCGCCGACCCGGCGGTGCGGGAGACCGCGGCCACCCTGCGCGGGCTGGCGGTGGCCACGCTGGAGGAACTGCGCAGCATGATCCTGGTGCTGCGGGCCGCCGGGGCCGGGCCGACCGAGCTGGTACCGCAGCCGCGGCTGTCCGACCTGCAGCGCCTGGTCGCCGAGTCGGAGGTGGACGCCAGCCTGGCGATGGCCGAGTGGATGGCCGAGCCGATCGCCGGGTTCCTGCCCGAGCCGGTGGAGCGGGCCGCCTACCGCACCGTCCAGGAGGCGCTGACCAACGTCCGCAAGCACGCGCCGGGTGCGACGACGCGGGTGAGCGTGCGGGCCGAGGAGGAGCGGTTGCGGGTGTCCGTGGTGAACGGGCCGCCCGCCGAGGTCCGGTCCTGGTCGGACCTGTCCGACCTGCCCGGTGGCGGTCACGGCATCGTGGGCCTGCGCGAGCGGGCCACCCTGCTCGGCGGGACGCTGACGGCGGGGCCCACCCCCGAGGGCGGCTTCGCGGTCCGGCTGGACGTCCCGGTCGCACCCGTGCCCGCCGACGCCCCCTGAGCCGACGAGGCCTCAGGTGTGGCGACCTGACGTTGCCTTACGGCAGGGCTGCGCTTGGCCCTCGCCCGGCGGCGAGCGAGGATAGGCTCGGATGCGTACCGATCATCTTCAGGATGGAGTGGACGCGATGTCCGAGGGAACCCGGGCCGACAGGCTTCCGCTGGACCGTTCGCCCGAGTGGGCGGAGCTGGGCAAGCACCGGGCGCAGCTGGGGGAGGTGCATCTGCGGGAGCTGTTCGCCGACGACCCCACCCGCGGCTCGCGCTACACCCTGCAGGTGGGCGATCTCTACCTGGACTACTCCAAGCACCTGGTGACCGACGAGACCCTGGGCCTGCTGCGGGAACTCGCCGCCGCCCGGGGTGTGGCGGAGCTGCGGGAGGCGATGTTCCGCGGCGAGAAGATCAACATCACCGAGAACCGGGCCGTGCTGCACACCGCACTGCGCGCCCCGCGTGACGCGGTGATCGAGGTCGACGGCGAGAACGTGGTCCCCGCCGTGCACCGGGTGCTCGACAAGATGGCCGGCTTCGCGGACCGGATCCGCTCGGGGGAGTGGACCGGCCACACCGGCAAGCGGATCCGCAACGTCGTCAACATCGGCATCGGCGGCTCGGACCTGGGCCCGGCGATGGCCTACGAGGCGCTGCGCTCCTTCTCCGACCGCGGTCTGACCGTGCGTTTCGTCTCCAACGTGGACGGCGCCGACCTGCACGAGGCGGTGCGGGACCTGGACCCGGCCGAGACGCTGTTCATCGTCGCCTCCAAGACCTTCACCACCATCGAGACCATCACCAACGCCACCTCGGCCCGCGACTGGCTGATGACCGGGCTGCGCAGCGGCCAGGAGGCGGTGGCCAGGCACTTCGTCGCGCTGTCCACCAACGGTGTCGCGGTCTCGGACTTCGGTATCGACGTGGCCAACATGTTCGAGTTCTGGGACTGGGTGGGCGGCCGTTACTCCTACGACTCGGCAATCGGCCTGTCGCTGATGATCGCCATCGGCCCGGACCGCTTCCGCGAGATGCTGGACGGCTTCCACCTGGTGGACGAGCACTTCCGCACCGCCCCGCCGGAGCAGAACGTGCCGCTGCTGATGGGCCTGCTCGGGGTCTGGTACGGGGCGTTCTTCGACGCCCAGACGCACGCGGTGCTGCCATACTCGCACTACCTGTCCAAGTTCACCGCCTACCTGCAGCAGCTGGACATGGAGTCCAACGGCAAGTCGGTGGACCGCGACGGGCAGCCGGTGCGCTGGCAGACCGGCCCGGTGGTCTGGGGCACGCCGGGCACCAACGGGCAGCACGCCTACTACCAGCTGATCCACCAGGGCACCAAGGTGATCCCGGCCGACCTGCTGGGCTTCGCCAAGCCGGTGGCCGACCTGGTCGAGCTGCACCCGGGCCTGGTCGCGCAGCACGACCTGCTGATGGCGAACCTGTTCGCGCAGGGCCAGGCGCTGGCCTTCGGGAAGACCCCGGAGGAGGTCAGGGCGGAGGGCGTCCCGGCCGAGCTGGTGCCGCACAAGACCTTCAAGGGCAACCACCCGACCACGACCGTCCTGGCCGAGGAGCTCACGCCGTCGGTGCTGGGCCAGCTGATCGCCCTCTACGAGCACAAGGTGTTCGTCCAGGGCGCGATCTGGAACATCGACTCCTTCGACCAGTGGGGCGTGGAGCTGGGCAAGGTGCTGGCGAGGAAGATCGAGCCGGTGCTGGTGCAGGGCACCGGACGGGAGGCGCTGGACTCGTCCACCGCCGCCCTCGCCGACCGCTACCGCAGCCTGCGCGGCCGCTGAACCGACCCGGCCGCAGTCACTCGGCAGGGTGCTGTCACCAGGGCATCGCCGCGCCGCCGTTGGGCCGCAGGATCTGCCCGGTCACGAACCGGGCGGCGTCGCTGACCAGGTAGCGGACGGCGTAGGCGATGTCCTCGGGCTCGCCGATCAGCCCCAGCGGGGAGATCCGCCGCAGCGGCTTCTCGGCGGCGGCGCGGGCGGCCTCGTCGATGCTGCCGTCCGGCAGCAGGTAGTGCCGTGCGGTCATCGCGGTGCGCACCAGACCCGGTGCCACCGCGTTGACCCGCACCCCGAACGGGCCGACCTCGGTGGCCAGGTTCTTGGTCAGCTGGACCACGGCGGCCTTGGACACCGAGTAGCTCATGATCTCCGGCGTGGCGGTGTCCACCGCGCTCGACGCGGTGTTCACGATGCTGCCCCCGCCCTGTTCGCACATGATCCGCGCGGCGGCCTGGCAGCCGTGGAAGGTCCCCTTGAAGTTGACGTCCCAGACGGCGTCCAGGTCCGCCTCGGGCACGTCGACCACCCGTCCGGTGCGGATGATCCCGGCCACGTTGCAGAGGATGTCCAGCCGCCCGTGCTCGGCCGCGGTGCCCTCGATCAGGGCGAACACCGGGGCTCGGTCGCTGACGTCCAGGCCGGTGGCCGTCGCGGCCTTGCCGATGCCCTCGGCGGTCGCCCGCGCGGCGGCGCCGTTGATGTCGGCGCAGACCACGAACGCCCCGGCTGCCGCCAGCACCTGCGCCGTGGCGCGGCCGATGCCGCTGCCTGCTCCGGTGACGACGGCGACGCGGTCGCCGAGTCCGTACGGATCGTGAACGCTCATGGAAGGAACAGATACCAGGGTGACCATGAAGGGGGAAGCGGGAGTACAGTTAGCTACTGATAAGTAACTTGTTGAGGGGTGGTTCCGTCATGACCGCAGCGGTGGAGCAGGCGTCCGAGTTCGACCGGGGGACGGCCGTCACGCCGAGCGCCGGGCACCCGTCGGTCTACGACGCGGTGCTGGACGGCGGCTGGCGGATCGGCGGCGGCATCAACGGCGGCCTGCTGCTCGCGGTGGCCGCCAACGCGCTGCGGCAGGAACTGGCACCGGCCAACGGCCACACCGACCCGCTGTCGATCAGCGCGTACTACGTCTCGCCGGCCCGCCAGGGCGCCGCCGAGATCCGTACCGAGGCCATCCGCAGCGGACGCACCGTCACCACCGGCGCGGCCACGATGCTGCAGCGGGACGAGGACGGGAAGCCGGTGGAGCGGCTGCGGGTGCTCGCCAGTTACGGCGACCTGGACAAGGCCGTCGGCGAGGTGCGCACCAGCGCCACTCCGCCGCAGCTGCCGCCGCCGGACCAGTGCGTCAGCAGCAGACTCGCGCCGCCGGACTTCCTGGACCAGGCCGCACTGCTGGAGCGGCTGGACCTGCGGCTCGACCCGCGGAGCGTGGGCTGGGCCCTGGGCGAGCCCTCGGGGGAGGGCCGGATCCAGGGCTGGCTGCGGCTCGCGGACGGCCGCGAGCCCGACCCGCTGATGCTGCTGCTCGCCGTGGACGCGCTGCCGCCGGTCACCTTCGACCTGGGCCTGTTCGGCTGGACGCCCACCCTGGAACTCACCGTCCACCTCCGCAGCCGCCCGGCCCCCGGCTGGCTGCGTGTGGTCCACTCCACCCGCAACCTGGCCGGAGGCTTCCTGGAGGAGGACGCCGAGGTCTGGGACTCGGCCGGCCGCCTGGTCGCCCAGTCCCGCCAGCTCGCCGTCGTACCCCGTCCCGCCTAGCGCGCTCCGGGGTGGGCGGGCCAATCCTCCAGGGCTCAGCTCAGTTCATCGGCCTGGGCTCGGGCGAGCGCGTCTGCGGGGTCGAGCTGGACGATCGGGGGGACCGGTGTGGGATCGTCGTCGATGGCGAAGCCGCCGAAGCCGCTCGCCCTGACGTCCTGGCAGATCGCCCGGTAGAGCGGTGCGCCGCCCAGGAAGATGAACGCCGCGCGGGGTTTGCCGGGGATGTTGGCGCCCATGTAGTAGGAGTTCTTGGCCTTGGGCAGCAGGGTCAGGTTCAGCAGGCCGTCGGTCATGGTGCCCCAGGCGCCTTCCGCCTCCGCGGTGGCCTCGAAGGTCCGCGCGCCGCTGTCGGCCACGGCCTTGATCGCGGCGGCGGTGAAGTCGACGTGGTCCTCGATCGCGAGCGGGTTGTTGTAGAACGCGCTCGC
>NZ_JBGCCS010000046.1:0-46543 GCF_041262645.1 Streptacidiphilus sp. EB129
CTCAGCCCCGTCGCCTACGAGCAGCGCCAATCAGCTACCCTGACACTCGCCGCATAACCACACAAACCCGTGTCCACCATCCGGGGTGAAGCCCCCCTTCGTCAGCAGAGCCTCCTTGAATCCGGACATGGCGAACGGCTTGGTGCCGCTCAGCAACTGTTCAAGGCGGTCTTCACACGGCACATCCTCAGGCCCGCGCAGCAGATACTCCACCGTCCGGCGGGTCGACTCAGCAGCCGCAGCGTCACCTATGTCGTTCCAACTGGAGTTGAACGTCGACTGGTTGCCGGGGTGAGCCCCGACAATGGTGTTGGCGAAGTCCTTGAGATCCCTCGGGTTGCACGCCCACAGTCCCTCCCGAGAGAACACCTTCTGGTACCTCTCCCAGTAGGCCGCCACTGCAGGGTCGAAGCCCGGCCTGGTGGTCAGGTACTGCGCCTTCAGTCGAGCCACCCGATCCAGCCGTTCGGGGTGCACGTCCTCAGCTCTCGGGAAGCGGGCCCTGAGGGAGTCGAAGGACTGAGCCGACGCCCTCTTCGGGTCTACAGGCTCCCCGTGCTCCCACTGTTGACCGCACCGATGCCGGACCAGCCGACGCCCGCTGTCGAGGACCCGTACCACCTCAACGTCCTCGTCGTCGCTGCAAATCGGGCACATTGCCATCGCCACGACTACCCCGTTTCGACGGTGCCCGTGTCGCACCGTGAGTCAACACACGCTTCACGTGGGGGCCGTATTCTCGCACAACGACACCCCACCACGCTGACGGCACCCACAGTCCCGCTCACCCTCCACCGGGGTTCGTCCGAGAAGCGCTCCCTGGGCATGGTCTGGAGCCAGGTCGCCACCAAGGCCGGCCACTTCCAAGAGCGTTACAGTAGACTCGGCCAGGACGCGCACCTCTACACCGACCCTCCAATCGCAACACACGGCGCGCACGGTGGAGTGGCGGGATTCCGAGACGATGCCGACCACTACCCGCGGTGCTCCGGCAGTGCTGACTCGAAGTCATCCAGGTGCAGATGGTATTCGCACATTTGAACCATCATGTCGTAGGCGATTCCATCGGAGAACTTGCCGTCCGGATCTGCGTATGCCCAGCCGATGAACTGGTTCGATGGGGCTGATCCTGGCAGCATTCGTAGTCCGTCGGTGTCTACCATGGTCGTCAGTGGCTGGTGAGAGTCGAGCCAGACTCCGCACTGAGCCGGAGGGGTGTCGAAGGTGCCCAATCCAATTTCATTGGAAAGGAAGTCGGCGAAGACGCCTGGAACAGCCAAGCCAAGGCTGAAGCGTCGGTACCACTCCTTGAGCCCTGCGGCCGGAGGTACCTGGCCGCTGGCCGTTCGCGGCTCGATGTAGAGGATCAGAGCCGCTGTCCGCTCGGCGCGCCCAGAGATGGCCCGAGTAGTCGGCGGCAGGAAGAGCGCAGAGGCAACCGGCGCGCCTTCCAACGGATCGTCGCCAGTCGTCAGAGCAGCCTCAAGAGCCAGCAGCCCATGGCCCGCCAGATTCGTCCAGGCTGCGTCTGCCGGGACATGAGTGAGCGAACCAAGGAGCTCGCGCACGGGTACTGAGTCGAGAAAAGCAGTCAACTTCGCCCGAAGCTCGGTGCCGCTGCAGAATTGGTTGATGTCCTGGCAGCCGATGAGCATGCCAACCCTGACCGATGGCGGCACCTCATCCCACTGCCGGCCACCATATCCGGGATGGGACATACTGCTGTGCGTCAGGTTCATGAGAGCCGGGACCTTGGAACCGTCAGAGGTATGGCGCCAGCGGTTGGTCAACGCAGGCGACGGCTCCGGCATGGACGCGGGTTCAGGCCCGGCCTCGTTCCGCTCCGCTTCCTCGGGCAGCTCGCGGCAGTACAGCCGGGATCCATCGGCACCGATCTTGAATTGGACATCGACGTGGCCCTCTGGCTTGTCCCTGATGACGCGCAACGTCAGGACGATGTACTGGGTGTCCAGGTCCGACCAGCGTCCGACGGGCGAATAGCTGAACGCCACTGGTTGCGGAAGCGATGGGAAGGCCCAGTGATCTCCGTTCAACCACTTGGTCCCGTCCAGGTCCTGCTGGAGCCCGAGGAAGTCGAAACGGGCTAGGTTGAGCAATGGCGCACAGAATTTTGGCACGTCCTTGGCACCGACCGAACCATCCTCCAGCCAGGGAACGGGCCAACTTCGAGGGCCAGCCCAGTTTCCGTCCTCGTCCCTTGCATCAATGACCGCGACCCGGAAGCGTCCGAGTTCGCCGCGGTTCAGGACACGCAACCGAAGGAGATTACTCGCCGTGTCGATCTCCGGCTTGAGTCGGACTTCAATCGGCGGAGCAGGAAGATGGACAGGCACGTCGCGCCTGTTCAGGTCCGTGGAGGAGTTGGCATCCGCCGTCTGGGATGGCTCGCTTTGGGCGGCCTCGCGCAGAAGCCGCTGGAGGGTGTTGAACGTTCGCTGATTGTTGAGGATGGTGAAGTGGTTGCCTGGTAGGGCGGCTGCGTTGGGGAAGCTGCTACGGGCGGAAGCGGCGGAGACCACCCCGTCATCGGTGCCTGCATAGACGGAGAAGGGGATGGGGCAGCTGTTCGCCGTGACAGCGTGGGCGTTGACGATCTGCGCGAGTACGACCGCGCGCGCGTCGGTCACAGGCTCGTCGAATGGACGCAGCGCCTTCTCCTGTGGGTTGCGCAAGCGGTATCGCTTACGCAAGACGAGAGCAAGGTCGGAGCCTTGGTTGGGGCAGGCCAACAAGACGACTCTGCGGATGCGCGCCAGATCGGTACCGCGGCCGCGAGAGAGCATGCGGGCGAGGAAGCGCTGAATAACTAGGCCGCCCATGCTGTGGCCGACCAGGACCAGGCGCTCGAACTCCGCCGCCTCGGTGTCGAGGTACGACACTAGGCTGTCGGCGATGGTGTCCAAGGACGGTAGCACCCGCAGGGCGTCGCTCAGGCTCAGGGGATTCTTCATTCGCACCGGCTTGTTGCCGAACACGCCCGTCGCATACTCGAATGGCGGCTGCGGCTCCAGATCGGCCAAGTCCTCGGTCTGGGCAAGTGATTCACGAACAGCGTCCCACGTGGCGGCCGACGACTTAATCCCGTGGACGAACACGACTCCCAACGCGCCAGCGTCCAACGTGCTCCCCTTCAGAATGGGCCGATTGTGCGATAGCGCCACGTTAGCGAATCCATGCGTCCGGCGGCTGCTCTAGCACCAACCACATCTTGCGCGGTCGCAAGATCCCCTGGCCTTCGTCCTGGCCCTAGTCGCATGCGCCGTGCTCGGGGGGCGAAGTCCCTGGCGACGAACGCGGAAGCCTCGGTGCAGTCGATCGACCCGCGCTTCGAACTTGTGGTCGGAGAGGCCCGTGCGAGTTGGGCGTGCCACTGTCCGACGCACTTCCATACCTCCACGCGGAAGGCCCCAGTCGATTCATCCGCTAGTTCCGGGCTACCGGATGCGCGGTCCTTGCTGGTCCGGGCACTGGCGCGGCGGCTGCTGGACCTGGGGCTGCTGCTGCTCGGGTCGGCGGTCGGGACGCTCGGCCGGCTGCTGCGGCTGGGCGGCGCGGCGGACCGGGGAGGAGCTTCGGGCAGTTCGGCCATTGCGAGCCTGGACCTGCTCACGGTGAGCAGCGCGCTCGGCGGCGCGGCCCGCGCGGCGCCGCTCAGCAAGGCTCGGCTCAGCCGCCGGGGAGGCTTCGGTGGTTTCCGGGGCTACGGTCGGCGCGTTCTTCGGACGGCTCTCCGAGGCGAGGTGGCCGCGTTCGGTCATCACGGTGGTCAGCGGGTCCACGACGGTGACGAAGCGCAGGGCAGCGTTTTCGGTGACCGGGGCGTGCTGGAGCCAGGTGGCGCCGGTGCGGGTGGCGATGTCGTCGATGACGGTCTGCTGCTGCTGGGGTGTGAGGGTCTGGAAGACGTCCGCCGCGAGCTGGCCGCGGGCGGTGTCGTCGGGCGTCGGCGTGGTGCTGCTGGGTGCGGTGCCGGTGCGGGCGAGGTTGCTGGCGGCGAGGGCGGAGGCGGCGGCTGCCCAGTAGGCGGTGTGTCCGGCGCGGCCTTGTTCGATGTAGGGGCCGGCAGGCTGGGCGGGGTTGTTGTCGGTGACCTGGTACTGGTCTCGGTAGGCGGCGATGGTGGCCAGGTGCCGGGTCCAGGTGGCGCGGGCGGTCGGGTCGGCGGGGGCGTCGCCCAGACTCTGGCTCCAGTCGGGGCGGGTGGTGGTGACGCGCTCGGCGAGGGCGGTCATCCGGTCGGCGATGAGCTGGGCTCGGTCGTCCAGGTAGGTGCGGTGGGCCGGGTCCATGGCGGTGTTCTGCTGCGGCGCAGTCACCCAGCCGGGCAGGTCCTGGCGCACGGCAGCGCTGGCTTCCTGGAGGGCGCTGGCGTGCTGGAGCGCCTGCTCCGCCTGGCCCGTGCCGCTGGAATTGACGAAGGCGTCGGTGAGGTCGCTGCCGCTGACCTCGGCGGCCTTGAGGGTCCAGGCCAGGGTGCGCCACTGCTCGGCCTGGCGGTCGGTCGTGCGCTGGTCGGTGCCGGGGGTGGGGGCGGTGGCGAGGTAGCGGTTGATGCGCCAGGCCAGGAGCAGGCTGACGCTGTCCGCGCTGTCGATGGGGCGGGATTCGACGGCCTGGCGCAGCAGCTGGTCGGGTCGGTGGCCAGCGGTCTCAGCGCGGCGGAGCGCTGCGGTGAGGGCGGGCCAGGCAGCTTCGGTGCGGACTTGCTCGGCGAGGTCGTCGACCAGGGCGTGGTGGGCTGCGGCCTGGTGGCGCAGGGCCGCCGGGACGCGGTGCTCGGTGGCAGGGATGCCGCGCTGGACGGCGAGTTCGCTGGTCTGGGTGGTGAGGTCGTGCAGGGGGTTGTCGCTGCGGGTGGTGCGGGCGTGGGCGGTGTCGAGCAGCAGGTTGGTGTCATGCCCGGCCTGGTGGGCGGCGACCAGGACGGCGGCGAGCTGGGGCCAGTCGCGGTGCTCGGTGACGGTCGCTGCGATGGTTCCGGCCCGTTCGGCGGCAGCAGCGGCGTACCGGTCCAGATCGGTGGCGGAGACGTAGGGGTGGCCGGCGGGCGTGGTGCCGGAGGCCGCGACGGTCCGCAGCGCGAACGGCGTGGTCGTCGCGGTCTGAGGGTTGAAGGTGGTGCTGTTCAGACCCAGCAGTGCGGCGTAGCGGGTGGCGTCGGCTGCGGTGGGCTGGTGGAGGTGGGCGGGGGCCTGGTGGTGCTCGTCGGTGTGGTGGTTGATACGCCAGACGAGAAGCTGGGCGGGTGAGTCGGCGGTGGTCAGGTCGCCCTGTCGGGCGGCGGCGGCGAGCAGTTGCTCGGCCTGCCAGCCGTCGCCCTGGGCTGTACGAAGGGCGCGGGCGACCGCGCTGAAGGCGGGGTCCGCGGTGATGGCCTGGCCGAGGTCGGGGCCCAGGACGGTGGTGGTGAGCTGGGCGTAGTGCTGGCGGGTGAGGGTGTCGGTGGCGTGGTCGTAGCGCGGGACCAGGGTGGACAGCGAACCGGCTTCCTCCTGGGCCTCCTTGATGGTGTCGGTGGCCGAGTGCTGGGCGCCTTCGCGGGCCAGGACGCGTTCCAGCACCTCGCGGGCGGCGAAGGTGTCGGGGTCGTGGCGGGTGGCGTCCATCTGCTCGTCGGTGTCGAACGCCATCAGTTCATGGGTGACGGTGTAGACGGTGGTCATCTCGCGGGCGCGGGAGAGCTGGACGTACAGCTGCTCGCGGGTCATATCCTCGGCGACCAGCGGGTGGGCGGTGTCCACGGTGCCGCCTTGGGAGCGCATCACGGTGGAGGCGTAGAGCAGCTGGACGTTGGCGGCCACGTAGTCGGCGGGCAGCGTGAGGCGGCCTCGGTGTTCGAGATGGCGGACCTTGAGCGAGCCGTCGTCGTGGCGCTTGACGACCTCCCAGGCGTCGCCGTTCTTCACGAAGTCTCGGCCCCGGTTGGTGGTGATCTTGCGGTTGTTGTCGCGGGTTACGATCCAGTCGCCGCGTCCGGCACGGTTGCCGTCGGCCAGGAGCACGCCGTCGGCCTCGACCTGGCCGGCGGCCACGCGGTCCTCGCGGGCGCGGGCGGACAGGGCGGTGACGTCGGTGTTGGTGGCGGTGCTGATCAGGGTGGTCTTCCCGGCCAGCATGTCGGTGCGCCAACCCTGGTAGGCGGCATCGACCATCGCCTGCCGCGACCCGCCGACGATGCGCTCGTTGTTCTCGTAGAAGTCGAGACCGGCCCCGTCGCCGACGCGCAGCTTGAGGGTGGCGGCGGCCTCGTCCTTGTTGTTGAAGCGGTGCAGGTGGGTCAGCTCGTAGGCGCCGGCCTCGTGGTGGATCTGTCGCAGGATGCCGCCCGCCTCCACCGAGGACAGCTGGCGGTAGTCGCCCAGCAGCCGTACCACCGCGCCGCGGGCGGCGGCGTACTTCACCAGGGCATCGACGTTGAAGGTGCCCGCCATGCCGGCCTCGTCCACCAGCACCACGTCACCGGGGCGAAGGACGAACGAGGCGCGGCTGCGGGGCACGGTGCCGCCGCTGCGCAGGGCGTTCGCGGCGGGGCCGTGGGTGTACTCCCACAGGAACTTGTGCAGGTTCTCCGCCGGACGGCCGAGGTCCTTGGCCAGCACGGCGGCGGCTGCCGCGGAAGTGGCCAACGGGATGACGCGCTGCCCGGCCTGGGCGGCGACGTGGACGTACGCCTGCATCGCCGTGGTCTCGCCGGAGCCGCCGGGGCCAAGGCCCAGCACGACCATCCGGGGGTCGGTGGCGAAGCCTGCGACCAGGGCGCGCTGTCCCTCGTCCAGGCTCTTGCCGCGGCTCTCGAAGCCGTCAATGGCGGCCGAGACGAACGGCCCGGACAGACCGACCGCGGTGGCGGTCAGGGCTGCGGTGACGACGCGCCGTTCGGCGTCCAGCACGGCCTGCGAGGTGTAGCGCAGGCCGGCGTGCTGCTCGAACACCGACGTGCCGTCGGAGCGCTGGAGCTCGGCGGGCTCGGCGATCAGGGCAGGCGCGGTGACGACCACGCTGCGCTGCGGAGCCAGTGCCGCGGCGACGACCGCTGCCGTCCAGGCGTCGTGCTGCTCGCGGTCGGCGGGGGCGAGTTCGCGCACCAGGCGCTCGGCCTGAGCACGCACGTTCCACACCGTCCACACCGCCCGCTCCTCCCCCACCGCAGCGATCACCCGGTCCGCGAGGGCGACGAAGTCGTGCTCTACGGCGGTGGCCGACTCTGCGGGCTGGGCGGGGTTGGGGACGGCTGCCATGAGCTGCTGAACGGCGTTGGGGCCCTGGGCCTCGGTGAGGCTGCGGGTCCAGTCGGCGCGCATCTCGGCCAGGGATCGGGCGGCCTTCTTGCCCTCGCGGGTGTCCAAGTTGGCCTGCCGCGCCAGCTTGTGCGCGACCGCCTTCGACGGGTCGCGGCCGTGGTCGGCCCGGTAGGTGCGCAGCAGCTGCTCGTAGCGCGCTTCGATCTCGGTGCGGCGCGCGGAGAAGTGGGTGATGAACTCGGTGGGGACGCCGGTGATCTCGCGCACCGGCTGCTTCTTGCCGGTGGTCTCGCGGGCCTCGAAGGTGACGCCAAGGCGGGCGGTCAGCTCGGTCTCGAAGCGGGTGTTGTAGAACTCGGAGGCCGCCACGGTGGTCGCATAGAGGGCGCGGGCGTCCAGTGCCCGCCACTTCCCATCCACACCCATCACCTTGCTGGAGACGGCGACGTGGGTGTGCAGGTTCGGGTCGCCGGCGCGGCTGTCGAAGTGGTCGAATTGGGCGGCGATCAAGCCCTTCGTCTCGATCTGCGCCTGCCCGGTAGAGCCGGTGCGGGTGAACGCGGCATGCTCCTCCAGCAGCTCCATCGCGGCGTCCCTCGCGGCTTCGTGCGCCTGGCGCACGGCTGAGCGGACCTCCTCGCGCTCATCCAGCGCCCACACCAGGGCTGCGGACTTCACCGGCGCGAAGACCACGTCGAAGCCGGCCACCGCCGCGCGCTGGCGCGCGGACTCCTCCCGCTTGACCTTGCCCACCTCCGCGGTGGTCGGCGCGCGCTTGGCCTGCTTCTGCAACACCTCCAGCCGCTCGGCGACGCGAGACTCGAACGAGGCCAGGGCCTTGTACTCGGGGAGCGGCCGGCCCAGGGTCGCGGACTTCACCGCGGCGGCGACGACCTTCTCCCGCTGCTCCTTGTCCATGCTGGCGGTGACGTTCGCCTCCAGGTACGCGGCGATGATCCGCGACGCGTCCGGGTGCTGGCCCAAGCCGTAGAGGTGCTTCATCTGCTCCTCGGTCACGGTCTGCCCGGCCAGATCCAGCAGCGGGGCACCGGAGCCGACCCAGATGCCCGGAGGGTTGCCCTTCGCGGTGTAGTAGTCGGCAGCCGACTGGCCCCGCTCACGCTGCACGTCGCCGCCCGCGACCTGCCGCGTCAGGTAGGTGTAGCCCGTCCCACTGGTGAGCTTGTGGATGGTCATCAACGCGACCACCGCCGGTTCAATCCAGCCGGGATACAGCGAGGGGACGACGCTATTCGCGCCGCCTTTTCCACTGCTCCCGATCGTGTCATGGGAGCAGCTTATATCCGCGCAGCGGGCCATGCTCAGAATATCTGCAAGAGGTGTCTGGCTGGCTTGATCCGGCTAAACTATGCGCAGCTCAGACGGTCTACGTGAGCGGCTGCGAAGATTCTTTAGCAGCTCACGTCTCATTACTTCTCATCATTTCTCGTCGTTTCTCTAGAGGCGATATAGAGGCTTTTCCACCTGGGCTTCTACGGTTATGGTGCTGCGCATGAGTGGACGAATTTCCGCGTCGCGGTCGGCGGCGCTAAAGGCAGCACAGGAAGCCAAGGCGCGGCGGGATGCCCTGCGTCTAGCGCACGAGCAGATGGTGGAGTCGGCGCTCGCCGACTGGTTCGAGGGGACGACGCGAGCGGAGGAACTGCGGACGCGGGCGCAGGCGAAGGCGGCGCAGATCCTCGCGGAGGCGGAGGCCGCTACGGCGAAGCCGGAGGCGGAGGCGCGGCGCGCACTGCGGCTGCTGGTCGGTCTGGGGGAACCGCGTGATCAGATCGCGGCGCTGACGGGGCTGACGTTGTCGGACGTGCGCGGCGCGCTGGCGACGGCGGAGGCGGAGGCGGAGGCGGAGGCGGAGAGGAATCCGGCGACCGAGCGGGTGGCGAACCAGGCGTCCGAGCCAGCGGAGGCCGCGACCGGCACCGGGCCGGCCGTGGTCGCCGCCGTCGATGCGGCAGGCGTTCCGGCCGGGGCCGCGACGGACCCGCCGTAGCCGCTGGGCTGAGGACCTTGGGTGTGGATGTGCCGATGCCCGGCACCAGGTGATCCTGGTGCCGGGCATCGGCACATCTGCGCTCGGCCCGGATAGGCTCAGCGCTTCCAGAAACCGTCGAACTCGGCGGGGTCGTACTTCTTGACGGCCGCGGTGGGGTCCACCGGCTCCGGCACCTGAGCGTCGGCGTCGCGTGCGCGTTGCAGACGGTGGGTGATGGCCCCGATGGTGACGCTGTAGTGCTCGGCGAGTTCGCTGGCGCTGCGCGGCTCGCTGAGCCAGGCACGTTCCGCGGCCGTGAGTCTGGCGGGCTTCTCGCTGCGGAGGGTGTAGCCCAGCTGCTTGAGCTCCGCGAGCAGCGCCGCGCGGGGCCAGATCCTGTTGCGCCCGACCTTGCCGGTGGACATGGCGGCGAGCTCGGTCCGGCGCAGAAGGGACTTGGCGGCCTCGCGCCCGAGCCCGGTCTCCTCTTGGACGCCGTTGATGTCGATATCGCCTTCGGTGATCTTGGTCTTGGATGCGGCCGGGGCGGTGCTCTTGCCGAGGGCGGCGGCCACCGGGCGGATGCCTCCGAGGGTCGTGCGGCGGGAGAGCCAGGCCGCCACGTCGCCCACCCGGCGGCGGCCCAGGGAGTCGCCTGCGGGGAAGGGGTCGTTGCTGGCGCCGTAGAGAGCGGGGTAGGCGCTGACGGTCCCTTGGGGCAGTCCCGTGCGCTCGGCAATGGTGGGCAGCGTGACCAGCTCGGCGGGGTCGTCGCCGAGCCCGCTGGTGTCGATGCGGCCGGCTTCGTTGTCGGCCAGCACCTGAGCGACGGCAGCGTTGGGGTACAGAACGGCCTTGCCGCGCTTTCCGACCGAGTCGGGCCACCCGGGGAGCTTCATCCAGTTCCGCACGGTGGCGACGGACACGCCGCGGGCTCCAGCGATCTCCTGCGCGGTGATCTCGTCGGGGAGCCCGTCCAGGCGCGCCGTGGTGGGCGCTGGCGGGGTCTCGGCGGACATGGTGATCGGTCTCCTCGGGGCTGGTGGCGAAGCGCAACGTGCGACGGATGACCCGCATCCCGGAGATCGTCGTCTTCGGACTGATGCAGCTGGTCAGGTTCCCGCCGCGGGGCACCTGCGTCATGGGCTAATTTAGCCGGTGCGAGATCGCACCTGCTGGTGTCCTCGTGGGAGGCGACCGGCGGCTTGCCCAGCCGGTCCTTGAGGCCGGCACGACCCCCTCGGGGGACGTGCCGCCGGTCGCCGTCATCGTCGTGAAGCCGCTATGCGGCGATGGTCAGCGCGAAGCCGCTGCGGGGCGCTTGCTGCTGCTCCGAGAGCAGCCTGTCCCACCAGACCTCGAACCCCGCGCGCTGCTTCGGCACCGCCCCGGCCGGGGCCACCGCGAGGCAGTGCTCGACGGCGGGGAAGACCGCTCCGCGGGCGACGACTTCGGCCCGCCGGATGCCGTACTGGTCGGTTGTTACCGGCACGCCCGCCTTGCGGGCCAGCCAGCTCATCGCCTCGTCCGCTTCCCGGCGGCTGCCGGTGTGGTGGATGCCGACCGAGCGCCAGGCCGCTCCCTTGCTGGTCGGGTCGTCGCGGCGCGGGTGGATGATCCGGCGCACGTCGTAGAGCGTCCACTGCTGGCCGGGGTGGTCGAGGCGGCGCTCGAACCGGCGCTGGACGTCGGCGAGGCCGTGGTCCTGCACCACCTGGCGTGCCGAGAGCTTCCCGAAGAGACGCGAGCGCGGGTTGAGGGCGAGGGCGGTGTGCTCCAGGGCCAGGGCGAGGGCGCCGACGTCCGGTTCGGCCCGCCAGCGTTCCACCAGCTCGGGCAAGCCGCGCCGGCTCGCTGAGAAGGGGCAGTAGCCGCAGGCCGAGCGAGACCAGCGCTGGCCGAACAGCGCGTGGAGGTAGGCGTCGCAGTCCTCGCGGTCCCATGACCAGTCGGTGATCAGCGGGTACTCGGGCCGCCGGTTCGCGGTGGCGTAGTCCTGATCCCGGAGCGCGCGCCGGGCCTCCTCGGCGGCGAAGCCGAGGACGTGGCGGAACGGCTGGCCGCGGAACTCCGCGGCATACCAGCGGTCAAGCACGTCGCCCTTCGCCCGCCAGCTGCACAGGCGCCGCTTCGCGGCGACCTGGGGAACGGTGCCGCTCGCCATCAGCTCGTCGGACAGTCGCCAAGGCCCGCGCATGATCATTCGCTGGGGTGCGCGGGAGTCGTCCAGGATGACGTGCCCGCCTGCCTGGGACGCGCGGGCGAGCTGAACGTAGCGGACCTGGTGCTCGCGCATCAGCGGCAGGAGATGCCGCTCCATGAGCTTCCGGGTGACGTCCGGCTCGTCCCCGGTCATGGCGGTGACCACGGTCAGCTGCTCCAGCGGGAAGGTGCGGCTGGCCGGCTCGACCAGCCAGCGCGCCAGGATGGCGGCGCTGTCGATGCCCATACCGAAGCTGAGGGCGACCGGCATGCCGCTCACGCCGCGCACCCGACCTCGAACCGGAGGGTCCCGCCGGAGCCGTAGGCCGCGAGCGGGTGCTCCCGGGTCAGCGCCTCCGGCGGCAGCTCATGCGCCTCCTCGATGATCCGGGCCATGGTCCAGTCGTTGCGGAAGCGGTGGCCGATCTCGTCCTCGACCTGGGCGTACTCGGCCGCCAGCTCGGGGTTCAGTCGGGCGGAGACCAGCAGGTCTCGGCGTGAGGCGAGAGGGCACAGCCGGCAGGAGAGGCGGCTGACGTGGGCGTAGGCGGGGTGCGAGGGTGCGCCGCTGCGCCGGATGGCCTGCCAGACCTGGTCAGTGCTGTAGCGAAGCACTGGGTGCCAGACGGTCACCTCCTTCCGGCTGTTGCTCACCGTGCGGTCCACCGCCAGCACCGGCCGCTGTGCTCGGGCACGGCTCTCCTCCGCGCGGATGCCGAGTGCGGTCAGCAACCGGGCCGGTCGGCCAGGTGTGGGAGTGCTGCGGGCGAGCTCGGTGTAGAACTTCCTGGCCACGTCCCGCTTCATCGCGCTGGTGCAATACCTAGCCCGAGGGCTCATCCACATGCCGCGGTGGCGCACCATGTCCAGCAGCGTCCCCTGCTCGCGGCGGCGGACCTCGAAGGCGACGCCGTAGTGCTCGGCCTGAGCACGGGCAAGGTCCGCGGCGCCCTCCCACTCTGCGGACCCGAGATCGCAGTGAAGGGCGACGACGCGGTCCAGCACCCCGGCGTCGTCGGCGAGGGCGACGCCTCGGTCCAGTGCGGCGAGTCCGTCCTTGCCTCCGGAGAGGCTGAACACCAGGTGGTCATAGCCGCGCAGCCTTCTCCTGCGGGCGATGGTTGATGAAACGATCATGCTAGTGCCTTCTGTCGTGTGCTGCCGGGCGAGGGTGGCTGCATGGTGCTTCGCGCCGGCTTGGGTGTGCTGGAGATGGTGGTGACCGATGCGAGCGCTCCGGCGTCCTGGTGCTCATCGCCGGACGGCTGGGTGCCCGTGGGTGGCTCGGTCCGGATCGCCTCCGCAAACGGCTGGGTGCGAGCGTCCTCGACGGCCCGCCGTGCCTCGCCGACGCGCTTCTCGCACCACGACCGGCCGTAGCCGGTAGTGAGGGTCAGCTCCGCGTAGTCCGGCGCCCAGTCCTTATCAGCGGTGATCTCGGCGTGCAGCATCTGCACGACCTCGACGCGGCTGGGGCGCCCCGCGGTGCCTGCCCTGCGGTCGCCACCCTGTTCGCTGCGGCCGTCGTCCGCCCCCCGTACGCCTTCGCTCGCCGTACGCGGCTGGCGCGGCACAGCGGAGGAACCGGGGGCACCGCGCCGCTGTACGGGCTCGGTGCGTACGGGCTCGGTGCGTACGGGCTCGGTGCGTACGGGGCCGGTGCGTTCGGGCTCCGTCCGTACGGGGCCGGTCCGTACGGGCTCCGTCCGGGTCTCGATCAGGGCGGCAACGGCGAGGAACGCGATCTGCGGCCAGGCGGCCATCACGCATCCCCAGATTGTGGGCTGGGCCGTGGCGAGGTTGCTGGCCAGGCTCATGCCGACGCCGAGAACGAGGACGCCGCGCGGCCAGCCGGTCGGCTGGCCGCGCCGGCGGCGGCGGCGGATCTCGGTGATGGCGGCGGTGGCCATCAGCTCGACGCTGGCGGCGATGGCGTCGGCGACCCACCCGCCCTGGCCGGACTGCACCGCCACGGTCTGCACGTGGGTGAAGGAGACCGAGAACGCGCAGAGACCGAGGACGCTGGCCACGATGGTGGCCGTGGCCTCCTCGCTCCGCGGTGCCCTGCCGTCAGGCGGTGCCGCGTGGGTGCTGCTGGTGGTCGTCACCGGCGCGGACCGAGCGTGCGGGCCAGCTCGGTGAAGCAGGCAGCCTGGACGATCAGGTCGGCGTGCTTCAACAGCGTGCGGCTGGCCTCTTCGCTGTTGCTGGGCTGGACGGCGGCGAGGCGGCGCAACTGGTCTGCGGCGTCGGCCAGCACCGCGCTGAGGGTGGTCAGGGTCCGCACGGTCAGCCAGGGGGTGCGGTCGCCGGAGCCGCTGCGGTGGTCTCCGTCGGTGCGGCGCTGCGCGATCACCTGGAGACCGCGCTGCGGATCGTGCCAGTGGAGGGGGTCGGCCGGCTGCGTGGCGAAGTCGCAGTGAGCAACGAGCCGGTAGTAGTAGCGGGTGCTGCTGGGGAGGTCTCGGCGGCTGGTCCCGGTCTCGTCCATGCGAAGTCCGAGGATCTGGGCGAAGGTCTCGAACTCGTCGGGCTCCGGGTCTGACTCCTGCTGGCGGCAGGTCATCAGGTATTCGGCGACGGTGGGGATGACGACGTGCGGGTGGCCGTGGCGGGCGTAGAAGCGGGCCAGGGGCTCGCCGTTGTAGTCGTGCCAGTCGATGACCGCAATCGCGGACAGGTGCCGGTAGGGGATGCGGACCGGCAGCGGGTCCTGGTGGTCGGGGGTTCGGGAGTGTTCCCAGCTGTGGCTGGACATGGTGCGGTTGCTCCTCGGCGGTGCCGTCGTGGGTGCGCGCCTCGGCCGGTTGCCCTCCGGCGTCAGTGCGGTGGTGCTGTGCTCGCCACTGCTCGGTGGCGGCGCGGCGGTGGCGGGTCGCGGGTGGGGCCGCTCGATGCGGCCTCACCCGCGCCGCGGCCGGTCAGGCGGGCTGTGTCTGCGGGAGCCGTTGCCAGCGGTATCCCGTCCACATCTCCCATGACCGGTGCGACAGGCGGGCGAGCTGGGCTGCTGCCTCATCGTGACCGTGCGGGTGGAGTGCCCGGGGCACGGTGGTCAGGGTCGTGCTGAATCCGTCGGTGACCTCGCGGGCGAGCAGCCTGCCCCGCTCGGCCGCAGCCGCGATGGCGAGAGAGACCTCGTACTCGTCGATCAGCGCTTCGTGCACCTGCTGGTCGGTGGCCGACTCGCCCTTGAAGAGGCAGCTGGCCACGAAGGTGCGGAAGTCCTTGAAGTCGTAGCTCTCAAGGGCAGCCGGGAGGAACTGCGACTCACCGGTGCCGCAGCTCTCGATGACGCCGAGCTGTTGGCCGCTGCGGTGGACGTGGGCGCGGTAGGCGACGCCGGTGGAGAGCTCAAGGTGCTCGTAGTAGACGACGGTCAGGGGCTGATCGGCTGGCATCGCCAGGGGGCTGTGCAGAAGGTTGATCATGGGGGTCACGTGACGCTCCGCAGGGTGGTCTTCGTGGGTGTCGCGCGGGTGCGCCCGGTTACCCTCCGGACGGCCCGCGGGGTTGGCCGGTCGGGCGGGGTCGATCCCCGCCCGACCGGCGCGCGGCCCGGCAACGACGCTCGGGCCGGCTGCTCGGCGGCGGCACTGCGAGGTGCCGCCGCCGGAAAGGTCAGGCAGCCGCTGCCAGCTCCATGGCGCGCAGTCCCTGGGCCTCAAGGTCGTGGGCCTCGTCGGTGTCGGGCAGGGTCTGCGCCACGGAGGTGACCGCGTGCAGCACTCCCCCGGCCGTGACGTCGGCACCGGCGATGAAGTGGTTGAACAGGGCGGCGCGGGTGTCCTCGTTGAAGCGCAGCGCCTTGCTGACGGTGGTGATCGTCTCTTCGGGGTTGGTGATCGGCGTTCCTGCCGTGGACTCGATGCGGTGCAGTTGCTCCTGAACGTAGGACTCGCGCAGGAACGTCCGCACCGCGTCCGCGGTCTTCGACGTGACCACCTTCAACACGCGCTCAACCGTCTCGTCGCTCCACTTCACGACACCGTCGTCATGGCGTCCGCCGAGGTGGACGTTGCGCTCCGCGTCCCGGGTGATGGTCATCCCGTTGTTGCAGACCTGGACCACCAGGCGGGGGGTGATGGTGAACGCGCCGCACCCTGTCTCGGAGTTGCTGATCTCGAAGCCTGCGAAGACGACGGGGTTGTCCGCGCCCCTGTCGCCGGT
This sequence comes from Streptacidiphilus sp. EB129, assembly GCF_041262645.1. Taxonomy (NCBI): domain Bacteria; kingdom Bacillati; phylum Actinomycetota; class Actinomycetes; order Kitasatosporales; family Streptomycetaceae; genus Streptacidiphilus; species Streptacidiphilus sp. EB129. The sequence goes on from NZ_JBGCCS010000046.1 coordinate 15,628, forward strand.
GAACGGGCTTCGGTAGTTGCGCAGCAGCTTGGGCGCGTAGGCGCGGACCTGGTCGGCGATGATGCGGACGTACATCCGCTTGTCGGAGAGGTCGCAGCTGTCGATCCGGACGTCAACCCCGGCGCGGCGCACACCGTCCAGCGCCGCGGTCAGGATGTCCAGGTTGTCGATGATCCGGTAGCCGGTGGAGAGCATCGCGCGGGCGATGCCCTCGCCCTGGTCGCCCGGGAGCAGGGTGCGCATCATGAAGGAGCGGTCGGTGCGGTCAAGCCATCCGTTGACGTTGGCGTCCCACAGCTCCGGGGCCTCGGTGCGGACCTTGCGCAGGTAGCCCACGGGGATGCCCAGCTTCTCGGCGATGCCGGCTTCGCAGACGCCGGTGGGCCGGAAGGCTCCGGCGCGGGTGGTGACGCCGGTGGGGCTCAGCTTGTGGGCGGTGCCCTGGATGATCAGCCGCCCGTCTTCGGCACGGATGGTGGAGGCGGGGGCCACCACGTCCAGCTTGCGGTGGTGCTCGTCCTGGAGGAGTGCGGCGAGCTCTCCGAGGGAGGCGTTGCGGGAGGGGGTGCGCGCAGCAAGAGTTACGGTCACTTCGGTCCTTCGCACTGGAGGTTCTTCGTGGGTGCCGGTCGGGGTTGCCCTCCCCTTCCAAAAAGTACAACTACATAGCTTTAGGGGTTTCCAGTCAAGCCCTATCGGTGCAGATCGACGCTCTCTTGAGCGCCCTCGGCCACCGCGTCGAACGATGTCCGGCGCACGTGAACGGCCCCGTCCCTGCCGGGCTCCAGGGGCTCCGCGCGGTATCCAGCGCAGAAGTCCTCGTCGCAGTCGCAGTGCTTCACGCGCACCAGCTGGCCGCGCAGTTCGGCCAAGGAGCCGCAGTAGCGGGCCACTTCACCCGGCCCCAGTCGGACAGGCGGCTCGAATGCGGGGGTGGCGGCCGGCGGCGGGTCAGCGGGCACGGGATACCCGTGGTGCCTTCGGGCGTCGATGATGTAGGCCGCGCCGTGGCGCAGGCGCTGGGCCTGTCCCACGTAGAGGTGGTCATCCATCGCGGGGTGGTACCACTCCACATGGATTGGGGTGATGGCAGTCTGGATCATCGTCCCCAGGAGGCCGGCTATCGGATGGTGAACGCGGATGCCGCGAGCGGTGAGGCGCCACAGAGAGTGCCGGTCGCCTGGCAGGCACCCGTCTATCAGCCACTCCCACTCGCGGGTCAGCTCGGCACGGGTCAGTTCTTCCAAGGACAGAGTCACGGGGCCGACGTCGTGTAGAGACGGCTGTCCTTCGGCGGCCTTGGTGACGGCGTACATGGCGTTGAGCGTGAGGGTTTTCAGGACGGAGTCTCCATCGGGCGAGCGGGTCTGCCTGGCTGCAACGGGGTGGGTCGCGCGGCAGCCGCGGGGGTGGCGGCTCGATGCCGCCGCCCCCGCGCCCGCCGCCGCCCGCCCCCGGCGATGGAAACCGGGGGCGGAGGGAGGCTTACCGGCGGGTGACGGTGATTCCGCCTTCGGGGTACTCGGCGTCATAGTTGACGTCCCAACCTCCGTGGTCCGCGATTGCGGCGGACCAGCGGCGGCAGAAGTTGGCGTGCAGGGCGGTCTGATCCGGGTTGTAGTCGCGGACCTTGAACAGGATGTTGATCTGGTGGGAGCCGCAGCGTTCGGTGCGGGCGCGGTTGGTCCGGACGTAGAAGCCGCTCGCCGTGGTGAGTGCGAACTGACCCAGGGTTGCGCGGCGGAAGCCTGCGGCGGCGAGGAGTTGCGCCACGTCGCGCCGGTCGTTCTCTTCGTGCGCTTCGTTCATCTCCCAGGACTCAGCCGGGCGAGTCTCCCGGCGATCGGGGGCGGTGGTGGTGCTCGGGGGCTGCATGGCGTGCCTTTCGGTTGGTGTTTCGTGGGATCGGCCGTGGGTTGCCTTCCCTCGGCCTGGTGCGCGTGGGGGGCGGGATATCCGCCCCCACGCGCCGTTATTACTCGTCGGTGTCGAGTGCTTCATAAGCGCACTCCGTGCGGTATTCCCGGTAAGCGCGCATGACCAATTCCTCTCGGTCGCCCGTGATTTCAGCGGCGTCGGCCAGATGGCACAGGTCGGTGATCATGGACTTCAGGACGCTGGCCAGGGCGTCGGGGTCGTCCAGCATCTGGAAGCTGATGCTGTCGGTCCGCCTGGCGTAGTCCTCCAGGCTCGGGCGAACGAGTTCGGCGCTTTCGGCGTTGGGGGTGATGAGGATGGACTGCAAGGGTTTCTCCGATCGACTGGATAGACTGACCAGGGAAGTTCGTGGCACGGTGGCCACCCCCGAAGCAGTCGGCTAGAACGGGGGGTTGACCGCCCCGGCACCGGCCATGGCCGGGACGTCCCACGGGCTACCGGCGGTCCGCTGGGGTGCCTGGGTGACGGGGGTTCCCCACCCCGCATTGGCGGCGGTCCCCTCGGTGCGGCCGGGCTTGACCACCTTGGCCGTGGCGAAGCGCAGGCTGGGGCCGACCTCTTCGACCTCGACCTCGAAGACGGTGCGCTTCTCCCCCTCCTTCGTCTCGAAGCTGCGCTGACGAAGAGGCCCGACGACCATGGCCCTGGTGCCCTTGGTCAGGCTCTCGGCGGCGTTCTCGGCCTGGCTTCGCCACGCGGTGCACTGGAGGTACATGACCGCTCCGTCCTTCCAGGTCTGCGTGGCGCGGTCGTAGACCCGCTCAGCACTGGCAACGGTGAACTTGGCCCTGGCCACTCCCGCCTGAGTGAAGGTCAGTTCGACGTCGGCGGTGAGGTTGCCAACGATGGTGATCGTGGTTGCGTTCGGCATGCGGTTCTCCCCTGTCGGTTCGTGGGTATTGGGCGCGGGCTGGCCGCGCTGAGGCAGAGGGTCAGGCGTTCGCCGCAACCTTGGACATGTCCGGTTCCCAGGGCTCCTCGACCCAGCCTTTGGGGCCGAGGTACTTGCAGGTGAAGTGAAGGGCGTAGCTGAAATCGCAGTTGTCGCCGTCGATGGTGCTGTAGGTGTCGGCGGCGTAGTAGGTGCCCCTGCTGCCCTCCGAAGTCGGGCCGCCTGGAAGGAGGTTGAAGGCGTCGCGGATCTCGCCGTAGAGGTCCGGGTCGTCCTCGGAGAGGGTGACGTACGGCCGGACGTAGTTGCGGGATTCATGGAGGAGCCGGGAGTTCCAGCCCCAGTCCACCCAGCCGGTGATCTGCTCGGGCTCCTCGATCGGGGAGCCCTCGTCGTCGTACATCCAGCGCGTGCGAGTGGCCGTGAAGTGGCCGAAGATATGGCGCGGACCTTGCATTTTCACCCCAGTGCGTACCGTGGTCTCGTCTTGCCGGTCGGGGGTGCCATCCCCTCCCAATAAGCTCAATATTATATGTATAGGGGTTTGACGTCAAGCCATTGAGGGCTGGCAGGCGGGGTGTTTCAAGATCATCAGTGGGTCGGTCGGCGACGGTGCTCGGCCCCGCGCCTGCTCTTCCCGGGGGATGCCCGGCCCCCCGAAAGCGCTGCCAGGGGTGAGGCGGTGGGAGTCCAGGGCCGGCCGCAGGCTGGTCGCGCAGCGACGCGACGAAGGAGCGCCCTTGACGCCCGCCGCATCACCCCGACCATCCGCGACAGGGGCCGAAGGCACCCAAAAAGACAGCCCGGCGCAGCCGGACCCCACCCGCCCCGACAAGACAGCCGCGCCGAAGGCGCGACGACATGCGAAAGGCCGGTGGGCACACCCGCGAGGGGTACCTCCGAGGAGGCGTTGGCACGTGTCCACCGGCCAGAGACCACGGTGCTCCGCGAGGGAGGACCGTAGGTCGTTCAGGGTAGCCCAGGGCGCTGGGCTACCTCGATCCGTGCTTCTACAGTCGGTGCGTCGGCGGCTTCGGTGTTCCGGGGTTCAGCGTCGGCGGGCGCTCCACCAGCTGCTGCACGGCCGACACCGCGGGGCCGGCTACCGACCGCTCCTGGGCTCGGCTGGTCGCCGGGGTCACGAGGTCGGCGAACATCGCCCGGAGCGGACCGTCCTGCCCCAGGTAGGAGGCGACGGAGGCGAGCCGGTTGCGTTCCGGGTCCATGCGGGACCAGGAGATCGTGTATCCGGCGGCGGTGGCGAGCTGTCCGAGGAACGCCCTCTGGGTCCGGCCGTTGCCCTCGCGGAACGGGTGCAGGGCGTTGACGTCGCCGTAGAGGTCGGCTGCCTTCGCGCTGAACGGGCCCTGGTCCAGTCCGCGCAGGTGGTCTGCGCCGGCCAGCTTGCGGAAGGTGTCCGCGGCGAAGCCCTCGATATTCTGCACCGGGCAGAAGCTGGTGTCCTTGCCGATCTCCACGGTCCGCAGCTGGCCGGCCCAGGGGTAGATGCTGCCGAAGACCTCGCGGTGGAGGGCCTGAAGGTGGGCGAGGTCCCAAGTACCGGCGATCGGCCGTTCCAGCAGCCTGGTGAGTCTGGCGCTGGTGATGTCCGCCTCTGCCGCCGCCAGCTCCGTGCCGTCGGTGATCCCGAGGGAGTTCCGCAGGATGCCGGACTTCGGGTCGAGGTAGGGGTCGGTCGTCGTCATTCGGCGCCAGGCTCGGCCTGTCGGCGGTAGCGCTGCTCAGCGCGGGCCACAAGCTCGTCGGCGGTGAGGCTGCCGCTGACGTAGCGCTCGGCGTCGTCGTCGTAGGCGGTGCTGGTCTCCAGCCCTTCGGCTGCGAGCGAGCCGCGGACCGACTCGACCGCGGCCCGGCGCTGGGCCTGGTCGTCGTGGTGGTTGTCCATGGTGGTGCCCTTCGTGCCCGGCTCGTGGTGCAGAGCCGTTCTCATGCTAAGTGGGTGCCCCGACGATCGTCACGGGGTGTCCGTTCCTACGTCTCCTGCTGCTGCGGGGGGCGGGGTCCGCCGGGGTAGTACAGGCGCTGGCCGCGCCACGTTCGGGTGCCGTCTGGGTGACCTGATGCACGGCGAGGCGGTAGCGGATCATGCTGCCGCCTTCGCCGGTGGCCTCCAGCTCGGCGGAGAGCTGGAGGCATGCAGCGTCCAGGGCCTCGGGCACGCCGGTCCGGGTGGCGGCGCGGAGCTGGCCGGAGTCGGCATCGCTGATCTCGTAGAGGGTGGGCATCGGTCCTTCGTCGTCCTCTGGGCTCCCCCGGCATCGTCGGCGGGAAAGCCGCCGGCCGGGCCTTGGCTGTCTTCGACCGGATGCGCCGCGATGGCGGGGGCTCGATGCCCCCGCCATCGCGCCGCGCGCCGGCTGCCGCCGGGCCTACGCCGCCAGTTGCCCGCTCGTCGCGGGCAGACCGTCCGGCCGCTGCCACACCGGGGCGACCGGTCCAGCGCTGATGACCCGCTCCTGCTCCTCCGCCGCTGTCAGCTCCTCGGCAAGCTCGGCGGTGAGGTGGCAGATTTTCTCCTCCAGGTCCCTGATGGCGGCGGCGTGCTGCCGGAGCCTGGCAGGAGCGTTACGCTGCTCGTGCGCCCGGTGGAGCTGTCGCGCCCACGGCTGGGCGAGCCAGTGCCGCGTGATGGTGTAGACGATCTCTGCCGTCCGGCGGCGAGTGCCGTCCGGGGCATCCGGGTCGTGGTGGTCGGTGCCTTCACGGCGGACCACGAGCCAGCCCCTGGCCCGGCTTGGCTCCATGGTGGAGGCGCGGTAGACCGCTTGTGCGGCGAGCGTCACGCCGAACACCGTTGGCGGGTCCTCGAAATGCCTCGTGAACGGGCTGTCGCCGGGCTTCCCGTAGGTCAGCTCAATGGATGGTTCGGTGCAGCAGTCGCAGCGATAGTGGCCGGACGACCACCCGAGGGTGATCGTCCCGTCTACTTCGGCGATCCGGTAGAGGGCGGCTCCACGGGTCCAGTCCAGGGAGACGGAGACGTGAAGCTTGCGCCCGGCGGGGGTAGTGAGGACGGTGAACAAGGGGGCCTCCAAGCTGAGGATCAAGCCGCGACGCCAAGCGGCGGCGCTTCCGCGTTCGCAGCGGCGATGGAGGCGAGCGGGGGAAGTTCGGGCCAGATTCCGGCGGCGTGCCCGTAGGCCGTGGTCCAGGCGGATGCCTGGCTGATGACGGCGGCGTGGTCCGCCGCGATGATCAGCAGTCCGCCCAGCTGTACCCGGATCTGCGGTGCGCGGGTGGGGCTGGCCTCGGCGGTGAGGCAGTCAACCGAGGTGATCACCTCCTCCGCGAAGTGCAGGTGTCCGGCGGTCACGCCTCCGGCGGCGGGGACGCGGCTGCTGCCGCCTGAGCTGTCGCCCTGGAACACCCGCGCGGCGCGGGAGAGCGCATCAGACCACGCGGTGTAGGCGGCGTAAGCGGGCTGGGGACAGGTGATCCGGATTCGTGCCGCTGGCATGGCGAGCAGGACGCTGCGGGCCATGCACACCGCCTCGACGGTGTGGCTCCCCTGGAGTTGGACGGCGAGGTCCGCGCGCACCCTTGGCGCGGGAGGTTCCGGGTGCTGAGGCTGAATGGGGTGGATGTTGAACACTTCGACTCCGAGCGTGGTGGCGGTGGCCACGCCCCGGAGGGCACTGGTCAGAGCCCTCCGGGGCGCGCCGGTGATCGCGGCGGGGAGAGGCCGGGGCGCTGACTGCGCCCCGGCCCGCTGCCCTATGCGGCGATCGGCTCGTCAATCTCCGGGTACAGCTCCTCCAGGCTCACCACCTCGCCGGACTCGTCGTTCCCCTCGTCGGCGGCTTCCTCGTCCTCACCGCCCGTAGATTCGGGCTCGGCGCTGGCCTCAGCGTCCTGGTCGTCATCGCCCTCGTCGTCCCACTCTTCCTCTTCCTCCGCATTGGCTTCGGCCTCCTCTGCCTTGGCCTTTTTCTCCTGCTCCCGGAGGGTGTCCAACAGCTCGGCTTCGGGGTCGCACAGGGTGTACCCGGCACCCTCCAGCACCTCGAACCACCAGATCACGTTCGGGCGGTGCGCACTGCCCCACGCCTGGCCGACCAGGTCGATCTTTTCTTCCATCACTGCGGCTGCCATCGCCACCGCTGCAAGGGGCTGCCGCGCTTCGGCCATCCGGCCAACCTTGATCTTGAAGTCCTCGGCCTGGTCCTCCCCCGGCTTCGCCACCCCCAGGAAGTCCAGCGCCTTACTGCGGGTCCGATCGGTCCTCTCGAAACCGAGAACGAAGAGGACTTCGAGCGAGGCCAGCAGCAAGCCCTTCGGCAGCTTCTTCGACTGGCAGAGCTTCTGGACGCCCTCCATCCGGAGTTCCCGGGCGATGGCCAGTGCCTGCCGCCGCTCCTCCTGCTGGCGCTTGGCCTCCTCGTTCCGGGCCGCGTCGGCGGCCTCCTCCTCCGGCGTCTTGTAGGTGTAGTAGGAGGTGACGGTGTGGCCGTACCGCTTCGGGTCACGGCAGATGAACAGCGGCTTGGGGTCGCTGTAGGCGTAGTTCTCGATGCAGGCGGCGTGACCGGGGCACTCCGCGTGGGTCTCCGGGGTGAACTTCTCACCGTCCGGGCCTTCGATCTGGTGGAGGTGGACCTCCTTGCCGCTGCTGTAGCTCAGTCCGACGGGCTTGGGCACCACCTGGACGCCATCCTTGAGCAGCTTCGCCTTCATCTCGGCAAGCTGAATGTCCCGCTCGCGCTTCTTCTCCTCCTCCTTGAGCCGGTAGTCGAGCTTGCTCTTGCCCTGGGCGGCAGCCTCGCTGAGCCTCTTGTACGCCTTGGGGTCGCTCTCGAAGCTGCCCAAAGCCAGCGCGGTTTCCAAGTCCATCTGGCCCGAGTCCACCGCGTCCTTGGTGGTCTGCGGCATCTGGTGAAGCTTGAGGGAGGCGCGAACGGCCTCGCGCTTCTTGCCCACCTTCTTGGCGATCTCGCTTTCGCTCATGCCGAGATCCATCGCCAGCTGCGCGTAAGCAGCGGCGATCTGACTTTCCGTCATGTCCCTGCGGTGGATGTTCTCGATCAGCTGCGCCACGATGCGGAGCGCGTCCGCGCCGAGGTCATAGCGAACGATCACATCCACGGTGCGCTCGGCCTCGATCGCCGCAACGGTGCGACGGTTTCCGAGGATGACGGCGAGCCCGTCCTCATAGGGTGTCGCCACGACCGGCTGAACCAGGCCGTTCTCACGGATGGACTCCACGAGTTCGGCATCCAGGTCAGCGGGGCGGACATTGCTGGTCCTGATGAGTTCATTGGGGTCAATGTCCAGGATGAGGCGCTTGCTCACCGGGCTGGACTCCTGCCCGCCGTCGGTCTCAACGGGGTTGATTTCAGCGATAGTTGCAGTCAACGCATTCCTCCAGCGTGATCACCGTGGTCTCGTCTTGCTGGCGGGGGTGCCATCCCCTCCAACAAGAACAATATTACAGCAACTGGGGTCCATGGTCAACTGTAAAGGTGCTCTGAGCTGGGCTTTTCCATGATCACTTATGAGTCGACGGCGACGGCGGCCAGCCACCACCCTGCGCAGACCGGGGACGCCCCCGGCCCCCCGAGAGCAGTTCCAGGGGCAAGGCGGCGGGAGTCAAGGGCCAGCCGCAGGCTGGTCGCGCAGCGACGCGACGAAGGAGCGCCCTTGATGCCCGCCGCCGTTCCCGCACAATTCAGCGACAGGGGACCGGGGTCGATACCTTCCGAACCTCAGGCGTCCGTTGGTTCAGCTCGCACCATCGGAATACGGTGCAGGAGATCCCAGGCGTACCGGCCGGGTTCACGCCTCAGCTCGACCAAGTCGACGTGAGCGATGGCGAGGTCGACCGGAGGCAACGCACGGAGGGTGGCCACGGTGTCGATCACCGGCTGCGCCACACCCTCGCCTCGGCTGTAGGCCACGCCGAGGTGGGGCCGAAACCGGGCAGTCGGCTTTCCCCCCGGGAGTTCCAGCTCGTCGTGCAGGATGCTGAGAGTCGCGTGCAGGGCGATGACCGGCGACCAGGGGGTGACGGAGTATCGGACGGCCCCTGCGGAGCCGGCCAGGGGGTGGGCGGTCAGCTCGAAGGCTGGGCCGACGCGGCCGGCAGCGATGCTGGCAAGTTTGTCAATCTCAGAGTCGCTGAGCTGGTCTCGCGATCCGGCGCGGGTCAGGGTGAGGTGCAGATCCGCAGTGTCGATCAGGTCGTAGTCGAGTGGCGCGAGCGCGCTCTGGATGTCGGTCGCGGACTTCGTCAGCGCCGGGTCCTCATCGAACGTCAGCAGCCAGTAGATGATCCTCGTCTTGTCGGACCAGCCGGGGCGGCTCCAGTGATCTTTGGTCCGCGTGAGCTGGTCGAAGGCGTGCTGGTCCGAGGCGATGATCGCGGCGGGGGAGTCGCTGTCCGAGGGAGGGCTCGGGGGGAAGGCGGCCGGGTGGTAGGCGAGATCGGGCATCGGGATCCTCGTCATGTGGTGAGCAGGCCGGCGGCGGGGGAGGAACGCCAGGTGGTGAGGGCGGCGGCGTAGTCGCGTACTGCTGAGTGGGTGGACCACGGGGCAGCTGCCTGGTGAAGCTCTTGCGCTCGTTGAAGCACGGAGCGGATCGGAGTGGCCTCTCCTGCCCTGAGCGCTTGCCTACCCAACTCCATGGCCCGGTCGACGTCGGGGGACTTCCCGACCAGGCAGGCGGTCGCCTGGTCGAGCCGGACCAGCGCCCGGCTCCAGGCCGAGTCGGAGGAGTCCACCAGGCCCTCGATCTGCGATGCGAGTTCGTTCACCTGTCCGGCGTCGCCGAGCGAGAGCCGGGCTGTGACGGCGTTGGCCAGCAGCCGGGCGTGTGAGTACGGCTCGTCGAGCGCGATGCAAGATGTCAGGCCACTGGGGAGTTCGTGCTGCGCGGCGAGGTCGAGGGCCTGCTGGATCGCCTTCTCTGCCCCGTAGCGGTTGTGTAGCCGCCCAAGTGCCCGTGCCCGGCCGTTGACCAGGAGCCGGATGCTCTGGGCGCTGGCCGGAGCGCGCGCGATGCCGGCCGCCGCAATAGCGTCCGCCTGGGCGTAGCTGCCCGCGTAGTACAGGGAGAGCGACCGAGTGCCCGCCACCCAGACCGCGAGGTTCGTGTCGCCGATCTCGTCGGCAAGCGCCGCGGCTTCGACCGCATACGCCTGGCTGGTCAAGAGGGGAGCACCCGCGTTGACGGCCATGTAGGCGAGCAGCGCCGAGATGCGCCCGGCCAGGTGCAGAAGATCGCGGCGGTCGTTGGCGCCGAGGCCGCGATCGGCGAGCAGTTGGTGGGAGAGCGCTCGGAGGCTCCGCGCCTCCGGGGCTAGTGCCTGGGGGCCTCGGGCCTCGTAGGACTCGACCAGGGCGATGATCGAGGAGTCCACGATCTCTGCGGCACCCATGATGGTTGCACCGGTCAGGGCACGTACCTGGGAGAAGACCTGTTGAGGATCATCCCAGCCACCTTCTGGCGGAGATGCAGCGAAGGCATGGGCCTCCAAGGTCACCTCCCTGGTCGGCTGCTTACCGTCCAGCTTGCCGCGAGGCCGGGGAGACGGGCTGACGATTCTCCGTCTGTCCGCTTCGATTCTTCGTTTGTCCGCTTCGGCCTTGGCGAAGGGCCGGAACCGGGCCAGAACGCCGCCAGTGCGCAGCTCCTGGTCCATCTTGCCGGCATGCTCGGCTGAGAGCAGTCGGTCGCCCTTCTCGATCTTCTCGACGGCGTCTGCACTGAGGCCGACTAAATCCCCCAGGTGCTTCGGGGTCAGGCCGCGCAGCTCGCGCCAATACCTGATCTCGGCGCCGAACCAGTCCACCGCCGACCGGTTGGGTTGAAGCGGTCGTCTCGGCTGCGGCACGATCCCCGTCCTTCGTATGCAGGCTGAGGCGCCAGAGCCGACTGGCCAGCAGCCTCGGCACTATTAGACCGTGCAGGCGGGAGGCAGGGAGCCACTTCGGACTTATGCGATCGGTCCAATCCCCACCACGCAGTGAGGGTTTCGGTGAGACGCACCAGAGAGCGGTTGGCAGTTGCCGCACCTGGATAGGCTTGCAGGATGGCGACGGCATCAAGGTTCCGCGGTGTGGTCTTCGACTTCTTCGGGGTCCTGACCTTCAACATGGTTGAGGTGATCTCGGGGTTCGAGGACCGGGAGAAGATTCGCCGGGGCACCTTCCTGAGGGCCTGGGCCGACGAGCGAGGGCAGGAGCTGTTCCGCCGCCTGGAGCTAGGAGAGATCAGCCAGGCGGACTGGAATGCCGGGTTCGCTGCCCTGATGGGGGTGGCCTCCGAGAACCTCCTCGCCCGGTACCTGCACGACGCTTTCCCTGCCCACCTCGTCCTGAAGGTGGCGAAGGAGGCCCGCGCCGCAGGTGTGCGGACGGCCGTGGTCTCGAACAGCCTCGGTCAGGAGCCGTACAACCCGTACGCCGGCTTCGACCTCGCTGGCTCCTTCGACGAGGTGGTGCTCTCGGCTGAACACGGAGTGCGCAAGCCGGACCCGGCGATCTTCGAGCTGGTCCTCGACAGGCTCGGCCTCCGCGCTGGGGAGTGCCTGTTCGTCGACGACAGCGAGGTGAACCTTGTGGCAGCGCAGCGTCTGGGCTTCAGCACTCTGCACGCCCTGGATGAGCGGGTCGTCGCCGCGCAGCTCCGGGGTGCCCTCGGGCTACCCGATCTCTAGGAACTCGCGCACTCCTCGGTGCCCGGTGTGGGCGGCGAGCAGGGAGCGCAGGCCGGCGAGTTCGGAGGCCGAACGGGCGGAGTCCACTACCCCGAGGCACCGCGCGGCGTGCCGTGCGCTGGCGACAGCGGCGTCCAGGTCGTGCCGGGCGAGGTGGGCCTCGGCGGCGCGTGCGAGGTAGATGGCATGGCTGCGCGGGTACTCGTCGTCCCCGGGGTAGGCGGCGCCCATGGCCGCATCGAAGCAGCGCAGTGCCTCGTCGGGGTCGCCGAGCTGTAGTGCGGAGGAGCCGGCGATCATCTCGATCTCGCCGTAGTCGACCCAGTACAGGGTCTTGGGATCGTCGTCGTGGACTCCGCGGTCCAGGGCCGCTCGGGCGATGGCGAGTTGGCGGGCACACTCTTTGCCTTCGCCGGCCTTCGACAGGGCGCGGGCGGTGCGGGCGGCGAGCATGGCCTCCATCCGCGGGGTGGCCGTGTGCTTGACCTTCTCCCGGGCGGTCTCCAGCAGCGAGACGGCGCGCTGTGCCTGGTGTGGGGTGGAGTAGCACTGGATGGCGGCGAAGGAGAGCGCGTAGGCGCCGCTGAGCGGGTCGTCGGCGATGGCGGAGGCGCGCAGGGAGCCGTCGAAGTACCGCTGGGCTGTGCCGGGTCGGCCCTGGTCGAACGCGCTCCACGCCACCTGGCGTGCCGCCTCTGCGGCCATGCTGAACAGCCGGTCCAGGGAGGTGCCGGAGTAGCGGCCCGTCTTGATCAGGGTGACGATGTAGAGGAGTTCTCCGCGCGCGAGCCGGTGGACTTCTCCGCTGCCGAGTTCGTCGTCCAGACGGCGGAGATCATCCAGGCGTCCCTCGATCCGTGCGAGCTGCGCGGGATCGTCTGACGGGGATGGGGGCGGCGTGCCCGTGGCGAGGGCCTTCTCCCAGTTGGCCGCTGACAGTGACAGTGCGATCCCGGATGTCAGGAAGCTCCGGCGGTCCACATTGCTCCCGTTCACCAAGTCGGTCAGTACGGCGATGCCTCCGTCCCTGTTCCACGCCGTGTCCTTCTGGCCGGCGGCGGGTGTCGCCGCCAGCTCGGCGGCGAAGGTGCCGCCGGTGTGGAGCACGCGGTCGTAGGCGGCTACCACTTCGGGCGTGATCTTCCTGTTGCCGTTCTCCACGTTGCGCAGGTACGGCGCGGCGAAGCCGGCTTCGCGGGCGAAGGCTGACCAGGGCAGGCCCGAGGCCCGTCGGTGGTCGCGCATATCCTCGCGCAGTTGATCAGGCACGGGCGCCCTCCTCCAGCCATGGGATCGGTCCTGGATCGCCCTAAGTCATTGTTCCCCGGCCGGTACCGGTGTGTGATCGGTTCAAGCCAGAACGTGCAGGAACGCGGCCGAAGGCCGCAGCCGACACAACCGAGGGGGCCGACCCATGGGATTCGCTTGCGGCCCTTCGCCGGTGATGCGGCTGCTGCTCAGCGGCACTCGGCACGTAGTGAGGCGCCAGCGTGCCGCTCCGGGTGCTGTCCGCTTCGCACCGGCTCCTGTCCGCTTCCAGTGCGAGCCCGCTGAGGGTTTCCGCTGGTGGCGCGGGTCCGGCCGTGCGCCGCCGAGCTGCTGAAGCGGACTGCTCGATCCGTCCGCTTGGGCACCGCCACTTTCGGCCTCGCCGGGCGCTTAATGAGACAGAGCCGCTGGCGGAGCCTTCCTGGCCCCAGCATCGGCAACCCCGGAGAGGAGGAGCGCAGTGGGGACTTCCACAGCACCACTTGTCGAGGACATGACCATTACGGCGAGGCGGCCACGGGCACTGCCCATCCGCGACCGCCAGCATCTGAGGCTGGTAGCCACCGAGACGGCCCCGCGCCTCACCCGGGCGCTGGCGGATCAGGCCCTCCAACGCTGGGGGGTGCCGCGCAGTGTCCGGCCGGATGTGCGGCTGGTCGTCACGGAGTTGGTGACGAACGTCCTCCGGCATGCCAAGGGCGAGGCGGACCGCATCCCAGTCTTCGACATCGCTCTCGACCTGCTGGCCGATTCCACGGGCGACGCCGCGGTGCGGGTGCTGGTGTTCGACGCGAGTGCGCAGATGCCGATCCGTCGGACGCCCGCACCCGGCGCGGAGGGAGGCCGGGGATTCCTCGTGGTGAGCGGCTTGGCCCGGGACTGGGGCGCCTTTCTGCTACCCGTTGGCGGCAAGGCGGTTTGGGCGGACATCGCTGTGGCCGCCGAGCCGCCGAGGAACGGCGCGGACGTGCGGATCGTGGCCCGGGTGCTCGGGGCGGTGAGGGACCTGTGACCGAACTCGCGGCGCGCGCGGCAACCAGGTTCCCCCAGGTCAACGGCTTACCTGCAGGCAACTCCACTGAAGGAGAACGGTGATGATGCAGATCCAGACGTGGTTTTTCCCCGCCGACCGGACCAGCAGGCAGATCACCGATGCGGTCGAGCGCCAATTGCTGCACTGGGGAGCCGCGCTGACCACGGAGCAGATGGAACTCCTCGCCGTGGTGATCACAGCCCTTCGTCACGTGGTCGTGGCGGGTACCCGCTTCGTCCAGATCGAGGTCACTGTCTCCTTGATTCCGGGCAACGCCGTCACCGTGGAGATGGTGGACCGCGCCAGCAACGAGCCGTCCTCCCGGCTGCTGGCGTCCCTCGACAGCAGCACGTGCCGGTGGGGGATGGCGTCGAGGCCGAACGGTCCCGGCCGCGTGCTGTGGGCGGCCGTCGAGCTGCGCGGCGCGTCACGCGTCTCCGAAGCCGCGGTGCGACTGGCCCGCACCAGCCGTGGGCGGGCGCTGCGCAGAGCACTGCCCGCCCCGCTGGAGCGCACCGCGCGGCGCTGGCTCGCCGCTTGAACTTCCCCGTGGCCGGTGAGACTGCTCCCGGCCGCGGGGAGCTGCACCTCGGTCGGCCCCGATCTTCTGTCCTGGGCTCCCCCAGCCCGATCCGGGGCCGGCCGAGCACCCCCTGTCCGGGCCAGCTTCCGCCCGCCTCCTCACGTTCTCGGAGTCTGATGATGTGCCAGCACAAGCCTGATTGCCCGCCGGCCGGAAGCCCCGACCAGCAGGCCGCCGTCGCGGTCGTCAGCTACCCCGAGCAGGGGTGGGCGCTGCTGTGCAACGGGGTCCTGGTCTTCGAGGACACCGGCGCGGTGCTGCCCGACGGACGCTGCCTGGAACCGGTCGGCCGCGGGGCTGCGGGATGAGCGGCAAGCCGACTGCGGTGCCGTTCATCACCGCCCGTGCGGGCGAAGACCCCAGCTGTGTACGCATCGTGGCGCTTTCGGCCGGGTGCGGCATCGGCTACCAGGACGAGCGCCCGGAGGACCGCGACGAGCGAGGTGTGCTCTGGGGCCGCGTCTCTCAATTGCCGGCAGGCCGCCCGCGCTGGAAGGACGTGCACCCCCAGCGCCAGCGGATCTGTATGGAGCGACTGCTGTGCCAGGTGTGCACACGGCCGGCCGACCACAACCACCAGGGCTGGCTGTTCCTGCGCGGGTCCTTGGAGAACACGGTCAGCGAAGGCGTCCTGACCGCGCAGCCGCCCCTGTGCCTGGCCCACGCACTGCTCTCCGCAGAGCAGTGCCGCTACCTGGCCGACGGCTTCCAGGCCATGCGGGTGCAGCACCCGTTGCTGTTCGGGGTTCTGGGGACCTCCTACATCCTCGACCGCTTCGCTGAGCCCCTGGCGCTGCCGCCGGGTGATCCCGTGCCGTACACGCACCCGCGAGTGCCATGGGTGCTGGCCAGCCAACTGGTCCGTTGCCTGCTGGGCGTCACCGACGTCGACCTGGAGCAGGAGTCCGCCCACCCTCGCGTGGGGCTTCGCCACCCGGGTGCCGCAGAAGGAGTCCTCTCATGATCGACGCCACGAACATCCGCGTCACCATACCGACGGCTCGGCACGGCGACGGCCGACCGGTGAGCTGCCCGATCCCCGGTGCTCAGGTGCTGCTCCTGGACCTGGACGGCACGCTAGTGGACACGCTGCCGGTCATGCAGAGGGCCTGGTCGGCAGTACAGCAACGGCATGGCGTCGCGGTGCCGTTCGCGCACTACCGTTACCACCTGGGGCGCCCGTTCGAGGAGATCCTCGACCTGCTGGGGGTCGGGTCGGCATCGGAGATCCACGCCACCTACGACGAGGCCGCTCTGGAGAACGCGGCGCTGGCCACCGTCTTCGACGGCGTAGAGGAGGTGCTGCGCGCCTTCGCCTCGGCGGGGTGGGTGCTGGGGGTGGTGACGTCCAAGCCGCTCCACCGGGCCGTGCCGCTGCTGGGGCGGCTCGGCACACCGTTCGCCGTGGTGCGGGCGCTGGGGGACGGGCGCGGCAAGCCGGCCCCTGATCCGCTTCTGCGTGCGGTCCTGGAGCTGGGGGTCGACCCCGCCCAGGCCGTGTACGTCGGGGACATGGCGGTGGACCAGGAGGCAGCCGAGCGGGCGGGGATGCACTTCGTCCTGGCGGACTGGGGCTACGGCGATCCGGGGGCGGTCCCTCCGCTGACCGCACGCACTCCCGCCGACCTGCTTGGTCTGCTGGAGCAGGCGGCCCCGTGCCCGACGGTCGCGGCGAGTGAGCTGTTCTGGCTCGCTGAGGCCGGTCACTCGGCGGGGCGTTGGGTGCTGGCCCGCCCGGGAGGCAGCCGGCGCAGGGCGGCGGTGAGCACAGCGGCGCTGGAGCAGCGCGAGGTGGACCGGGCGCTGGAGCGGCAGGTGACCGCCGAGCTTATGGGCCGCCTGGCGGCGTCGGGCGCACAGTGGCGCACTCCGGGCGGGGTGGGGTGGCAGGACGTGCACCATGTGCCGGTGCGGCGGCTGATCACCCAAGTGGTCCGCAAGCTTGTGCAGTTGGGTACGCACCCGGCGTTTGCGGCGGCCCCGGGGGCCATTCGGCCGGTCGCTGGGGAGGCGCTGGTGACGACGCGGCACGGCAGTGCGCGCGAGTACCGGTACTACACGGTCACCTGGTCCGCCGTGGCCTACCTGCTGGGGGGTTCGCTCCACCGGAACCACGCCTACGACGTCGGCCTTTCGAGATTCGACGCCATCGTCCCGTCGAGCGACCCGGTGCAGGAGCGGGCAGCCGGGCCGGCGGAGGTGGTGGGTGTCTCGTGGTCGTCGCGTCACGCGGCGACGCTGGTGCCGGTGCTCGCCGAGGTGCGCCGCCGCGGCCACAGCACGGTACTGCTGGACCTGGCGAGCGACCCGGCCCAGCAGGTCCGGGCCGAGGCCGCAGGTCGAGTAGCGGCGGTGCCGGGTTGGAAGCTTCGACTGCACGGCGGGCCTGATGCCTGCCCCGAGGCACCGACGGCCTGGGGCCGGGTTGCGACGGTGGCCGGAATGCAGGTGTCGCTGGAGCGCCTGGAGTTCCTGGCGTCGCTGGTGGTCGGGCTGAGCGCCGGGTGCACGCAGCCGTCCTGGCGCGCGAGCGGTGAGGTCGAGGGCTGGCTGGAGCAGCAGCTCGCCGCCGCGCAGCCGTCGGCGGTGGTCGTCGCCAGCGACATCAACCCGCTGGGAGTGCTGGCGGTCCGGGCCGCCGAGCGTGCCGGAGTGGCGGCGTTCAATGTCCAGCACGGAGCGTGGCTGCCCGGCAGCGTCTCACGGCCGGCGCTGCTGGCCCGCTACCAGGTGGTGATGGGCGAGCGCGACGCCGCCCTGGCCAGACAGTGGGTGGAGCGCCCGGACGCCGAGGTGCACGCCCTGGGCCAGCCGCGGTTCGACTCCTTGTCCGGAGCCGACCGCGAGGGGCAGCGGGCCTACCTCCTGGAACTGCTGCTGAGGGCGGGCTGGTTCGGGGTGCGGAGGGTGCTGGTGTTCGCCGCGCAGCCGGTCGCTCCCGGCCGGCTCCGGGAGCAGATCCAGTTGCTGGCCTCCGGCGTGCGGGCCGCGGGCGGCGGCTGGGGTCTGGTGGTGGCCCCGCATCCGGCGCAGGACGCGGACCTGGTGGAGCTTGCCGCCGCGGCCGGCGGGGTGCCGCTGACGGTCGCGGACGCGGAGATTGGGGCGCGCGGCTGCCTGGCCGGCGCGGACGCGGTGGCCACGCTCGCCTCCACCTGCGGCCTGGAAGCGGTGCTGCTGAACCTCCCGGTGCTGGAACTCGCGTTGCCCGGGGCGGAAACCCTCGCTCTGGCCGAGCAGGGTGCCGCCACGGCCTGCGCCACCGCGCAGCAGGTCTCGGCCGCCCTGAGTGCCGTCGAAGGCGGCAGCGGCGGTCCTGGCCCGGAAGCGCGCGAGGCGGTGTGTCGCTGGAGCGGCACCAGCGCCGCCGACATCGCCGAACTGATCATCGACCGCGCTACACCCGGGGCGGCGACCACCGCCCCGGGCGAGTGCAGCCCGCACACGCGGGCTGCGGAAGGAGTCCGTCCCTGATGACCACGATGACCGCCGACAGCGTCGCCGACCTGTTCGAACAGGCGATCACCCTCGCCCGAGACGGAGACAAGGCCAGCCCGCGCGGCCTGCCCACCCGCGAGGCCCTGGGCGTGACGCTGCGGCTGACCCGGCCGCGCGCACGCCTGCTGCTGCCCGCCGCAGCCGGCAGCCGGGTGCTGAACACCGCGTTCGCCGCCGCCGAGTGCGTGTGGATCCTGTCCGGGTCGAACGACCCGTGGATCTACGAATACAACGCCCGCCTGCGCCAGTACGCCGACGACGGGGTACTGCGCGGCGCCTACGGCCCGCGGCTGCGCTCCTGGCGCGGCGAGGTCGACCAGCTCGCCCACGTGGTGGAGCTGCTGCGCCGAGACCCCGACTCGCGCCAGGCCGTCATCCAGCTCTACGACCCGCAGGCCGACGTGCCCGGCCACAAGGACATCCCCTGCACCCTGAACTGGCGCTTCCAGTTGCGGCAGGGACGGCTGCACATGGCCACCACCATGCGCAGCCAGGACACCTGGACCGGGCTGCCATACGACCTGTTCACCTTCACCGTGCTGCACGAGCTGGTGGCCGGCTGGCTCGGCGTGGAGCTGGGCGAGTACCGGCACCACGTGGACTCGCTGCACCTGTACGAGACCGATCTGGACCTGGCCGATGCCGCGCTGGGCAAGGTGGCCAGCCCGGAGATGGATTCCCTGGCCACCCCATGGTCCGGCTTCGACGCGATGCTGGACCGGGTCCGCGGCTTCGAGCCCACCGTCCACCCGGCCTGGGACTCCTTCACCGCCGTGATGGCCGGCTACCGCTGCTGGAAGGAGGGCCGGCACGACAAGGCCCGCACCTTCGCCGCGCTGGCCACCGGTCCGATGCGGCAGGGGCTCGAAGAGTGGTTCGACGAGCTGGAGCACCGCCGACACAGCGGCTCACAGTCGGCGACCGCCGGGGCGGTGACGCGGTGAAGCCCCCGAACGTGGTCCTGGGCCTGTGCTCCTTCACCCACGACTCCTCCGCCGCGCTGCTGGTCGACGGGCACCTGGTCGGGTTCGTGGAGGAGGAGCGGCTGGTCGAGCGCAAGCACACCAAGGAGTTCCCGCAACGCGCCGTCGAATGGCTGCTGGGCGAGGCCGGCCTGACGGCGGGCGAGGTGACGGCGGTCGGCTACAACTTCCGCCCCGGCGACTACCTGGCCGAACTGCCCCGCGCCTTGGCCATGGCCGCCGACCCGGTGCGCCGCAGCCGGGCGGTGGCGCGGGCCGCCGGGTTCGCCAAGGTCGCCGCCCGCACCCGCCACCGGCTGCGGGAGATCGGGCAGCGGTTCCCGGCCGCGCGGGTGGTGGCGGTCAAGCACCACCGGGCACACCAGCTGGCGGCGTTCACCGCCTCCGGCTGGTCGGAGGCGGCGGTGCTGGTGGTGGACAGCCTGGGCGAGCGGCAGACCACCACCATCGCCCACGCCCGCAACGCCGAACAGCCCAGGTTGCGCCAGGTGCAGGCAGTCGACGACCCCGCCTCGCTGGGCTACGTCTACGGCGCCGTCACCGAGCACCTGGGCTGGCGGCGCGGCGACGAGGAGGGCACCGTGATGGCCCTGGCGGCGCTCGGCGACCCCGCCCGCTTCCGCTCCCTGTTCGCGCAGGCGGTGCCACTGACCGACACCGGCTTCGCGGTCGACCCGGCGCTGTTCCCGGTGCGAGTTCTCACCTCCGGCTGGGCGCGGACCTCGCCAGCGTTCCGGCAGGCCACCTGCACCCCTCGCCGCGACCGGGAGCCGATCGAGCAGGTCCACCAGGACCTGGCCGCTGCCCTTCAGGAGCGCACCGAGCAGGTGATGCTCCACCTGGCCCAACGGGCGAAGGAGCTGACCGGGTCGCGCAGGCTGTGCCTGGGCGGCGGGGTGGCTACCAACTGCGTGGCCGTGGGCCGGATCATCGACTCCGGCCTGTTCGAGGAGGTGTTCGTGCCGCCCGCCCCGGGCGACGCCGGCACCGCCCTCGGCGCAGCGGCAGCCGTCCACACCCGTGTGGACACCGCGCACCCGCTGACCGGGATTCGCGGAGCCTGCTACCTCGGCCCCTCCTACGGCGAGAAGGACATCGACCAGGCCCTGGCCGTCCACCCGATGCTGACCGGCAAGCCCCTAGAGGAGGGCGACCTCGCCCGGTTCCTGGCAGAGCGACTGGCCTCCGGGATGGTGGTCGGGGTCTTCCGGGGCCGGGTCGAGGCCGGTCCGCGGGCGCTGGGAAACCGCTCCATCCTGGCCTCGCCGCTGCTGCCGAACGTGGTGGAGCGGCTGAACACGGTGGTCAAGTTCCGCGAGCCGTTCCGCCCGTTCGCGCCGATGGTCACCGCCGAGCGCGCCGAGGAGTTCTTCGCGCTGGGTCAGCAGGCGCCGTTCATGTCTATGGCCGCCCGAGCCACGGTGGCCGCCCGCACCGTGGTGCCCGCCGTCGTCCACGCCAACGGCACCGCCCGCCTCCAGACCGTCACCGCGGACCAGAACCCCTTCATCCACGCGCTGCTGGAAGCGTTCGCCGAGATCACCGGCGTGCCGGTGCTGATCAACACCTCACTCAACATCAAGGGCAAGCCGATGTGCGGCACCCCGCAGATGGCCCTGCACTGCCTGACCGAGTCCGGCCTGGACGCGCTGCTGCTCGAAGACCGGTGGGTGATCCGATGAGGATCGGATACAGCTGCTGGGGCTTCCTGGGCAACGGCATCACCGACACCCCCGACGGCGGACGCAGCCACCGCCGCCCCCTCCTCGACGCCCTCACCGCCCACGGCCACGACCTGGTGCTGCTCCAGGCCGACCGCGACCGCGCCGAGGCCCACGACCCCGCGCCCGGGGAAGCGTTCCGCTTCGACCCGTCCGGGTTCCCGGCGCTGGACGCGCTGGTGCTGGAGTGGCGCTGGCCGATCCCCGGCCGCAACACCACCGTGTGCGGCTCGCCGGGCCACACCTGCGACCTGCACCGGCAGGACGACCTTCTCGCCCACTACACCGCCGACCGGCAACTGCCCACCATCATCTGGGACAAGGACCGCAAGCTGCCCGCCGACAGCCACCGGCGCCGGGCACGGGCCGTCACCGTCTGCGAAGCCTCCCTGACCGTGACCCCCGGCGCGCACCGCCTGCTCTTCCCCGCCGATGACCAGTTGCTGGACGCCGCCGACCCGCAGGCCCTGGCAGCCCTGCCGCGCCCCATCACCCTGGCCTACGCCGGAAACCAGTACGATCGCGACGCCGCGTTCTCCCGCTACTTCGCGCCAGCCGCCGACGTCCACCACCAGGTCGCCGGGAAGTGGACCGACACCGACCGCTGGCCCGGCCTGCGCTTCACCGGCCGACTGCCCTTCATCGAGGTCGACTCCCTGTACCGGCGCTCGCTGACCACCGTGCTGCTGCTGCCCGAGCGCTACGCCGCAGCCGGGCAGATGACGCAGCGGATCTTCGAGGCGGTGCTGGCCGGCTGCCTGCCGCTGGCTCCGGCGGACATCGCCGGCGTACACCTGTTCGTGCCCCGCCCGCTGATCGTCCGCTCCGGCGCCGACGTGCGGGAGAAACTGGCGTGGCTGCGACAGATCGAAGGCACCGACGAGCACTCCGAGCTGATCAGCGCCTGCCTGGACCGGCTGGAGCTGTTCCGCCTGAGCACCCAGGCCGCCACCCTCGACCGGCTGCTGCGCCGGCCCGCCGGGAGCGCTGCCACACCGAGCCTTTGGCGGGTGACGGCATGAGGCCCCCGAACCAGCAGGCTCCGACCGCAGTTGTGCACATCGGGGCGAGTAGCCCTGCCGCCCCGTCCGACCCCGTTACCGTGGAGAACCGTGAACAAGGTCTCGATCGTCGGCTGCTCCGGCTCCGGCAAGTCCCACCTCGCCCGGCTGCTCGCCGAACAGCTGAACGCGCCGGTCACGCACCTGGACGCGGTGTTCTACGACGACGACTGGAACGAGCTGCCGAAGGAGAAGTTCGCCCAGCGGCAGCAGGAGCTGGTCGCCCAGCCGCGCTGGGTGATCGACGGGAACTACAACTCCACCCTGCCGATCCGGCTCGCGGCCTGCGACACCGTGGTGCTGATGGACGTCTCCACCCTGGCGTGCCTGCGCGGCCTGCTCGGACGCCAGCTCCGCCACGGCAGCGGCCACAAGGGCAACGGGGTGCACAACCGCATCCACTGGGGGCTGATCAAGTACGTCCTGGGCTACCGCCGCAGCATGCGGCCCCGGGTACTGGCCAAGGTCCACGAGCACGCGCCGCACGCCCAGGTGGTGCTGCTGACCAGCCGCCGTCGCGCCCAGCGCTGGCTGGCCCAGGTCACCTCCGGCTGACCCTTCGCCCCGCCGCCGGGACGGAGGCGGGCCGGTGAATCAGGCGCCGTTCACCAAGCAGTACACCAGCAAGACCCGGTGCGAGACGGCAGTGCGCAACTACAACTGGCTCTGGAAGAAGGCCCCAGAGCTGGGGCCGCCGCTGCTGCTGAAGGTCAGCAACACCAGCCTGGACTTCGAGCCCCTGCCAGGACGCCACGCGCACCCCAGCGACCTGCCGCAGTTGGCCGCCCTGCTCGGCGGCGTTCACGGCCGGGCGTGGGCGGTCGAGCTGCGCGGCGCCAGACTCGACCAGCCCTGGCGGACCGCCGACAGCCGGATGCCGGACTACCTCCAGACCCGGCAGGAGGCGCTGCGCCGGCGGGCCGAGACCGGGTACCTGCCCGCCGACGGCTCGCTGCTGCGGCTCCTGCGAACGCTGGAGGCCACCGCCACCGGGCCGGCGGCGTTCTACAAGGACAGCAACCCCCGCAACTTCCTTCTGACCGCCGCCGGTGAGGTACGCACCGTCGACTTCGACGACCTCACCCTGGCCCCCTTCGGCTACGACCTGGCCAAGCTGCTGCACACCCTCGCCCTGGCCCACGGCCGCCTGTCCCCCGCACGCCTCCACGCCGCCCGCGACTCCTACAACGCCGCCGCCAGCCTCTACGGCCCGGGACTGACCGTGAGCGAGGACGCCCTGGTGGCACACCTGCACCTGCACCAAGCCCTCACCGCGCCGTACCACGACCGCCCCCACTACCCGTATGCGCCGCGTCCGGCGCAGCCCGCCTCCGGGAGTACCCCGTGATCGAGACCGAACTCGTCCTGCTGCGCCACGGCCAGGCCCAGTGCAACCGCGACGGCGTCGTAGGCGGCCCGCTCACCTGCACCGGCCTGACCGACCAGGGCACCGCCCAGGTCGAACGCGCCGCGCGCCGCCTGGCCGCCGAACACGCCGAGCGCCCGTTCGACGTCCTGCTGGCCAGCCCGCGCCTGCGGCTGCGCCAGACCGGCCAGATCCTCGCGGACGCGCTCACGATGCCGCTGACGGTGGAGCCGGTCCTGGACGGCCCGGTGCACGGGGCCGCCGACGGCCAGCCCTGGCGCACCGTCAAGGACCAGCACGGCGGCGGCCCCCACGCCCACCCCGACCAGCCCTGGGCCGAGGGCTCCGACACCTGGAACGGCTACCTCCACCGCGCCGGCCTCGCCTTCGACCAGCTCATCGAGCAGTGCCGCGCCAAGCGCGTCCTGCTGGCGGTCCACGGCGAGAGCGTCCAGGCCCTGCACGCCCTGCTCCTCGGCCCGGTCGACCAGGCCGCGGTCGGCTTCACCGTCGACCACGCCTCCCTCACCCGCTGGCAGCACCACCGCAACACCCGCGGCCAGCGGCGCTGGCTGCTGGAGCGGCACAACGACACCGCCCACCTGTGGGAGGCGCAGCCGTGACCACCTCGCTGACCGACCCCCGCCTGGAACTGGCCCGCATCGTCGCCGGCGAGGTCACCGTCCACCCCGACGCGCGCCTGCCCGAGCGCATCCTGCACCTGACCGACGTCCAGGGCCGGGGCTTCTACGCCAAGCAGCACCAGCAGCCCGGACGCTTCGCCCAGGAACTGCGCGCCTACACCAGCTGGTCGCACCACGTCGGCGCGAAAGTCCCCGCTCTGGTGGCCCATCACGAGGCGAGCCGCACCCTGCTCCTGAGCGAAGTGCCCGGCACCCCCGTCGCCGTCCTGCCCCTCGACCACCCGGACCAGCCCCGAATCCACGAGGCAGCCGGCGCGGCTCTTCGCGCCCTGCACGCCGCCACCTTGACCCCGCCAGCGTCCGAACTCGGCCGACAGCTCGCGCTCAGGCTCACCGGCTGGGCCGACCGCGCCCACCAGGCCGGCTTGACCAGCGCCGGCCGCGCGTTCCTGCACGCCGCCGCAGCCGACCTGGCCGACACCGAACTCGAAGCAGCCGCCTGCCACTTGGACTACCAGCCCCGCAACTGGTGCTGGTCAGCGGACACCGGACTGGCCGTCGTCGACTTCGAGCACATGCGACCCGACGCCCGCCTGCGCGACCTCGCCCGCCTGCACCACCGGCACTGGCCCACCTCCCCGCACCTGCGCGACGCCTTCCACCGCGGCTACGGCACACCCACCACCGCCGAGAGCGCCGTCCTGCACACCTTCGGCGCCTACGAAGCCGCCACCGCCCTGGTCCGCGGCCACGAGACCGGCGACCAGACCCTCCACCACTACGGCACCACCCTGCTCGACCAGCTCATGTGACCGCGCACCTACTACTCGAACGGAGACCGCACGTGAACAGCAGCACCAGCCCCCGCAGGGTCGTAGTCACCGGAGCCGCCGGATTCATCGGCTCCCACCTGACCGACGCCCTGCTGAACAACGGCACAACCGTCATCGCCGTCGACAAGCGCGACCACAACGACCCGGCCGCCGCCGCCAACCTCGCCCCACTGCACGGCCGCCCCGGCTACCACCCCGTCACCGCCGACCTGCGCGACTGCGCCCTGCAACCGCTCCTCCTGGACGCCGACGCCGTCTTCCACCTCGCCGGCATCCCCGGCGTCCGCCCCTCCTGGGGACCGCAGTTCAGCGAGTACATCGACGCCAACGTCCTGGCCACCCAGCGCCTGATGGACACCGCCACCGCGATGCGCGTGCCGCGGGTGGTCGTCGCCTCCTCCTCCAGCATCTACGGCGTCACCGATGGCCTGCCCAGTATCGAGAGCGACCACCCCGCCCCCGCCTCCCCCTACGCGGTGACCAAACTCGCCGAGGAACAGCTCAGCCTGGCCCACGCCGCCCGGCACGGCAGCGCCACCACCGTCGTCGCCCTGCGGTACTTCACCGTCTACGGCCCCCGCCAGCGCTCCGACATGTTCATCCACCGCGCCCTGCACGCCGCCGCCACCGGCCAGCCCCTGCGCCTGTACGGCAACGGCCACCAGCGCCGCGATTTCACCTACGTCACCGACGCCGTGGCCGCCACCATCGCCGCCGCGACCACCGAGGACGCCAACCTCGTCGTCAACGTCGGCAGCAGCGCCAACACCTCCCTGCACGAGATCATCGCCCTGGCCGAACAGCTCACCGGACAGCCGATCGACCTTCAGGCCCAGGGCACCCGCGACGGCGACATCCCCAGCACCTGCGCCGACCGCACCCGCGCGAAGCAACTCCTCTCCTGGACGCCCACGACGGACCTGCGGACCGGCATGCGCGAGCAGCTCAACGCCCTGGTCGCCCGCCACCAGCCGGCCGCCGCATGAGCGCCGCCCAGACGCCGGACCACCTGGCGATCATCCCCGCCCGCTGGGGCTCCACCCGCTTCCCCGGCAAACCCCTGGCCGACCTCTGCGGGCACCCCCTGTTCTGGCACGTCCACCAGCGCTGCCTCCAGGCCAGGCTCATCGTCGGCGCCGTCGTGGCCACCGACGACCGGCGCATCGCCAAAGCATGCGAGACCTACGACGTGCCCTGCGTCCTCACCGGCCCCTGCGCCACCGGCACCGACCGCGTCGCCCAAGCCGCCCAACAGCTCACCGCAGACGGCTACATCAACGTCCAGGGCGACGAACCCTTCATCGACCCCGGCGCCATCGACGCCGTCTCCTACGCCCTGGCCAACGACCCGATCGGCGCCGACGCCGTCAATGCCTGCACCCCCATCGACCACCCTGACGACATCAACGACCCCAACATCGTCAAAGCCGTCGGCGACAGCGAGAACAACGCCCTGATGTTCTCCCGCCTCCCCATCCCCTTCGCACGCGGACAGCACCCCGGCTACCTGCGGCAACTAGGCCTCTATGCCATGACCGGCAGCGCCCTTCTCGCTTTCGCGGAACTACCCCAAGGTCCCCTCGAACAGGCCGAGTCTGTAGAGATGCTGCGCCTGATCGAACACGGACACCGGGTCCGGCTGCTGCGCACCCACGACGGCGGCCCCGCCGTCGACACCCCCGCCGACCTCGAACATGCCCGACAGCACCTCCAGCAACGCAACGAGCATCACCTCTGACCGGAGCAGCCACAACCGCGTCCCCCGGGGAGAGGCAGGGAGCCGTGACGACGACGGTGACGGAGTAAGAGGAACCGCAGGAATCCGAGGAGACCCCCACAGCCGCGCAGGGCGAGGTGCTGCGGTGGGCGCATCCCCCCGGGGACAGCGACGAGATCCCCCAGCCCATCAACCTGGGCGCGATGCGCCGCCGACTGCCGCGGCTGGTGCGGACCTCGTTCGCGCCAGCCGCGGCAGGTCGACCGGCACCGGACCGCGTTACTGACGGTCTGCCAACTAGCTTCGGTGCTGCTGTCGTCGCTGGGGTTGTTCGTCACCACCAAGCCCTGCAGAGCGTGATCACCGCGGCCTCGCAGCCCTCGCTGCTGCAACAAGCGCTGCCAGGGTCCAGCGTGTCAGCCCGCGCGTTATGTCGAACAACACGTGACACCTCGCGGATGTTGGTTGCCCAGGGCTGTCGCCGCGACGGCTGCGGAAAACCGCCCGGTTGCTCAACCCTGCGGAACTGCCATCCGTCCCGCAGGCGCCAGCACTAACCCGTGACGAAGCCGAAGAAGTACACGCCCTTCTCGCCCGCAGCCGCCACGGCAGTCCCATCAGGCGTCCAGGAGCAGGCGAACAGGGCTCCATCGGCGCGCATGAGAGCTGTGACTTGCCCTGACGCGCGTTCCCAGATCCGTAGCTCCCCACCACTATCTGCTACTGCGATGAACCGACCGTCTGGTGAGATGGCCATGCTGTGGATCGGCCTGCCTGTCGCCGAGAGGACTGCAGTGGTGGTCCCGCTTTCCGGGTCCCAGACACGCACGTCACCAGCCGCGTCACCGGAAGCCAGCCATGTTCCGTCTGAAGCGATGGCCAGCGCGTGGACCGTGTCCTTATGCCCAGACAGGGTGGAGGTAACGGCGCAGGTCTCCGTGTCCCAGAGCCTGACGTTCGCGTCGTCACCGCCGGTGGCGAACCAACTCCCGTCAGCCGCGTGAGCGGACCCGCCCAGGGGGATCGTAGTCTGCGTGAAGCCCGTTTTGAGTTCAGTGCACGTGGCGGTGTCCCAAAGCTCGACCGCCCCGTGGCTGGTGATAGTCACGAATCGGGTTGCGTCAGGCGAGAAGGTCAACGCCGAAACTGGTTCGCCGTTGTACACCTCCGCGTTGGCGATCGTCATCTCGCGCGCTCGGTCCCAGATCCGGATTTGGCCCCCCATGTCGGCGCTAGCGATCAGCGTGCCGTCATTGGACAGGGAAACAGATGTCACGGCCCGCTGGTGACCGACCAGTGTGACGATGACCGCCCCCGAACCTTTCTCTCGGATGCGGATCTTGTTGTCATCGCCGCTGCTAGCGATCCAGGTTCCATCCGAGGAAACGGCCACAGCAAACACCCTCCGGGACCACGACGGTTCCGATGTGGCTGGAGACGCGCAGGCCGACACATCCCAGAGCCGAAGATCCTGCTGCCCAGCTGTCACGACCCAGTCCCCGTCGGCAGAGATTGCGACCCCTGAGATCATGTCGGAGTGACTGGGAATCGTGATAGCCAGGTCAGCCGCTCTGTCCAAGAGACGAAGATCGCCGCCGGCTGTCCCGGCAGCGATCCAACCCCCGCCTGCTGAGATCGCCAGAGCGTAAACGGGACCGCTTCCTCGCTCCAGCGCCACCTCCGAGGAGCCGCTCTTCATGTCCCAAGTACGAACCTCTCCGGCACTGGTGCCGAACGCGAGCCACCCGTCCCCTGCTGATACGGCCAGGGAGTAGACGTGCCCTTCCTCCTTGAGTCGAGCCGTCGTCGTCCCCGTTGCCCAGTCCCAGAGACGAACTTCACCATCGGCGCTGCCGGTGGCCAGCAGCTTGCTGTCTGCGGTGAAGTCGAGGGCCGTGACCTCACGATTTTCCAGGGCCAAGGTGGCGACGAGAGCAAGGGTGTCCGTCTTACGTACCGCTACCTGCTTGTCGTAGCCAGCGCTCGCGAACCAAGCACCATCAGGGGAGATCGCAATCGCCGTAACTCCCCCGATATGTCCGGCTCCTGAGACGGGCGCGCTGGGCGTCTGGCCGTGCAAGTCCCACCATCGCACCTCACCTGACTCGCTGCCTGTCACAAACCCGCTGTCGTCGGGTGCGACTGCCAGTGCCCTGACCCATCCCGTGTGCTCCTGACGGGTGTCGATCAAGTCACCGGTCGACCTGTTCCAGATCCGGACCGACTTATCCCGCGAGACACTGATCAAGCGTGCGCCGTCGTGAGTTGCCGCAACGGCTGCGATCGAACTTGAATGGCCGCTGAAGGTCCGGCGAAGTGCCTGATCCGGGAGATCAGGCGGGGTCCAGTTGTTGATCAGGGCCGGACGAGCCAGTCTTCCCGATGCCGTAGGAAGCTGATCCTGCCATCGGTCGATTCCAGCAAGCCGACTCTGCAGGATCGCGTTCAAGGCTCGGGCCGGTGCGGTCGGAGTCAACAGGTGCGCCACGCTGGCGATGTCCTGTGCCCGAGCTGCTGCTGTGGAGGTCTGGACCTGGAGCAAATCCAGCCATGCTGCCAGAGGTCCGCGCTGGTCGACCCGGGCTTCCAGCCAGCGAATGTCACTGGCCACTGCCTCGGCTTGATCGCTCCGGCCTGCGCCCACGAGATGCGCGATGGCATGGTCCTGCATGTATCCGGACGGCAATTCCCACCACGCGGCGTCGGGTTGCTGGGTGCGGCTTCCGAGGGGAGCGGCGGCCGGGAGCGTGTCTTCCACCGCGACCACGAGCGCCCCTTGGGTTGCTGTGAGTTGCACTTCGCCGAGTTCGCCACGAAGGAAGTCCCTAATCACGTCGTGAAGGGTCAGCCGCCCTTGGTCTGCGGCGTCAAGGCTGACCAGCGAGAGTCTGCCCAGTGCTCGGCACAGTTCGCGGGACTGGGTTTCTGTCAGTCCGCCGGTCTTATGCCAAAGGAGGCAGGCGAGTCGGACTGGGATCACCTCGTCTTCAGCGAAGACGCCGAGTTCGGCGAAGAGCGCGGCGCCGTCGTGCGGCAGTAGCTGTGTGCCGGCTTCGATCGTCGCTCGTACAGCCCTGTTGCGTTGCTTAGGGTCGTCCAGATTCAGCTGCTCTACGGGATCGAGTGCGCTCGGCCCGCTGAGATGCAATCGTTGCAGGGCGTTTCGAGCTGCGTCGGTCGGGTTTGCTCCCGTCGTGATGTCTTCTGCGATCAGCCTGTTGGTGAGACGTACCAATAGTGGCCAGTTGCCAGTCGCGTACAGGAGTTCTTGGACCAGGCGATCTTCGAGCGGGGGCACTCCCCACAGTAGGAGCTGGCGGGCTTCCTCAAGGGTCATCTCATCGACAACGATTCGATGCGCGTTGCCGGGAAGGGAGTCGGAGATTCGTGTCGTGACGAGGCGGGAGCACTTCGTGCCGCCCAAGAGAAAGGGTTCCAGCTGTTCGCGTTCCCAGACGTCGTCGATGACTAGGAGTGTTCGGAGACGAAGGTCGAGAAGCCGTCCCAGATGCGCGCCCGCGAGTTCCGGATCGTCGAACGTGGTCGTATCGCCGGTGATGAAGCGGGTGGCCTCGGCTACCTTCGCAGCGATCGCCGCCCTGCCCCGTACATCCCGGCCGAGCGAGATGAAGTAGATCCGATTGTGGAAGTGCTTTCGGACTCGACGGCTATCACAAACTAGGTTCGCGAGGGTAGTCTTCCCGAATCCTCCGGTGCCCTGCAGGGCGGTAGTGATTGCTACAGCGCTGCCCGATTTTGAACAGAGAGCCTCTACGGCGGCACTCGTCTCTGCTCGCTGAACTACCCAATCAGGGACACGCCTTCTCGGTGGAAGTGGGGGGCTCTGACTCATGCGCGCGCCGCGCCGGTCACGCCAGCTCTGGGCCGCGAGCACGATTAGCCCCAAGGCAGTGAGCGCGGCGACAGATAGCCAAGGGTAGCGCCGCAATAGGTCAAGCTCCCCGGGCCAGCGAGGCTTCGCTGTCGCCGCGTTGATGGCCATGGTGTTTGCGATCCCGTCGACGGCAGCCACCGCCAGCAGGAAGAACCCGAGAAGTCGACTGCCAATTCCGCCACGCACTTTGCCTCCGCAGCTTTCCACGCTCGCCCCGAGCCTTCCCTCCTTCATCAGAGGGCGGACCTACTCTGCCGCAGGTTGGACCCAGTCGGCACCGCAAACGGCGGCAAACCTGGGGCATGGGCCTTGGGCGCAGGCGGGACGCGGGGTTCGTTGTGAGGCAGCAGACTGACGCGCATTCGGCACTCACAAGCGGGTTCCGATCTCCGGCCCAGCGCCGATCAGGAGCGCGACGCCGTGCCGTCGGTGATCTTACTGGCAGCGGCGGCCGGGGAGCGGGCGCTGCTGGGCATCGAGATCCAGGCCAAGTCGCAGCACTTCTCACCGCGTTGGCAGCGCGAGGTCCGGCACGGGCTGCTCCCGGCCGACACCCGCGCCGGGATGGCCACTTATGACCGCCCCGGTTTAGTACTCCAGTGAGAGTTCTGCGTATGTCCTGGTCAGTCGCCTGGTGGCGGTGAGTGTAGCCGGGCTGCTGCGGGGCCGGGGGCGGTTTCGCGGGCAGGTCGCATGAAGGTGTGTCCGCGTCGTTTGTAGTCTTCCCGGGCCCTTGCGGTCCCGCCCGAGGCCGGGAAAATCGGGGGTGGTGCCCGTCCGGAGGACGTCGATGCCACTTGGTGCCG
>NZ_JBGCCS010000047.1:0-46466 GCF_041262645.1 Streptacidiphilus sp. EB129
CGGCACCAAGTGGCATCGACGTCCTCCGGACGGGCACCACCCCCGATTTTCCCGGCCTCGGGCGGGACCGCAAGGGCCCGGGAAGACTACAAACGCCGAGGCCACAACCCCCAGATGCGGTTGCAGTACTAGGACAGTGTCCGAGGAGCGGCGGGTCACGGTCTCCGGGACGCCCCTTCTGTGCTCATCTGCACCAAGTCCTGGGCTACCGTGGGTGTCCGGCATGGTTTCCGACGACTTGGGAAGCTTGGTATCGAGTGCCCCGTCCGGGGTGTTCTCGCCACAGGGAGGCAGACGGACACGGGGCAAAATTGACATGTACACTTCGAGCGAGAGGTTTCCCTCCAGATCAGCCGGAAGCCCAGGTACGGATCGGAATATGACGGAGCGACAAAAGAGCATCCCGGACACCCTCGGGCAGCGTCTGCGCCTGTTGCGCCAGCAGCGGGGCCTGAGCCAGCAGGACCTCGTCACAGCAGACATCTCGGCCAGTTACATCTCCCTGATCGAGACGAACAAGCGGGTTCCCTCGGACACGGTGATCGAGGCTCTCGCGGAACGGCTCGGGACCTCGGTCAACTATCTGCGGACCGGCCAGGACGACAACCGGGTCAAGGAGATCGAACTCGCGATCGCTTTCGGCGACATGGCGCTGCGCAGAGGCGCCGACGGCGAGGCGCTCCAGGCCTACACCGAGGCGCTCGGGGCGATTCCGCTGCTGGACGCCGCCACCACCCGCCGGGCCCGGATCGGACAGGCACTGGCCCTGGAGCGACTCGGCCGACTGGAAGCCGCCATCGCCCAGCTGTCCGCGCTCTTCGAGAACCCGTCGCTCCCCGTGGCCTCCTCGGAGTGGAGCCGGTTGGCCACCGCCCTGTGCCGCTGCTACCGCGACTCGGGCGACTATGTGCTGAGTGTCGAGCTCGGAGAGCGGGCGCTGGGCGAGCTGGACCGGCTGGGGCTGGACGCCACCGACGACCACCGGCAGCTGGGATCGGTTCTGATCGACTGCTACCGCATCCGCGGCGACCTGACCCGGGCTCATATGCTCGCGCTCAGGCTCATCCGCGACGACGAGCACCCCGGCTCCCCGGTCCTGCGCGGCGGCGTGTACTGGAACGCCGCACTGGTGGCCCGGGCGCGCAATCGCACCGACGAGGCCCTGACGCTGGCCGAACGGGCGCTGTCACTGCTGGCCGAGACCGACGGCGCCCGGCACCAGGCGCTGCTCAAGGAACTCTGCGGGGAGCTGCTGCTGGACTCCGACCAGGTCGACGCCCAGCGCGCCAAGCAGCTGATCGAGGAGGCCCAGGGTGTCCTGGTCGCCATCGGGACCACCCACGACCAGGCCCGTGGGGAGATCGGCCTGGCCAAGGCCGCCCTGCGGCTGGGCGAGCCGGGCCGGGGGGAGCAGCACGCCAGCCGCGCCATCGGGCTGCTGAGCAGTCAGCCCCCCTACCAGGCCGCGGAGGCCTGGACGGTGCTGGCCGAGGCGCTGTTCCGCAAGGGCGAGGAACAGAACGCCGAGGACGCGCTGCGCACCGCCGAGCGGCAGCTCGGGTTGCTGCCGCCGAACCGCCTCGCCGCCGAGGTGTGGCGGCGCGTCGGCGACCTGTGGCAGGACCACGACCACGGCCGGGAGGCCATCACCGCCTACCAGCAGGCGCTGGCTCAGGCAGGCATCCCGGCGGCGCCCGGCAGGCATCAGCACCACGGCCGGAATCCGCAGCAGCAGTCCCAGGAGATGTACATCCGTCCGGCCGGGTGAGGGTGCGGGCGCCTACGAGGGTTCGGGAATGACGCCTTCGGCCGGTGCCAGCCAGATGGTGGCGAGCGGAGGGAGGGTGATCAGGGTGCTGGTGGGCTGGTCGTTCCAGGGGGTGGCATCGGCCTTGACCGGGTCGGGGTTGCCGACACCGCTGCCGCCGTAGCCGGGGTCGTCGGTGTTGAGGGCTTCCAGCCAGCGGGTGTCGCCGCTGACGGGGGGCAGGCCGATGCGGTAGTTCTCGCGGACCACCGGGGAGAGGTTGCTGACGCAGACCAGGGGGGCCCCGGTGGTGTCGTGGCGGACGAAGGAGAGCAGGTTGTCCTCGGCGGCGTTGCTGTCGAGCCAGGTGAAGCCGGCCGGGTCGGTGTCGTGCTGCCACAGGGCGGGGGTGTCGGTGTAGACGTGGTTGAGGTCGCGGACCAGGTTCTGGACGCCGCGGTGGTCCCCGACCGCGGGCCAGTCGTGGTCGAGGAGCCACCACTGCGGTCCGGTGTCGTGGTCCCACTCCGCGCCCTGGGCGAACTCCTGGCCCATGAACAGCAGTTGCTTGCCGGGGTGGGCCCACATGTAGGCCAGGTAGGCACGGACGTTGGCGCGCTGCTGCCACCAGTCCCCGGGCATCCTGGACACCAGCGAGCCCTTGCCGTGCACCACCTCGTCGTGCGAGATCGGCAACAGGTAGTTCTCCGAGTACGCGTAGACCATCGAGAAGGTCATGTCGTTGTGGTGGTACCTGCGGTGCACCGGCTCATGGGCCAGGTACCCCAGTGAGTCGTGCATCCAGCCCATGTTCCACTTCAGGCCGAAGCCCAGGCCGTCGGCGCTGGTGGGGCGGGTGACGCCGGGCCAGGCGGTGGACTCCTCGGCGATGGTGACCACGCCGGGGCAGCGGCGGTAGACGGTGGCGTTCATCTCCTGCAGGAACCGCACCGCGTCCCAGTTCTCGCGTCCGCCCTGGTCGTTGGGGGTCCAGGCGTCGTGGTCGCGGGAGTAGTCGAGGTAGAGCATCGAGGCGACCGCGTCCACCCGCAGCCCGTCCACGTGGAACTCCTGGGCCCAGTAGACGGCGTTGGCGACCAGGAAGTTGCGCACCTCGGTGCGGCCGTAGTCGAACTCCAGGGTGCCCCAGTCCGGGTGCTCGGCCCGCAGCGGGTCGGCCGGCTCGTACAGCGGCTGGCCGTCGAACCGGGCCAGGGCGAAGTCGTCCTTGGGGAAGTGCGCCGGGACCCAGTCGACGATGACCCCGATGTTGTGCTGGTGCAGGATGTCGACGAGGTGGCGGAAGTCGTCGGGGCTGCCCAGGCGGGAGGTGGGGGCGTAGAAGCCGGTCACCTGGTAGCCCCAGGAGCCGCCGAAGGGGTGCTCCATGACCGGCATCAGTTCGACATGGGTGAAGCCGAGGTCGGTGAGGTAGGCGGGAAGCTGCTCGGCTATCTGACGGTAGGTCAGGCCAGGCCGCCATGAGGGCAGGTGAACCTCGTAGACGGACATGGGGTGGTCGTGGGCGGTGCGGGTGGCGCGCTGGGCGAGCCAGGTGTCGTCGCTCCAGGAGTGGGTGGAGGTGTGGACGACGGAGGCGGTGGCGGGGGGCTGCTCGGTGGCCCGGGCCAGCGGGTCGGCCTTCTGCAGGGTGCGGCCGTCGCGGGTGGCGATCTCGTACTTGTAGACGGTCCCGTCGCCGACGGCGGGGATGAAGAGCTCCCATACGCCGCTGGCGCCCAGCGACCGCATGGGGTGGGCCAGGCCGTTCCAGCCGTTGAAGTCCCCGATCACCCGCACCCCCGAGGCGTTGGGAGCCCAGACCGCGAAGCCGGTCCCGGCGACCCCGTCCAGGGTGCGGGTGTGCGAGCCCAGGGCCTGCCACAGCTGCTCGTGCCGGCCCTCGCCGATCAGGTGCAGGTCCACGGCCGAAACGGTCGGCCAGAACCGGTACCCGTCGTCCTGCACCTGCTCCACACCCTGGTACACCACCCGCAGCCGGTACGCCGACGGCGGCTCCTCCCACGGCAGCAGTGCGGTGAACAGTCCGTCCCGCTGATGCGACAGCTCGAACCGGCCGCGCTCGCACTCCACCACCACCCGCTCCGCCAGCGGACGCAGCACTCTGAGCGCCACGCCCTCCCCGGTCCGGTGCGCCCCCAAAACGCCGTGCGGGTCGTGGTGCCAGCCCTGCACGAGCCGCTCCAGCTCCGGCCCCGGGAGCGGGGCCGGAACCGGAGCGGGAGCAGACGCGGCTGTCGGCGTCGGAGCGGTGGTACGGGATCCCCGGGAGCCGGGGAGGGTGATCGGCGGAACTGTCACGGGCTGGGGCTCTCAGTCCTTCTCGGGGCGGACCCGGG
Source organism: Streptacidiphilus sp. EB129 (assembly GCF_041262645.1). Lineage (NCBI taxonomy): Bacteria > Bacillati > Actinomycetota > Actinomycetes > Kitasatosporales > Streptomycetaceae > Streptacidiphilus > Streptacidiphilus sp. EB129. The sequence continues at coordinate 4,108 of NZ_JBGCCS010000047.1, forward strand.
ACGTGGGCTGCTGCCCACGGCCGGGTGCCGCGGTAGTCGCTTCACGGTTGCCGAGCAGCCTGCGGATCGCAGTCATCGGCACCGGAAGCCATTCGGGCCGGTGGGTGGCCTCGTAGAGGGCCTCGTAGACGGCCTTGTCGGTCTCGAAGGCGCGCATCGCGATCGGGTGGAGCCGGGGGTCGGTCGCGCCCGCCTCGGCGTAGCCGGCGCAGAACGACCGGCGGTTGCGCACCGACCAGGCCAGGGCACGGCGCTCCTGGCGCAGACGCTCCACCGTCCCCGCACCCACGGCGCCCGCACCCGTACCGGTGGTCTCCGCGGCGGGGGACTCCGCCCTGAGCTCGGTCAGCGCATGCTGTGCCGCGTAGTCGAAGGACCGCAGCATTCCGGCGACGTCGCGCAGCGGCGACTGGGGCAGGCCCCGTTCGCTGAGCGGCCGGGCCGGCTCACCCTCGAAGTCGATGACCTTCCAGCCGTCGCGGGTGCGCAGCACCTGGCCGAGGTGCAGGTCCCCGTGGACCCGCTGCCCGTCCAGGCCGCTGCCCTGCAGGGCCACCTTGACGAAGTCGTCGTAGACGGCGCTGATCCTGGAACAGTAGGCCTCCAGTTCCGGCACCGCCGCCACCGAGTCCTTGAGCCTGCGGTCCATGTCGGCGGCCAGGTCGATGATCTGCTGCGCCTTCAGCCGGGAGGCGGGGAAGGCCTGGGCCAGGGCCTGGTGGACCTGGGCCACGGCCTGGCCCAGGTCGTGGGTGTCCTCGGTGAACCCGTCGATCACCGCGGGTCCGCGCCGGTCGTCGGAGATGCAGTCCACGGCCTGCCGCACCGCCAGTTCCCAGCCGTCGCCGTCCGAGGGCAGGAAGTCCTCGATGATGGCGAGCACGGTCGAGTCCTGCGCACTGCCGGGGGTGTGCAGCCAGCCCGCGAGGTGCGGGGTGCGGGTCGAGCCGAGCCGGGTCAGCGCCGTGAGCACCTCGGTTTCGGGGTGCGGTCCCGGCTCGGGCTGGCGGAAGATCTTGAGCATCAGCCGGTTCCCGAACACCACGGCGCTGTTGCTCTGTTCCACGGCCAGGACCCGGGGGACCAGACCGGCCGGGATCGGCTCGGCGGTGACCGTGGACAGCCGTAGCGAGTCGGCGCCGTGCCCGGCCGCGGTGCCGTCCAGGAGCAGCGACATCAGCTCCGGGTCGGCGGTGGCCTCGTACAGCCACCAACCGTCCCAGCGTCCGCCGACCGCCCTGCCGATCGCGGCCCGGGCGAGTTCGGCCGGCAGGCTGCGGCGCAGGCCGAACAGCAGCTGGTAGCGGCGCGGGGCGGCGGAGGGGTAGCGGGCGTCGACCAGGAGGTCGACCAGCGCGGGTGCGTCCTGGTCGGCCTGCAGGACGGATCCGATGACCGGGGCGAGTTCACTCATGCACCCGTGCTCGTGGGTGAACCAGCGCTGGGTGACCAGCCAGGGCAGCAGTGCGGGCAGCAGCGGGCTCAGCAGCTGGTCGGCCTGGGCCGCCTGCGCCTGCCCGGCGGTCAGGCAGGCGCAGGCGGGTGCGGGCCCGGCGGGCGCGTCGACGGTCATCTGACGCTCGCCTGGGCAGGGTCGGCCTCCTGGTCGGTGTAGCCCTGGCTGATCTCGACGATCGCGCCGTCGGGGTCGCGGATCCACACCGTCCGCCAGCCGCAGATGAAGTCGTCGAAGGAGAGCGGACCCAGGGTCACCTCGGCCTCGTCGCCGAGCCCGGCCAGGAACGCGTCGACGTCGTCGGTCTGGAAGGCGAGGTGCCGCACCGCTCCCGGGGTGGCCGGCCCGTCGCCCTGACCGGGGGTGCCCTCCTCGGCGCCGACCGGGAAGAGCTCCAGGTAGGCGTCGCCGCTGCGCAGGAAGACGATCTCGCCGTCGGGGATCGGCACCGCGCGGGCCCGGGTGAATCCGAACCAGCGGGTGTAGAACTCCTCGGTCAGCTTCTGGTCCCGGCAGTTCAGGCCTATGTGCGACCAGCGCATCAGCTGTTCCTCCTCTGGATCAGCAGCTCGATGATGCTGCGGGCGAACAGGTGGTGGTGCTGGCCGGTGCGGCCGGTGACCAGGTCGCCGTCGACCACCACGTCCTGGTCGACGTACCGGGCGCCCATGTTGCGGACGTCGCCGATGAGGTTGTTGTGGCAGGTGACGGGCCGGCCCTTGACGTTGCCGGGGATCGAGGAGGCCAGCCACATGCCGTGGCAGATGATGCCCTTGAGCAGGTCGGGACGGGCGAAGGCCTGCTGCAGCAGTTCGGTGGCGGGCGCCAGGCGGTTCACGTCCTCGGTGTAGCGCAGCCGGTCGGAGACCATGCCGGAGGGCACGATCAGGGCGTCGTACCGGGCGAGGCCCTCCTCCCCCAGGTCCTCGAAACTGCGGTCGACCACCAGCGGGGCGCGGTACTCGTGCCCGGTGAAGGTGATCGAGGGCTGCCCCCACAGGCGGGTCAGGAAGTCGACCTGGGCGCCCTCCTCGGCGAACCGGTGCTGGTAGTAGAAGATCTCCGGCTCGTAGTAGTCGCTCTCCAGGAGCACCGCGATCCTGGCGCCGGTGAGCGGGCGCTGCCACAGGGCGGTATCAGACACTGGACACTCCTCGGATCAGGTCGGCCGCGCGCTCGGCGATCATCACGATCGCGGTGTGGCAGTTGCCCGAGGGCACGGCCGGCATCACGGAGGCGTCGACGACGCGCAGGCCGCGGACGCCGTGGACCCGCAGCTCGGGGTCGACCACGGACAGGTCGTCGATGCCCATGCGGCAGGATCCGGCCTGGTGGTGGTAGCTGTCGGCGGTGCCGCGGACGAAGTCGCGCAGTTCCTCGTCGGTGGCCTTGGCCGGGCCCGGGGCGAGCTCCTGCTTGTTCCACGGAGAGAAGGCCCGGGTTCCGGTGATCTCCCTGGCCAGCTTGACGCCCTGGACCAGACGGTCCAGGTCGGAGCGGTCGCCCAGGTAGTTCGGGTTGACCAGTGGCTTGGCGGTGGGGTCGGCACTGGCCAGGCGGATCCAGCCGCGGGAGAGCGGTCGGACCACGCCGGGCAGGATGCTGACGCTGTTGGGATGCGTCTGCCCCACGGCGCCGTCGAACGGCACGTGTACAAAGGCCAGTTGCATGTCCGGGCTGGGCAGGCCGGACTGGGAGGCCAGGAACAGCGCGCTCTCGGAGAGGTTCTGGGTCGGCCCGGGCACGGTGTCGCGGGCCTCGGTGATCACTCCGGTGAGCACATGGTTGTGGAAGTTCTCGCCGACCCCGGGCAGCGCGCCGACCACCGGGATGTCGAAGCCGCGCAGCTGGTCGGGGTTGCCGAGGCCGGACTGCAGCAGCAGCTTGGGGGACTCGATGGCCCCGGCCGCCACGATCACCTCGGCCCGGGCGCGGGCCTGTCGCAGCCCCGGCTCGGGCGGCGGGCCGCCGGCCCGGCCGGCCACCACCCGGCCGACGGCGTCGTCGGCGTCGGTGCCCTGGAGGTACTCCACGCCGGTGCAGGTGTCGCCGGAGAAGAGCAGCCTGGTGGTCTGCGCGCTGGTGCGCAGGGTCAGGTTGGGGCGGTCCAGGGCGGGTTCGAGGTAGGAGGCGAGCACGCCCTGGCGGCGTCCGTCGGCGACGTCCAGGTGGTGCCAGCCGGTCCCGAACATGGTGCCGTCGTTGAAGTCGGCGACCTGCGGGTGGCCCAGTTCGACGCAGGCGTCGATGAAGGCCCGGGAGGCGGGGTTGGGCTGGTGCAGCGAGGCGTTCGTGATCCGCTGCGGGCCGGTGGTGCCGGTGGTGGGCCCGGTGACGTCCTCCTGCGCCTCCAGGCGCGAGAAGTACGGCAGCACGTCCTGGTAGGACCAGCCGGCCGCGCCCTGGTAGGCCCAGTTGTCGAAGTCCGTGGGATGCCCGCGGACGTGCATCATGATGTAGAGGTTGCTGCTCCCGCCGGGGGCCTTGCCCCGCGGTTCGAAGGTCTGACGGCCGTTCAGTCCGGGCTGGGGCACGCTCTGGTAGCCCCAGTCGATCTGACCGCCCAGCAGCTGGAACCAGGCGGCGGGCACGTCGACCTCGGGCGGGATGCGGCTGCCGCCGGCCTCGAGCAGCAGCACGCTGACGTCCGGGTCCTCGGTCAGCCGGTTCGCCAGGACGCAGCCGGCGGATCCGGATCCCACGATGATGTAGTCGTACTCTGTCACGTCGCCCCCCAAGGGCTGTGGCCCGCGCGGTGCGCCGCGCGGGCCGTGGTGGGTGGGTCAGCTCTGCGAAAGGACCTGGAACGGCACGGTGTCGTGGAAGTTGGCCATGTAGGTGATCAGGCCGTCCACGATCCGGAAGTAGTTCATGACCTCGGCCTCGACCGTCTTCCCCGCGGGAGTGACCGCGGAGATGTGCGAGACCACGGCGCCCTGCTCACCGTCGACCAGGAAGTGCAGCGGCTGGTTCTGGAAGGAGGCGTACAGGCCACCGAAGCCGCTCATCATCTTCCGGAGCGTCTCGCGGCCTTCGACCCGGCCGGCCAGCTGCTCGTCCATCTCGGTGTCGGCGGAGAACAGGTCGCACCAGCGGTCCCAGTCCCCGGCGTTGGCGTACTCGTAGTAGTGGTCGAGGACCTCTCGGGTGTTCATCGGCGTTCCTCGCTCAGGGCTCGGTTCGGTCATTGCGGTACCGGTGCTGGCTTCTGAACAGGCTCTAGAGGGCGGCGGAGCCGGGCATCGGCTCCAGGCCGTTGACGATGTAGGTCTTGATCTGCGGGCCGTCGGCGCCCGCCACCACGACCCAGGTCTGGTCGGCGTCGAAGCCCAGCCAGGCGCTGTTGGCGGCGGGGGCGTCCCAGATCTTGGCCTGCCAGTTGACGAGCACCTGGACCGTGGCCTGGTCGCCGTCGATGACGGCCTCGACCTTGGTGACGGTGTGCTCCTCGTCGAAGAAGCGGTGGGTGACGGCCTTGTACCACTCGGCGAAACCGGCGTGGCCGCGGGAGGTGCCCTCGGGGAAGCGCATCTCCAGGCCGTCGTCGACCAGGAACGGGAGGGTCTCCGCAAGGGGGATGTGGCGGTCCAGCGCGACGTACCAGGTCTCGGCGAGGGTGCGGATCGACTCGGCGGTCAGCGGCTTGGTGTTGGCGGACGGCATGACTCAGGCTCCTCGCGTTCGGGGCTGCTCGGGGTTGCTCAGGATTGCTCGGGGTTGATCGGTAATCAGACGTGCAGGTCGACCAGGAACGGGCCGTTGTGCTGCAGCATCTGCTTGACGGCGGCGGCCGCCTCTTCGGGCTTGTCGACCCGGATGGCCTCGACGCCGAGCGACTTGGCCAGTCCGCTGAAGTCGATGGCCGGGTGCGACAGGTCGAAGGAGGCCGGGAAGGCGTGCGGGTCGATGTCCCGCTCGCGCCAGTACTGCTCGATGTTGTCGTCCAGCAGCCGGTACTTGTGGTTGTTGCAGACCACGAACTTGGCGCCGATGTCGTAACGGGCCGCGGTCCACAGCGCCTGGTAGGTGTACATGGCGCCGCCGTCGCCGGTGAAGCCCACCACGGTGCGGTCGGGCCGGGCCAGCTTGGCGCCGACGGCGCCGGGGATGCCGACGCCGAGCGAGCCGCCGCGGGTGAGGTGGTAGTCGCCGGGACGGTCCGGCGGCAGGTAGTTGACCACCTCGGGCGAGGAGGTCAGCGCCTCGTCGAAGACGACGACGTCGCCGCCGGTCTGCTGGGCGAGCGCGTGCATGAACGCGGTCAGGGTGGTGGCGTCGTGGTCGCGCTGCTCGAACTCGGCCAGGCGCCGCTCGCGTTCGGCGCGGGCGGCGGCCAGCCGCTGCCCGGCCTGCCCGCTCTGCCGCTCGGACTGCAGGGCGTCCAGGGCGGTGCCGAGGGCCGCCAGGGCCGGCTTGGGGTCGGCGGCGATGCCCAGGTCGACCGGGAAGTTCTTGGCGATCTCATAGCTGTTGAGGTCGATGTGAACGATCCGCGCCCCGGGGCTGAAGGGGGTCTCCAGTGCCGGGAAGACCTCGGGGAAGACATAGGTGCCGACGATCAGCACCGCGTCGGCGTCCCGCACCAGCGAGGCGCTGTGCTCCCCGAACATGTGCCCGAGCTGGCCCTGCGACAGCGGGTGCGAGGCCGGGATGTTGACCTCGGAGGAGTCGACGTTCCAGACCCTGGCGCCGAGCCGCTCGGCGACCGCGACCAGTTCGTCCTGCGCCTGCGAGTAGCTGACGCCGTCGCCGATCAGCACGATCGGCCGTTCGGCGCCCACGAGCAGCTCCGCCGCCCTGGCCACCACCTCGGGCGCCGGGGCGACCGTGGTCGAGGGGATGCTCGCGGGGGCCACCGGCTCCGGGTTGAGGGCGTCCAGGACGTCCATCGGCAGAGCGACGAAGACCGGCCCGCAGGGCGGCGTCTGAGCGATCTTGACGGCGCGCCGGATCACCCGCAGCACCGACGACGGGTCGGTGACCCGGGTCGCGTACTTGGTCACCGGACGGGCCATGGCGACCAGGTCGCTGGCCATCTGCGCGTCCATCGCGTCGTAGCGGATGCCGGCGTCGCCGGCGATCACCACCAGCGGGGTGTGGCCGCGCAGCGACTGGTAGAGCATGCCGATGCCGTTGCCCAGGCCGACGCCGGTGTGCAGCTGCAGCAGCGCCGGTCCCCCGCTGGCGCGGGCGTAGCCGTCGGCGATGCCGGCGGCCACGGTCTCCTGCAGGGCCAGCACGTAGCGGAAGTCGGCGGCCTTGTCGGCGGCGTCGAGGAAACCCTGTTCGACGGTGCCCGGGTTGCCGAACATGATGGTCAGGCCGTCTGCCTGGAACTGCTCGATGAGCTTGGTGGTGCCTGGCTTCGCTGCCATGGGAGCCTCTCTGTGGCCGGTTCTGTGGCCGGTGTCCGCCATGTGCTTTCGGGCTGCCTACCAGCCGTACCGGGTGAGCCCCTGCTCCAGGACCTCGACCATCTTGCGGCCGGTCAGGAACGAGTCGGGGGTGGAACGGCCGGTGACGAACGGGTAGTCGACGATCACCGACACCGGCTTGCCGAAGTTGCCGTGGTAAGCGCCGTGCGGGCCGGTGGCGTCGCGCAGGATGTACTCCAGCGGGTACGGGACCACGCCCATGTTGAAGTCGGTGCCGAGGAAGCCGGTGCCGTCCTTGTAGTCGTACTCCTTGCAGTGGCCGGTGACGTGCTTGCCCCGGATGATGCTGGCCCGGTCGTCCCAGTCACGGGCGAAGGCCAGGCAGGCGACGCCGTAGCACTCCGCGCCGATCAGCTTGCCGGCCCGCTTGAAGGCCAGGATCAGGTCGTGCACCCGGCCGTTGTTGGCCAGGTCGACGATCGGGCCGCTGCCGCCGACGATCAGCAGCGCGTCGTACTCGGTGATGTCCTCGGCGACCCGGTCCAGCTCGCTGTTGTAGGCCTCCAGCGCGCGCAGGTAGTCGGCGTCGCTGGTGTAGGGGCGGTCGGGCACCCAGGCGGATATGTCGACCGAGCCGTCCAGACGGTCGGAGGCCTCGACGTCCCGGCCCAGCTTCGCGACCTCGGCGGTGGTGACCGAGCGGCCGAGCGGCGGGTCGACGTATCCCTCCTCCAGGCTCGGAGGCAGGGCGTGCGCGCGCTGGCCCGTCGGCGTGGCGAAGGTGACCCGGTACCCCTGCTCGTCGAACGCGGCCAGCGGACCCACCAGTTCCTCGGCCCAGTAACCGCGTTCCGAGAGAATGACCAGAATGTGCTTGCTCACAGAATCCTCCGGTACTGCGAGGCGGACATGACTCATGGACGATTGCGCCGTCACCGGCCGAGCGTCAATCGAATGGAGCACCACTTCCTGAGGTAGCCGAGAGTTCGTCGGATACGTCGCCGGACCTGCCTCCCGGAGCGATTCCAGGAAGTCGGCGCAGTACTTCATGGAATCGGCCGTCACTGCGCCGACTTCCTGAAGTCCGCTGCGGGCGCCGGGGAATGGCTGCCTATGCTCGGGAGGTTCATGCGAACCGGGTTCCCGGTTCTCGACCGTTCCGACCCGGGAGGCCCGGAGTGCCCGCTTGTACCCATCTCGACCGGATCCGGGACGTGGCCCCGCGCACGGAAGGCTGCGAGGAGTGCCTCGCCCTCGGGGACAGCTGGGTGCATCTGCGGATGTGCCTCAGCTGCGGGCACGTGGGCTGCTGCGACTCGTCCAGGAACCGCCACGCCACCAAGCACTACCACGCCACCGACCATCCGATCGCCGCCTCCGCCGAGCCCGGCGAGGACTGGGCCTGGTGCTTTCCGGACCAGCTCGTCCTCAAGCCCGGCTGAGCGTGCACAGCAGTCAGAAGGAGCCCCCCGTTGAGTCAGGCAGCAGACGAAGTCCTGAAGCCGGTGATCCTGGCAGTCGACGACGACCCGCAGGTACTGCGGGCGGTGCGGCGGGACCTGCGCGCCAACTACGGCGACCGCTACCGGGTCCTCGGCGCCACCTCGGCCGGTGAGGCGTTCGGCGTCCTCGACGTCCTCGACGAACGCGGCCAGGACACCGCGCTGTTCCTGGTCGACCAGCGGATGCCGGACATCACCGGGGTCGAGTTCCTGGTGGACGCCGTGAGCAGGTTCCCGGATGCCCGCCGGGTGCTGCTCACCGCCTACGCCGACACCGACGCCGCGATCACCGCGATCAACCAGGTCCGGCTCGACTACTACCTGATGAAGCCCTGGGATCCGCCGGCCGAACGGCTGTTCCCGGTCCTGGACGACCTGCTCTCGGACTGGCTCGCCGCCTACCGGCCCCGCTACCAGGGCGTGCGCATCGTGGGTCAGCTGGTGTCCCCGCAGACCCACGAGGTGCGCGACTTCCTGACCCGCAACGGCCAGCCGTTCCAGTTCCTGAACGTGGAGACGGACGGCGAGGCCCGGAAGCTGGCCGCCGGCCACCCCGGGGCCGCGCTGCCGCTGGTGGTGTTCCCCGGCGGGACCGTACTGTCCGCGCCGACCCCGGCGGAGCTCGCCGAGCAGATCGGACTGTCCACCACCGCGTCGCGTCCGCACTACGACGCCGTCATCATCGGCGCCGGACCGACCGGCCTCGCGGCCGGCGTCTACGGTGCCTCCGAAGGCCTCTCCACCCTGCTCGTCGACGCCAACTCCCCCGGCGGCCAGGCCGGTACCTCAAGCCTGATCGAGAACTACCTGGGCTTCCCCTCCGGGCTCTCCGGCGGCGACCTGGCCCGGCGGGCGGTCGCCCAGGCGGCCCGGTTCGGGGCCGAGCTGCTGCACCCGATGGAGGTCAGCGGGTTCCGCAGGGCCGATCCCGCGCGGATCATCACGCTCGCGGACGGGACCGAGATCAGCGCCGAGACGGTGCTGCTGGCCATGGGCGTCTCCTACAACCGGCTGCAGATCCCCGGCGCGACGGAGTTCGAGGGCGCGGGCCTCTACTACGGCGCGGCGACCACCGAGAGCAGCGCCTGCATCTCCCAGCATGTGTTCATCGTCGGCGGCGCCAACTCGGCCGGGCAGGCCGCGGTGCACTTCGCCAAGTACGCCGCCCAGGTGTCGGTTCTGGTGCGCTCGGACTCGCTGGAGGCGGGCATGTCGCAGTACCTGGTCGACGAGATCCACCGCACACCCAATATCGAGGTGCGGCTGAACACCCAGGTGGCCGCGCTGCTCGGCGGGGAGCGCCTGGAGCGGGTCCGGCTGGCCGACAGCGTGACCGGGGCCGAGACGGAGGAGGAGGCGAAGTTCGTGTTCACCTTCATCGGAGCCCGTCCGCGTACCGGGTGGCTGGGCGAGGCCGTGGCCACCGACGGCCACGGCTTCGTCCTGACCGGGGCGGACGTCCCGCCGGAGACCTGGAGCCTGGAGCGGCCGCCGGCGTTCCTGGAGACCTGCGTGCCAGGGGTGTTCGCGGCCGGCGACGTCCGGGCCGGGTCCGTCAAGCGGGTCGCCTCGGGCGTGGGTGAGGGGGCGATGGCCGTCGCGCTGATGCACCAGTACCGCGCCGGATCATGAACCGCTGAGGAAGCCCGCGGTCTGGCGCCAGATCTTGCCGTGCTTCACCACGAGGGTGCCGAAGGTGTTCGTGGCCACGCCGCCCAGCCTCATGACCGCGCGGTAGAACACCGTGTCGTCGGTCTGGACGTACTCGGTGAAGCCGATCAGGGTGGGTTCCAGGGAGAGGTACCCGGTGAACAGCTCGCGCAGCGCGGCGGTGCCGGCCCATACCCCGTCGTAGCGCAGCAGCGCCGCGTCGGGCAGGTAGTTGTCCATCAGATCGTCCAGACTGCGGTTGCTGAGGGCGGCCAGCTGGCGGACGTGGACCGGGTGCAGGACTTGGCTGTCGGTGCGTGCCACGGCGTGGGCTCCTTGCTGAGCAGGGGGTGGGCGATGAGGCGCGGGGAACGCCCGCTCAGGGGGATGTGGCGGGGCGGCCGTCGGCGCGTCGGCCGCCGCCGTCCAGGGGGACCCGGATCAGCATCCGGGTGTCGCCGGGGGCCGACCGCACGGTGATCGAGCCGTGGTGCCGCTGGTGCACGATCCGGTAGGAGAGATGCAGGCCGAGACCGGTGCCCTTGCCCACGTCCTTGGTCGTGTAGAAGGGCTCGAAGATCCGGGGCAGCGAGTCCGCGGGGATCCCGGTCCCGGAGTCTCCGATCTCGATGATGAGGCAGGTTCCTTCGCGGACAACCCGCAGCGTGAGCGTGCCGGACCCCTGCATCGCGTCGACCGCGTTGTCGATGAGATTCGTCCAGACCTGGTTGAGCTCGGTCGGATAGCCGGTCATCGGCGGCAGGTCGGGCGCGTAGTCGCGCACGATGCGCACGCCCGCGAGCTTGGGACGGAGCATGGTCAGGGTGGCTTCCAGACCGTCGGTCACCAGGAAGGTCTGCTCCGGGGCCCGGTCCAGATTGCTGTAGTCGCGGGTGGCCGCCACCAGGGCGGAGATGCGCGGGGCCGTGGCCTGCAGCTCACCGGTGAGGACGCGCGTCTCCAGCAGGCTGGACAGGTGGTCCAGCGCGGCCGGCAGGGAGTTCGGCCGGATCCCGGTGAGCTGCTCGTCGAGCCAGTCCTCCGTCAGGCCCTGGTCCGCCAGGGCCGAGGCGAGGATGCCGGCACGGGAGCAGCCGCGTTCCTCGGCCCAGGCGAGCAGGTCGTCCTCGGCGTCGGCGACGGCCATCGGGTCGGTCCGGGTGGGCACGGGGGCTTCGGCGGCGGCGCGGACGGCCGCGACCAGCGTCTCCCGTTCCCCTGCGTCCGCGATGCTCCCCCACAGCTGGGCCGACTGGTCCAGCCGGACCACGGCGGGTGCCAGGTCCTGGGCGACCCTGGTCATGGCCGCGGCCGGGTTGTTCAACTCATGCGCCAGGCCCGCCGCGAGAGTGCCCAGGGCCATGACCGTGGCCCGGTTGCGGGCCTGCATCTCCGAGGCCTTGATCCGCCAGGCGAGGACCGGCAGCAGCATCCGGGCCACGCCGGCGCAGCGGGCCAGCATCTCGAAGAAGGCGTCCTTGGTGTAGACGAGGACGGTGGTGGTTCCGACGGCGGTGGCCGTGGCCACATAGCCGCCGTCGGTGAGCAGCGGGAGTTCGCCGGTGAACCGGTGCGCCACCGAGGGCTTGTCATCGTGCTGGTCGGCGGCGGTCGGATGGGAGAGGTGCCGGGTGAGCACCTCGTTGCGGCCGTCGATCAGCTTGGTGACGATGAGTTCGCCGTCGGCGAGTACGTAGAAGTGAGTGGCCTCCCCTCCGTCCTCGAACAGCACTTCGCCGTCTTCCAGTCGTCTCAGTCCGGTCACGCCGGTGAGCCATGCGTACTGGTCGTCGGTCAGCTCGTCGAAGAGTTCGATCGAGCGGAGCCGGCCGGCGATTCCGTGGTCGTCCGAAGAATTCATTGCGACTGCCTTCTCGTTCTGCTCGGGTCGGCGGCGCCCCGGTGCCCGGGCCCCACGGCAACCTATCGGCGACAGCCGGCTCCCGCCCGCCGAAGGGACGGCGGGCGGGAGCCGGCTGCGGGGCACCGCAGAGGAGCGCGAGCCGGCGCGCTACAAGCTGAGATCCCCGCCGAGGGCTGCGTCGGGCCCGACCGGGAGGTCGACCCAGACCGATTTCGTCTCGCTGTAGGAGTGCATGACCTCGGGGCCGAGCTCGCGGCCGTAGCCGGATGCCTTGCGGCCACCGAACGAGATTCCCGGGTCCCACTGGGCGTAGGTGTTGATCCAGCAGGTCCCGGCCCTCATCGCCGCGGCGATCGAGTGGGCGCGCTTGATGTCCCGCGTGTGCACGGCGGACGCCAGCCCGAACTTGGTGCCGTTGGCCAGGGCCACCGCCTCCTCGTCGGTGTCGAAGGGGATGACGGTGATCACGGGCCCGAAGATCTCCTCCTGGGCGATCCGCATGTCGTTGCGCCCCTTGAAGATCGTCGGCCGGTAGTACCAGCCGGAGTCCGATCCCTGCGGATGATGGGGCTGCCCCCCGGTCACCAGTTCGGCGCCCTCGTCCAGGCCGATGCGAACGTAGCTGCTCACCTTCTCGAACTGCAGCTGGTGAGCAAGCGGGCCGATCACCGTGCCGGGATCCAGCGGGTCGCCCGGAAGCGTGGCCTCGGCCCGCCTGGCCAGCGTCTCGACGACCTGGTCGTAGACGGGACGCTGGACCAGGAGCCGGGAGCCCGCGACGCAGACCTGCCCGGAGCCGTAGAAGATGCCGTTGAACGCGTGATCGATCGCCTCGTCGAGGTAGGCGTCAGCGAAGATGATGTTCGCCGACTTGCCCCCGAGCTCGACCGAGACCTTCTTCAGGGTGTCCGCGGAGGCCCTGATGATTTCCTGGCCCACCAGGTTGGATCCGGTGAAGGCGATCTTGTCCACGCCGGGATGCGCCACCAGGGCGATCCCCGGAGCGGCGCCGGTGCCGGTCACGACGTTCAGCACACCCTCGGGCAGGCCGGCCTCCGCGAGCAGCCGGGCGATCTTCAGGGCGGACAGTGGCGTGGTCTCGGACGGCTTGTGCACGATGGTGTTGCCGGCGGCCAGAGCGGGCGCGAGCTTGGTGGTGGCCAACAGCAGCGGAACGTTGAACGGGGTGATCGCGCCGATGACCCCGATCGGCTCGCGCAGCGTGTAGGCGAACGCGGACCCCACGGAATCGTGTGTGGTGCCGGACATCTGACTGGCCAGCCCCGCGTAGTACCGGTAGATGGCCGGCGCGAAGAACCCGTTCTCGATCCGGGTGAACGCGAGTGGCTTGCCCATGTCGGCGGTGTCGAGGCGGGCGAGTTCCTCGGCGTCACGCTCGATGAGGTCCGCGGCCGCCAACAGGATCCTGGCCCGCTCATGTCCCGACATCCGCGGCCAGGGGCCCTCGTCGAACGCCCGGCGGGCGGCCCGGACCGCGGCGTCGATGTCGGCGGCGGACCCGTCGGCCACGTCCGTGATCACCGTCCCGTCGGCGGGGTTGACGGTGGCATACACCCGGTCGTGCGTGGCGCCGGTCCAGCGCCCGCCTATGAACAGCCCGTCCTGGGCGATCGCCGTGGCTCTCAGGGGAAGAACATCAGTCATGACTGGAAACAACTCCTTCTGGGACGCTTCGGGAACATCTCATTCGGGGCTCCGGGTCGGCGGGCAGCGCCGCCGAGGCCGGTCCGGGGAGCGGAGGTTCACGAGCAGCACGCGGACGCCCGCACCGATCGCGAGACTGGCCGGCCCGTGCTTCAACCGCGTTGGCGATGGCCGGTCCGCCGTGCACCGTGGTGAGGGCACGTCCCCGCTCCTCCGGCGTGGCGATGGTGCTCGCGGCCGCGGCGGCCGGCGTGTGGAGCCCCGCGCACAGGGTGCCGGTGAGGACGGCGGACACCGGAGCGCTCACGGCGTGGACGCCGGAGACGACGGTGATGAGCCTGCGGGCAGGACCGCTTGGCAGGACGGCTGCGACAGACCGCGGAGGCATCAACGGTCGTATCCGCGGTTATCAAGGGCAGCCGTCGGCCCCAGTCGCTCTTCCCCGGTACCCGCACTCGGAGAGGTTGGGACAATAAGAATCCGCCCAGACATCGATAACCCCCGTTATCAACCAATGGTCTTTGGTTCTGCGATGAGTAGAACAGTCGGCCGAATGCATGGCAACGGCCTTCCGGATCCCCTGGCATACTCTGGTAAGTCGGCCGCCTTCCAGCCTGAAGAAACCGTTACTCCGTCAAGTCAGGGCGGTTCGGACGCACGAACCGAAAAGTCGGGTGGCCCGAGGGAGGGATTCCCTCGGGCCACCCGACAGTTCTGGTCGGAGGGCGTTCCTGAGCTCAGGTCCGGGCCCTGGACCGGCTGTTCGTCAATGGATCCGGACTAGGAGGCCGGCGGCGGCGGAACGACGCCGAGCTGCTGCAGGATGCCCAGCACATCGACGTTCGCCCAGCGCTCCACGATCAGGCCACCCTCGAGACGAACAATGGTGATTCCCGTCCAGGTCAGGGCCTTGCCGGTCGGGGGAATGCCCTGGAACGCCCCTTCGTGGGTCCCTTCCATCGTCCAGTGATGCACCACCAGGTCGTCTTCGGCGATCTCGTGGTGGACGGTGAGCCGAAGATCCGGGAACGCCGACCGGAACCCCTTGATCACGCCCTTGAAGGCCTCGACGCCCTGGGAGTTGTCAAAGTGGTCGACGACATCGGGGTGGATGTACTTCTCCGCCGGACCGAAGTCCCCGTGATTCCAGGCAGCCGGAAACACGGCGATGGAGATCCTCTTGTTCTCCTCGACAGACATAGTCGTTCCTCACGTGAGATGGGGTGAACCAGGCACAGGTTCCTGACACGCTTACTGCAGGTCCGGGAGGCCGTAGTCGTAGTTGCGGTTCTCGCCCCAGGGCTGACGGTGGACCCGGCCGGTGGCATCGACCACGGACAGCACCGACTCCATCGGCTTTCCCTTGAAGCGGTCCGCGATCCAGTCGGCCATGTACACGAACTCGTTGGGGCCCAGGTAGCTCGACGACCGGCTGTGCAGCGTGTGGCCCTCGCCCTGGTACAGCAGCAGTTCCTTGGGCGTGCTGACGTCGTTGAGCACCCCGAAGGTCGACTCGATCGACGACCAGTCGTCGTCCTCCCCGCTGCACACGAGGTAGGGACAGGCCACGCTCTCCCCCAGGCCGGCGGCGCTGATGCCCGGAATGAACTTGTCGAAGTCCGCCTCGTCCTGGTAGCCCGCCATGAACATGAAGCGGAGCTTGAACGACGGCGAATTCATCTGGAAAGCCGTGTACTCGCCCTGCTCGTAACTGGGGTAGGCGATGGCGACCGCCTTGGTGGTCGGGATGACCGTGGAGATCTGGGTGGCCCACAGGGCGCCCATGCTCACGCCGCGCACGGCGATCTGCTCCGTGTCGATCTCGTCCTGCTGGCCCAGCCACTCGAAGATGGCCCGGCCGGCCTCGTAGAAACCGGCCTCGGTGATGAAGATCTCGCGCAACGCGGAGCTGTACTGCCCCGGTCCGTCGAAGAGGAAGACGGCGATGCCGCGGCTCAGGAACTGATCGCCGTGCAGGGCGACACAGATCTCCTTGGTGCTGTCCATACCCCCGACGGTGATGACAACGGGCAGCTTCTCGCCCGGCTTGTAGTTCGGCGGCAGGTGCAGCCAGCCCGGCAGGGCCTTGCCCTGGTAGGGGATCTCGGCGCGGCGCACGATGTGGTCGGCGTACTTGGCGTACTGGGCGTAGCAGTGGTTCTTCCGCTTCTCCAGTTCGTGGTTCTGCCGGGTGTGGTCGGCGATCGGCCACTGCGCCTGGCCGTAGAGGACCGACGCGATGTAGTAGCTCTCCCGCGCCGCGACGGTGTACCCCTGCTCGTCCATGGCCTCGGCGTTCTCCTGGCGGTGCTTCGCCGCCGCCGAGTACTCCCGGGCGATGTCGTTGTACTTCTTGACATTCCGCTCCACGCGGAGGAAGTCACCGAGGGCGCCGATGCCGCAGGGGAACAGGGCGAAGTCCATGTCGCCCTGGTCCCAGGTCACGCCGTTGGCGCGGATCACGTTGTCCAGCACCCAACGCTGTTCGCGGAAGCGCTCCACGCGCGTTTCCACTCCGACGGGCAAGGTCGGCATTGTCTGTCTCCTTCTTCTCTTCGGATCGGATGTCCAGGTCCCCGGAGGGGCAAAGCAGCCGGCCGCCGCGTGCGCCGCGCTAGTTCGTTCCGATCACACCGATCTGCTGGAGCAGGCCGAGGCCGTCCTCCGCGACGTGGACGGATACGATCTTTCCGCCGGAGAGATGGAAGAGGTCAGTGCCGTCGTCCTTGACGAAATTCCCGCTGGCGGGAGCGCCGAGGAAATCGCCCTTCTGCGTACCGGTCATCTGGTAGCGGACCGCCACCCGGTGTCCGTCGGCGATCATGTATTCGGGGGCGAATCCGGCGTCGGGGAACGCCGTGCGCAGTCCGGTCACGAACTGCTTCATCCCCTCCGGGCCCCGCACCGGGTCGGGCAGCGTGGGGATGTGGAAGGCGAAGTCGGGAGTCATGAGTTCGTCGATGACCGCCAGGTCCCCCTGGCCCATGATCTCGGTGAAGTAGCGGCCGACGACCGCCTTGTTGGCCTCGGGGGAACTCGGCACGGGCGTGGCCGAGGGCTGGCCCGGGAAGAGGCTGCGGCCCAGCTGGGTGATCAGCCCCAGGCCGTCCTCGTTGGCCGTCACCTCGGCGATCTTCCCGTTGCTGATCCGGTGCCAGGTCATGCCCTCGATGTGGAACTGGTTGCCGGCCGCCGGAACATCACCGATCACCGTGGGGAAGGGTATGCCGGTGTGCGTGCCGCGGGCGGTCCAGCGCGTCAGCACCCGGTCGCCGTCGGCCACCAGGTCCTCGACGGCGAACTGGATGTCGGGAAAACACCCGCGGAGCATGTTCACCAGCCCCTTGTAGCCCTCGACGCCGCGGAACGGCTCCTCGTGGGTGGGCATGGTGAAGATGAAATCGGGGGCGGTGATGTCCTCCAGGACCTTCATGTCCCCCTTGTTGAACACCTCGTTGAAATAACGGAGTGTCAGGGACTTGTTCGCCTCGACAGACACGAGCCTCTCCTCTGTTCAGCTTGATCCGTGCGCGGAAACGGTCAGATGCTCCAGTTGACCGGGTAGTTGACGATGTTGCCGAAGTGGACGTTGGCCTTTTCGGCGTCCGCCGCGGCGCGCACGGTCATCTCCTTGAGCCGGCTCATCTGCTCTGCGGCCTCGTTGGACTCCCAGACGCTGACATGGATGACCTGGGAGCTGATGGGAGAGGTGGTCGCGAAGTAGCTGATCAGGCCGGGCAGTTGCTTGATGGCCGGAATCAGGTACTCGCCGATCGCGATGTTCATCTTCTCGGCCTCCGGGAACACGGGGGGCTCGAAGGTGCCGATCGAGACGCGGACGACTGCGGTCGCGGGGATCTTGTCAGCGGTCACGATAACTCTCCTCGGATGTCTACGTTCTGACGAGATACCAGAATACAATCCTCGCCGGGAGGGAATAGAGTTCCGGCCTGAGGGGGCCATTACTTCGTCAACTCGAATACTTCGTCAACTCGAATTCCAGGTGACCGGCCCGGGATCAGTGCTCGCGGGCCCCGGTCGGCAGCAGCGCCGTACTGGGGGACTCGGCCGGCCCGGGGAGCGGGTGGAACGGGCCGAGGCGGGAGTAACTGCTCTCCTGGGCCTGGGACAGCAGTGTGATCGCGTGGGCCACCGAGACCAGGGTGGCGTGGTGGTGCCAGCCGCGGAACGATCGGCCCTCGAAGTCGCTGACCCCGACCTGGGCGCTCACCTCGCGCAGGTCACGCTGGACCTGCTGGGTGAGCTGCGCGGTCCTGAAGACGGCCGCGGGCGACTGCTGGGTGGTGTTGGTGAGCCAGAACTCGGCGGGCCTGGTGACCGCGGGGTCGGTCCAGGCCCCCACCAGCAGCAGCCGGTGGGTGGAGGTGCCCCCGGACGCGCTCCTCGGCAGGTGGACGGTGGCGGCGGCGATCGGGGCGACCCGGCGGCGCTGGCTGGAGCGGTCCACCCACTCGACCGGGCGGTGCTGGCCCCGCAGCGAGTCGATGACTCTGCGGGCCGAGACCCACTGGCCGCCGAAGGGAGCCGACCCGGCACCGGCCGCGGCAACCGGGAAGGAGCCGCCCACCCGCAGGATGAAGGGCACCGCCTGGTCGTTGAGCGCGGAGCAGACGTGGTCGAGGTCGTTGTCGCCGACCTCCATCAGCACCGGGCGACCGACGGCCTGCCGATGGCGTGGGAGGTCGAGAACGTCGGCGACGGCGCAGTGGACCGGCGAGTCGGACACGACGTTGTCGGGAATGCCGCCGCGCCGGCGCCGGCCGGGGTCGGCGGTCCAGGTGCTCGGCAGTGCCAGCCCCCAGTCCACCGGGTAGCTCGCGTCCTGACCGACCATCCAGATGCCGTATGCCTGCTGGCAGTTGGACACCCGTCCCAGGTGCGGGACGAACTGGCGCTCCACACCCACGGAGCGTCCGCCGGCCTTGGGGATGAACAGCGGCTCGACCGCCAGGGCCTGCGGCTGGATCTGGTGCTGCAGGTAGTCGGCCAGTGCCCGGCGGACCGGTTTCCAGTCCCAGGGCGACTTGCTGACGAACTGCTGCAGGTTCTGCTCCCCGGTGGCACCGGTGGCACCGGTGTGCGCCGCCGCTATCCGGCGCACACTCTTCCGCCCGTCGACCGTCAGCAGACCCCGGACGTAGACCTCTGCCCAGCGCCGCTGGTCCCGGCGCGGCAGCGACGAGAACACCACCTGGCAGACGTCGCTGAGGATGTCGGGTGCAATCCACGGGCGTCCGCCGAAGGCTGTTCCTCTCCCAACTGGATTCATGTCAACACCATAACCGCTGGAACACTGGGTCAGTCAACTGGCATGACTCTTCTTGTCATCTCCCTTCCGGTCGGAGCCAGAGCGCCGCCAGCGCGGGGAGCACCAGCGTGGCGTGCGCACCGCTGCCGGACGGGCCGACCGGCTCGGCGGTGATCGAGCCCTGGTTGCCCAGCCCCGCACCGCCGTAGTAGTGCGAGTCGGTGTTGAGGACCTCCCGCCAGACGCCTGCGCGCGGCAGGGTCAGCCGCAGGCTGCTCCTGACGACGGGACAGAAGTTGTACACGCACACCAGCGGCTCTCCGGCGCTGTCGTAGCGGGTGAACGCGAGCATGTTCTCCCGCGCGGCGTCCGCCTCGATCCAGGCGAAGCCCTGCGCCGAGTCGTCCTGCTGCCACAGCGGCGGCGACGCCTGCAGCAGCGAGTTGAGGTCGCGGACCAGGGTCCGCACACCGCGGTGCCGCTCCCCGGTCTCCCCCGGTATCTCCGGCAGGTCCCAGCCGAGTTCGCCCTCGTGCCACCACTCGTGGGGCTGCCCCAGCTCCTGCCCCATGAACAGCAGCTTCCGGCCCGGCTGGGCCCACTGGAAGGCCAGATAGGCGCGCAGCGTGGCGAACTTCTGCCAGGAGTCGCCGGGGACCTGAGCCAGCAGCGAGCCGCGCCCGTGCACCAGGTCGTCGTGGCTGACCGGCAGGATGTGCCGCTCGGCGTAGGCGTAGCGCATCGGGGAGGTCATCCGGGTGTGGTGGAACTGCCGGTGGACCGGGTCCTCCTGCAGATAGGACAGCGTGTCATGGGCCCAGCCGGCGTTCCAGCTCAGGTCGAAGCCGAGACCGCCCTCGTCGACCGGAGCGGTGACCCCGGCCCAGGAGGCGCACTCCCCGGCCACGGTGACGGCGCCGGGGAAGCGCCGGTGCAGCACCGTGTTGAGCTCCCGGAGCAGGGCGATCGCATCGGGGTTCTCCTGCGCGTCCCAGCCCTCCGGCGTCCAGCCCGGTGGGGCTCCCGGGCGGGCCCGGTAGAGCATGGCGGCGGGCGCGTCCACCCGCAGCCCGTCGACATGGAACTCCTCGCACCAGAACAGGGCGTTGGCGATCAGGAAGTTGCGCACTTGCGGCCGGGCGTAGTCGAAGGCCAGGGTGTCCGTGCCGCCCGGGTCCGCGGCCGGGTCCTCGGCCTCGTAGAGAGCGGTCCCGTCGAAGCGGGCCAGAGCCCAGTCGTCGCGCGGGAAGTATCCCGGGACCCAGTCGAGCAGCACCCCGATCCCGGCCCGGTGCAGCGCGTCCACCAGCAGCCGGAAGTCGTCGGGGCTGCCGAGCCTGGCGGTGGGCGCGAAGTAGGAGGAGACCTGATAGCCCCAGGACCCGGCGAACGGATGCTCGGCGACCGGCATGAACTCCACATGGGTGAAGCCCAGGTCCCGTACGTAGCCCGGAAGTTCGTCGGCGAGCCGGCGGTAGCCGAGGCCGGCCCGCCAGGAGCCCAGGTGCACCTCGTAGACGCTCATCGGGGCCGCGGTCGCGGGGGCCGCGGCGCGCTGCTCCATCCAGGCGGCGTCCCGCCAGACGTGCCCGGGCGTGCACACCTGCGAGGCGGTCGAGGGCGGGCGCTCGGCCGCGCCCGCGACCGGGTCGGCCTTGTGCCGCCAGAGCCCGTCGGGACCCATGACCTCGTACTTGTAGAGCTCGCCGTCCCCGACGCCGGGGACGAACAGCTCCCAGATCCCGGAGTCGCCCAGGCGGCGCATGGGATGGCCGGTCCCGGTCCAGCCGTTGAAGTCCCCGATCACCCGCACCCCGCGGGCGTCCGGTGCCCAGACCGCGAACGAGGTGCCGGGCACGGCCGCCCGGCCGGCGGACCGCTGCCGGGTGTGCGCGCCGAGGACCCGCCAGAGCCGTTCGTGCCGGCCCGCGGAGAGCAGCCGCAGATCCGTCCCGCTGATACCGGGCGGGAACCGGTAGGGGTCCTCGACCAGCCGGGACTGCTCGCCGCTGGTCTCCTCAAGCAGGTAGTCGCGGGGGGCCGTCCCGGGCAGCGTGCCGGTGAACAGCCCGCCGCCCTCCGCGCGCAGCTCCACCCGGTGCGGGCCCGCCAGCGCGGCCACCCGCTCCGCACCGGGCCGCAGCACCCGCAGGGCGGTCCCTTCGGGCCCGGGGTGCGGGCCGAGCAGACTGTGCGGATCGGGGTGCACCCCGGCCAGCAGTGCGCGGACCTGGCCGGGGCGGAGCGGGGTGCCGGCGGCAGGGGGCGGGGGCCGCTCTCCTGTCGCCATCGGGTGTCCCCCGCTCGAAGAGCCCGGGGAGGGGTTCACAGCTGGGCCGGCCCGGGGGTGAACAGATGGGCCACCTGCTGCCGCGGGTCGAGCCTGACGTAGTTCACCGCGCCCCAGCGGTAGCGGGTGCCGCCGAGTTCGTCGTGGACGGTGAACTCCTCGCCGGGCTCCAGTCCGAGCTCGGGCAGGTCCAGGTGGACCAGTCCCTCCTGGGCCTGGTGCGGGTCCAGGTTGACGACCGCGAGCACCCAGTCGGCGGCCTCGCCCTCCCCGGCGCGCTTGGAGAAGCACAGCAGGGCGTCGTTGTCGGTGCGGTGCAGCCGCAGGTTGCGCAGTTCGTGCAGCGCCGGGTGCTCGCGGCGCAGCCGGTTGAGCCGGGTGATCAGCGGGGCCAGGCTGGCCCCCGACCGCTCGGCGGCCTGCCAGTCCCGGGGCCGGTACTGGTATTTCTCGGAGTTCAGGTACTCCTGGGAGCCGGGGGCCGTGGCCGCGGACTCATACAGTTCGAAGCCGGCGTAGACACCCCAGCTGGGTCCGGCGACGGCGGCGAGCACGGCCCGCACCGCGAAGGCGGCGGGCGGGGCGTCGCGCAGGTGGTCGGGCAGGATGTCGGGGGTGTTGACGAACAGGTTGGGCCGCAGGTAGGCGGCGGTGTCGTCGGCAGCGGTGTCGTCGGCGGTCTCGCCGACTCCGGCCAGTTCGCCCAGGTACTCGGCCAGTTCCTGCTTGGTCTCGCGCCAGGTGAAGTAGCTGTAGGACTGGTGGAACCCGGCCTTGGCCAGGGCCCGCATCATCGCCGGGCGGGTGAACGCCTCGGCCAGGAACACCACCTGCGGGTCGGTGGCGTGGATGTCGGCGATCAGCCGCTCCCAGAAGATCACCGGCTTGGTGTGCGGGTTGTCGACCCGGAAGATCGTGACGCCGTGGTCCATCCAGTGCCGCAGCACCCGCAGGCTCTCCTTGAGGATGCCCTCGAAATCGCTGCCGAAGTGGATCGGGTAGATGTCCTGGTACTTCTTCGGCGGGTTCTCCGCATAGGCGATGGTGCCGTCCAGTTGGCGGCGGAACCACTCCGGGTGCTCCTGGACCCAGGGGTGGTCGGGCGAGCACTGCAGCGCGAAGTCGAGGGCGACCTCCAGGCCCAGGCCGGCCGCGGTGGCGGTGAAGTGGTCGAAGTCGGCCAGGGTCCCCAGGTCCGGGTGGACCGCGTCATGGCCGCCGGTGGCGGCGCCGATGGCCCAGGGCGAGCCGGGGCCGTCCTTCCCCGCGCCGACGGTGTTGTTGGGGCCCTTGCGTCCGCTGAACCCGATGGGGTGGACCGGCGGCAGGTAGACGACGTCGAAGCCCATCGCGGCGACCCCGGCGAGCCGTTCGGCCGCGGTGCGCAGCGTCCCCGAGCGAGGGTGGCCCGGGTCGGAGGGGTCGAGCACCGCCCCCTCGGAGCGGGGGAAGAACTCGTACCAGGCGCCGTACAGGGCCCGTTCGCGGTCCACCCGGAGCGGGAGGTCCCGGTCCGCGGTGAGCAGTTCACGCAGCGGGTGGGCGGCGAGCACGGCCGCGACCCGGGGCGCGAGCACCCCGGCGAGGCGTTCCCCGGGGCTGCGCGCGGTGTCGGCGAGCACTGCCTCGGCGCGCTCCAGCAGTTCGCGTTCGCGGCGGTTGGGCGGCTCGTCCTCGCCGGCGCGGACACGTTGCAGCAGCAGCTGTCCTTCGGCGAAGACCAGGTCCAGGTCGACCAGGGCCGGAACCTTGGCGGCGGCGACCTGGAGCCAGGTGGCCACCGGGTCGGTCCAGGCCTCGACCCGGTAGGTCCAGTCGCCCTCGCGGTCGGCGGCGACGTCCGCGGCGAAGCGGTCGGTTCCGGGCACCGCCTCGGTCATGGGGATCCGGCGGCTTCCGCTGCCGTTCCTGTGGGCCAGCACGACATGGGCGGCGATCGACTCCTGGCCCTCGCGGAACACGGTCGCGGAGACCCGGAACCGTTCGCCGGGCACCGCGCGGGCGGGCCGGCGGCCGCCGTCGACGGCGGGCCTGACATCGGCGATCTGCAGCCGGCCCCCAGGACCGGCGGGGGGCCAGGGGTCGGGAGGGCCGGCCGCACTCCGGGCGGCCGGGGATGCCGCCCGGCGGGAGGGGGCGGTACGCGGTGTGCTCTTCACAGGAACTGCCTCCAGGACGTGGGTCGGTGCGGTGGAGGCGGCTGGGACATGCTCCCCGCAGGCTACTCTCCGAGTCCACCACGGCAGCCCGGGTTCACCTCCATGGCACCGGTGAACCCTCTGGGGACTCCGTCAGGTCGTGTGGACTCACGGACTTTCGAGAGCCGCACGCAAAAGGCCCGGCCCTCCTCCGTCCGGGGGGTGACGGTGGAGGGCCGGGCAGTACCGGGGTGGATCAGCCGCGCGGGCCGGGATCGATCAGGAAGGCGTCAGTGGCGACCAGGGCGCTGATCACGTCCGGAAGGACGCAGCCCACGATCACGAAGTCGACGTCAAGCCCGATCTTGGTGCGCTGGAACAGCAGTTCGTTGATGGCGGGGCGGCTCATCTCGGTGACCTCGTCGAGGTGGAACTCCACCCGGCGGGGCTTGGCGGAGAGCGCCTCGGCCAGGCCGCGGCGGAACTTCTCCAGCTCCGTGCGGTCGACCGCGCCGCGCACATGGATGTGGGCGGTCTTGCCGTCGAAGTCGCTGCTGATGCCCAGTCGCATCTCGACCGGCTCCAGCTCCACCCGGACCCGCTGCGGACGGCTGCTGACCGGGAGCTTGACGGTCAGTGCCTCGGCGTCGAAGTCCTTGAAGGGTTCGCCGTCGACCCAGACCCTGGCCAGCTGCACCGAGCCGGGCGGCAGCAGGTCGGGGGCGACCCGCAGGATGCCGTCGGGCAGCGCCCCGGGCTGGGGGCGGAAGTGCAGCGTCAGCGGGGCGGAGTTGATGAGCAGGCCGGTGTACGTCGCGGCCAGGTAGCACAGCTCCAGGGCGTGGTAGCCGGCCATGGAGTGGCTGCCCTTGAGCCGTTCGGTGCCCATCAGGTACGGGACGCCGTTGGCCAGGACGTTGAAGTAGACCCCGCCGTCGTCGTAGTCCAGGAAGAAGGCGTTGTAGAAGGCCGCGGCCTCGCGGGCGAGCCGGCGGTGCTCGGGGTCGCCGGAGACGCCGGCCAGGATCAGGTAGGCCAGGATCGACTGCTCCTGCTGCCACCAGGCCTTGCGGTCGTGCCACACCAGCCGGTGGGCGCCGCTGTCGGGGTCGGCCCGGCGCTCGACCACGTCGTACCAGCCACCGCGCTGCTGGTCGCTGCCGACCGGCGGCATGATCTCGGCGATCCGCTCGGCCAGGTCGGCGTAGTCGGGCTTGTCGTGCAGGGAGCGGATCCTGGTGAGGTTCCAGGCGATCTTCAGGTTGTGGCCGACGACCGCGCGGTCCTGCTGCCAGCCCCAGGTGCGGTCCGGGCTCCAGTCCTCGTGGAAGCGCTCCTGCACGAACGGGCTGTTGGGCTCGTCGGGGAAGTGCTCGACGATGGTGTCGGCGGTCTGCAGCAGCAGCTCGGCGAAGTCCTCCCGGCCGGTGGCCAGGTAGGCGTTGATCAGGTACGCGGGGGCGTGGTCGCCGACCGAGTTCCAGTTCTTGCGCGAGCGGTTGCGCCCCAGCGAGTCGGCCCTGGGGTCCATGGTGATGGGGTCCAGGTGCGAGAAGAAGCCGCCGCGCTGGTTGTCCTGGAAGTAGCGGTGGAACAGTGCCACGGTGCGGTCGATGTCCGAGAGGATCCGCGGGTCGCCGGTGATCCGGTAGGTCTGGGTGGGACCGGCCAGCGCGTAGATCTGCTCGTACATGGGGATGGCGTCGAAGTCGTCGCCGAACTCCGAGGCCAGGATCTTGCGCTGACCGGAGGGGGTGATGTCGATGCCGTGGTACCAGTACACGATTCCGTCGCGGTCGTCGACCACGCGCATGTGCTCGCGCAGGTACGCGGTGCCGGACTCCGCCGCGTCCAGGAAGCGGTCCTCGCCGGTCAGCAGGTAGGCCGTGGCCAGGCCGTAGACCAGGCGGGAGATGGTGTCGGTCTCCTGGCGGACGTCCTCGCCGGCCGAGTCGGGCACGTGGGTGCCGGAGAGCGTGAGCCGGGTGCGGAAGTTGCGCCAGTCGAAGTTCCCGTCGGGGAAGTGGCCGCGCAGGTAGAAGTCGGCGATCTCGGCGGCCTGCTTGACCCACCAGTCCGGGTGTTCGAAGACATAGCTGCCGCGGCGCTCCTCCGGGAAGGTGATGCTGCGGGCCTCGATCCGCTCACCTCCCTCCCACTGGTAGAAGATGCCGTACACGAAGACGTAACGGCCCTCGGAGAGCATGTCGCGAGTCATGCCGCTGGTGTCGCGCGGGGCCTCGCCCAGGTTGCGGACGATCTGCGATCCGACCGACTCGCCGAGATGGATGGTGAACTCGCGGCCGTCGGAAGTCCGCAGGCCGAAGCAGCCGCGGCTGGGCTCGTAGGTGGTGATGTACCCCGCGATGCTGTCGGAGAAGGTACGCGTGGTGTTGGCTGATTGGGTCATCGATTCACTCCGTCGTGCGACAGCGAGGTCAGGACGACGACGCTGTGACCATGGGCGTGGACGGTGTGGCCGGACACCGGAAGCTGTGCTCCGGGGGGAAGGATGTCCTGGCCCTCGGGGCGGGCGGTGTCCGCGGTCAGGGCCCATCGGTGGCCGCTGATCTGCGGCAACTCGAAGTTCAGGCCCAGATGGAACATGTTGAGGATGACGTGCAGGTCGGGTTCGCCGTCGAATCCGGCCAGGGTGAGGGACAGCACCCGGGCCTCGGGGTCCTCCCAGCCGGGACGGCCCAGGGCCGTGCCGTGCCAGGAGACCTCGGGCAGGCCGCGATCGTTGACCCGCCCGTTGAAGAACCGGGGTGCGCGCAGGGCGGAGGAACGTTTCCGCAGAGCGATCATGCCCTGAAAGAACCGGCGGACCTCGCTCTCCTTGTCCGCCTGGTCCCAGTCCAGCCAGGAGATGGCGTTGTCCTGGCAGTAGGCGTTGTTGTTGCCGCCCTGGCTGTTGCGGAACTCATCGCCCGCCAGGATCATCGGCACGCCGCGGCTGAGCAGCAGCAGCGCCGCCATGTTCTTGATCTGGCGCACCCTCAGCCGGTCGACGTCCACGGCGTCGGTGGGGCCCTCCACGCCGCAGTTCCAGCTGTAGTTCTCGTAGGAGCCGTCACGGTTGCACTCGCCGTTGGCGAAGTTGTCCTTGTAGCTGTAGCTGACCAGGTCGTTCAGGGTGAAACCGTCATGGCAGGTGATGAAGTTGACGCCGTTGGTGGGCAGGTCCGCCGCGCGGCTGAACAGGTCGCGCGACCCGCCGATGCGGGTGGCGATCTTACCCACCAGGCCCGCGTCGCCGCGGACGAACCGGCGGACCTCGTCACGGAAGGGCCCGTTCCACTGGCCCCAGCGGGTTCCCGGGAAGCGACCCACCTGGTAGAGGCCGCTGCCGTCCCAGGGCTCGGCGATGATCTTCGATTCGGACAGGATGCCGGACAGCTCGATCCCCCAGAGCACCGGGGGCTGGTCCAGCTCCCGGCCGTCGGCCCCGCGCGAGAGCTCGGAGGCCAGGTCGAACCGGAAGCCGTCGACATGGTGCTCGCGCACCCAGTACTCCAGGCACTCGATGATGAACTTCGCGACCGCCGGGTGGTTGGCGTTGACGGCGTTGCCGCAGCCGGTGAAGTCCATGTAGTGGCTTCGGTCCTGGGCCCACAGGTGGTAGTAGGCCTCGTTGGCCTGGCCGCGGAAACTGATGGTCGGACCGTTCTCGTTGCCCTCGGAGGTGTGGTTGAACACCACGTCGAGGATCACCTCGATGCCGGCCTTGTGCATGGCCTTGACCAGGTCGCGGAACTCGGTGATGTGCTGGCAGTTGCGCGCGTCGGCGCAGTAGCCGGTGTGCGGGGCGAAGAACGCGTCCGGGTCGTAGCCCCAGTAGTTGTACAGCGGCTCGCCGTCCGGGCCGGTGCGCAGCACCTGGGTCTCGTCGAAGTCGAAGACCGGAAGCAGCTCGACCGCGGTGACACCGAGTTCCTTGAGGTACGGGATCTTCTCGATGAGCCCGGGGAAGGTGCCCGGGTGGGCCACCCCCGAGCTGGGCGAGGCGGTCATCCCGCGGACGTGGGCCTCGTAGATGACGGTGTCGGCGAGCGGCGTGTTCAGCGGCCGGTCGCCCTCCCAGTCGTAGTCGTCCAGGTCCACCACCATGCTGCGCATCGACG
Organism: Streptacidiphilus sp. EB129; assembly: GCF_041262645.1. Lineage (NCBI taxonomy): Bacteria > Bacillati > Actinomycetota > Actinomycetes > Kitasatosporales > Streptomycetaceae > Streptacidiphilus > Streptacidiphilus sp. EB129. Next base: position 31,441 of record NZ_JBGCCS010000047.1, read on the forward strand.
TGGCGCAGTTGTCCTGGGTACCCAGGGCCTGCGACCGGTCCCAGACCGAGTTGATGTTGGCGCGCGCGTAGGGGTCGAGCAGGACCTTGCGGGGATTGAACCGGTTGCCGGTCATCATGGTGTCGCCGGGACCGTCCATCCGGTAGGCGTAGACCTGGCCCGGGGCAAGGCCCTGCACGCGGCAGTGCCAGAAGTGGTAGCTGCGGTGCAGGTCCGGGTCCAGGTCGATGACCCGGCTGGGCTCGGGCGCGTCATGGCGGTCGAACAGCAGCAGTTCGACGCGGTCCGCGTTCTGGGAGAAGACGGAGAAGTTGACTCCGTCCTCGTCCACCGTCGCCCCGAGCGGCTGGGGCCGGCCTGGGCTGACCCGTCCGGGGGCGGGGCGCGGCGGGGACACCGCGCGGGTCTCGCTCGTGCTCGTGGTCATGTCGGTGGTCACCTCTCTGGGCATCGCAGGGCCGGGGCGGGTGCGTCCGAAGGACGCGCCGACAGTCACCCCGGGCGGTGGCGGGATCAGCCCACGGGGGCCGGGTCCCATTCGAGTGCGGCGTACAGCCCCTCCCAGGAAGTGGGCGCCGGGCCTGCCTCGTTGAACAGCTCGAAGGTCACGCCGCTGGCCGAAGGGCAGTACAGGGCCTGCACGCAGGCCTCGGCGAGGTCCTGGCGGGAGACCTGGCCGTCGCCGCGGTCGCCCTGCTCCAGGCGGACCCGGGGGCCGGCGACCGGTTCGTCGGTCAGCCAGCCCGGGCGCACCACGGTGTAGGGCAGGCCCGACTCGCGCACGGCCTCCTCGCCGGCCAGCCGCCAGTCCAGCACCCGGCCGTAGGCGTTGAAGGGGTGGCCGTGGTGGGTCGCGTGGATCTGGCTGACCAGCACCACGTGCGGGTGCCCGCCGGCGGCGGTGGCCGCGTCGAGCACATGCCGGACCCCGATGTGCAGGGTGGTCTCCGGACGGTCGGGACCGCTCTCGTCGGTCCCGGGCTCCACGCAGTAGATCACCGCGGAGGAGCGCATCAGCACTCTGCCGAGGGACTCCGCCACCCGCACGTCACCCCGGTGGAACGCGGCTCCGGCGGGCAGGTGGCGCCGGGCGCGGTGCGCGCTGCGCCCGATCACATGGACGCTCTCGCCGCGCGCGAGCAGCTTCTTGACCATCAGACGGCCCACACGGCCCGAGCCGCCGACCACTACCACCGGACTGTCCATCGATTCCTCCTGCTGGTCGGGTGCTGGATTCGGGTGGCACTGCTCCTGCGAACCGTCAGACCCACGGGACGAGGTCCTCGTTGCTGGTGATGCTGGTCCCCGGCGGGAGGTTGGTGACCATCGGAAGGTCGAGCCGGGGGTAGACGCTGATCCGGGACAGTTCGGTGCCCGGCCACAGGTGGACCCCGTCACCGAGGGCGGTGAAGGACTCCAGCCGCACCGGCCGCCGGCGTTCGGACTGCACCTGGACCATCGGCCCCACGTAGGAGTCGCTGATATCGGCGTAGGCACCGATCACCGAGGAGTCGCCGCACGCGGTGCGCCGCACGCACGCGCCCTCGCGCACCTCGACGCCGTCGCCGATGTCGGCGTACTCCAGACACACCCCGGGGCCGATCTCGACGTGCCGGCCGATGCGCACTCCGGGGCCGATCACCACGCTGCCGCTCTCGATCTTCTCGGCCAGCGTGGTGCCGGCCAGTTCGTCCCTGGTGCGCAGGCTGGTCTCGTCGATCCAGTAGCGCGGGTCGCGGCTCTGCGGGACCGTCATCAGCCGGTCCATCTGCGGATAGCCGCCGCCCAGCACGTCCTTGAGGGTGTACAGGTAGTCCTCGACATTGCCGAGGTCGCCCAGCCGGGCGATCGGGTGGACGGCCACCGGCAGTCCGTGGTCGACCTGCCAGGGCAGCAGGTCCGCACCCCAGTCGAGGCGCTGCTGCGCCATCCGCATCAGTTCCGGGTCGCGGGCGACCCGGCGCAGCCGGCGGCTGTCGATCAGGTACATCCCGGCGTTGGTGGGCAGTTGGACCCCACTGCCGGCGGCGGCGGTCTCCGGGAAGAGGTCGTGGATGCGGGTCAGCGAGGGCTTCTCCACGAATCCGCTCACCAGCCCGCTCCGGTCGGTCTGCATGACCCCGTACTTGCCCGCGACCTCCTCGGCGGTGCGGGGTACCGCGGCGACGGTGACCAGCGCGCCGTTGCTGCGGTGGGTGGCCTCCATCTCGGCCAGCGAGAACTCGAAGATCGAGTCCACGGGCAGGACCAGGGCCTGCTCGCGCAGGTCCCACTGTTCGAGGTTGTGCAGTGTCCCCGCGCCCGAACCGACGTTGTAGCGGTCGAAGCGTGCACGGGAGTACTGGATGTCGACCCCGTAGCGCTCGCCGTGGCCGAGCAGCAGCTTGATCTGGTTGCGGTTCTCCAGTCCCTGGGCGACCACGTAGAAGCGGCGGATGCCCTGCTCCTGGCAGGCGTCGATGACCCATTCGATGAGCCGTCGGCCCGCGAAGGGGATCAGTGCCTTGCTGCGAATGTAGTCAGCGGATTCCAAGGTGATCGGTTTTGCCCGCTCCCCGCGCCCCCCGGCCAGGATGATGCCGACGGTTTCGCGCCCTCCCCCACCCATCCCTGCTCCTCTGGTTCATGGTTCTACAAAGCCATACAACAGCCTCTGTCATCTGTAGTCAAGGACGATGTAAAGTCATATAGCGACAACCGGATATCTGTCCGGAAACCGCCATACGGGCAATCCCGGACACCGGGTTCCGCACGCCGGGCAACGCCGCAGCCCCGGTCCGACGCGGCTGCCTGCCGCGTCGGACCGGGGCTGCGGACCCCTGCCGCCCGCCCTACAGGGCGAGCCATACCGCGGTGTCCGGCGGCAACTGCCCGCCCTCCAGCGCGCCGGAGGCCAGCAGCACCCCCTGGTGCGCCGGCAGCTCGCAGGCGAGGCGCCCGGCATTGAGGACCACCGCGACCTTCGGGCCGCGCCGGAAGGCCAGCACCCCGGGCTCGGACGGCAGCCACTGCAGCGGCCCGTCGCCCAGTCCCTCCCACTCCCGGCGCAGCCGCAGCGCGGTGCGGTACAGGTTCAGCACCGAGGCCGGGTCGGCGGACTGGCCGAGCGCGGTGCGGTCCTTCCAGGCCGCGGGCTGCGGCAGCCACGGCGCGCCCGTCGCGCCGTCGGGCGAGTACCCGTAGGGCGTCGCGTCCCCGGACCACGGCAGCGGCACCCGGCAGCCGTCGCGCACCGGTCCCTGGTGGTCCGGCCAGTGCCGGGACGGGTCCTGCCACACCTCCGGCGGCAGGTCCTCGACCTCCTCCAGCCCCAGCTCCTCGCCCTGGTAGACATAGGCCCCGCCGGGCAGCCCCAGGGTGAGCAGGGCCGCCGCGCGGGCCCTGTGGGTGCCCAGCTCCAGGTCGACCGGACGGCCGTACTGCTCGCGCGCCTGGTCCAGCGAGGTGTGCGCGCGGCCGTAGCGGGTGAGATGGCGGATCACGTCGTGGTTGGACAGCACCCAGGTCGGCGGCGAGCCCACCGGGGCCAGCACCCGGATGCTCTCCTCGATCTCCGCGCGCATCCGCGGCGCGTCCCACGGGGCGCCCAGCAGTGCGAAGTTGAACGCGGTGTGCAGCCGCCCCGGGGCCAGGTAGCGGCTGAGCCGCTCGTGCGAGGACACCCAGGCCTCGGCGACGAAGGTCCGCTCGCCGGGGTAGGAGTCGGCGATCCTCCGCCAGTCCTCGTAGATGGCCAGGGTCTCGTCGCGGTCGAAGAAGGGGTGGCCCTCCCCGTGGTCGGTGCCCAGCATGCGGTGGGTGGTCCGCTCCAGGTCCGGGTAGGCCGGGTCCTTGGTCAGGCCGTGGGCCACGTCGATCCGGAAGCCGTCCGCCCCCCGGTCCAGCCAGAACCGCAGGATCGACTCGAACTCGGCCCGGACCTCCGGGTTGTCCCAGTTCAGATCCGGCTGCGCGGAGGCGAACAGGTGCAGGTACCACTGGCCGTCGGGCACCCGGGTCCAGGCCGGACCGCCGAAGATGCTCTCCCAGTTGTTGGGCGGCTGCGCGCCGTCCGCGCCGCGCCCCTCCAGGAAGTGGTAGCGGGCGCGCTCGGGCGATCCCGGCGCGGCCGCCAGCGCCTCCTGGAACCAGCGGTGCTGGTCGGAGGTGTGGTTGGGGACCAGGTCCACCAGCACCCGCAGCCCGTGCCGGTGCGCCTCCTCCAGGAAGGCGTCCGCCTCGTCCAGAGTGCCGAACACCGGGTCGATGGCACGGTAGTCCGAGACGTCGTATCCGGCGTCCACCTGCGGCGAGGCGTACCAGGGGTTGATCCACAGGGCGTCCACGCCCAGGTCCCGCAGGTACGGCAGACGGCTGCGCAGACCGGCGAGGTCACCGATCCCGTCGCCGTTGCCGTCCGCGAAACTGCGGATGTACACCTGGTAGATCACCGCGTCACGCCACCAGGGGGCCCGGCCGGTCTGCTGATGGGTCATCAAGGGCTGCTCTCTCTCCCGAACGGAATTGACCCAACCTAGGTTAACAATTGCAGTCATGCGCTGTCATGTCTAGAGTAATTCAACGATGCGGCGGTCCACAGAACTCATCCGACCTGGCCACACCGGCGGAACCCGAGCAGCACCTCGCCCACCCGCGACACTGCCCGCTCCGCTGTCCACGGCCCTTGACCCGGCCCGGACCCACCTCTCGACTGCTCCTGGGAAGGACGCCGATGCCCGACACCATGCCGACCGGTACGGACGGCCCGCACGACCCCGTCAACGCCCTGCGGGGCCTCGCCGCTGCGCACTTGGACCGCCTGGAACAGCGGCGCTCCGCCGCGGAGGGGCGACGGCGCAACAGGGAGCGGGCCCACCACCGCAACCGCAGCACCGAGGCCGTCCGCAGGGCCGCCGCCTTCACCGCGCGCCGACTGTCACGCACGTTGGGCCAGGTCCTCGGCAGCCACGACTGGACCGGATACTCACATCCGAGCGAGACCACGCTGACCGCCGCCGCGCCCCTGGGCCAGGGGCTGTGGGCGGTGTTCCGCCACGAGGTCTCCGACGAGGACTCCGCAGACGGCCACCGGGAGCACCTGTGGCTGATGGTGCCCACCGGCGACACCTACACGGAGTTGTTGTGCACCCATGACGACGAGCTCGCCACCGCCCTGAGCGCGTGGGACGCGGACCACCGCCTCGACCCGGCCTCCCGCGCCACCTGATACCCGCTCGCTCCGCGAGCCGAGGGTCGAGGCCGCCGACGCGCATGGCCAGGAGGCGATCACCCGGGCCCACTCCTCGTGGTGGTCCCGGGTGATCGCCTCCTGGCCATCGGTCACACCGGGGTCAGCCGCCGGGCACGGACACAACCCGCGCTGCCCGCGCCGACGACGACGCACTCGCACTCCTCCCCGTGGTCCATCGGGACCCTCCCGGTTCGGTCTCCGCACCGTCGGGCGCGGCCTCGCAGTTGCGCAGCGCGTGGAAGGCCAGCGCGGCCGAGGCGAGGGTCACGTGGTGGTGCCAGCCCCGGAACGATCGGCCCTCGAAGTCGCCGAGACCGAAGTCCTGCTGCAGCCGGGCGCAGCCGTGGTGCGAGTGGTGCCGCAGCTCCGCCAGCGCGACCAGTTCGGTGAGCCGGTGCGGGGACAGGTTGGTGACCCAGTACGCCCGCGGCTGCGAGCGTCCGAACGGCCATTCGGCGACCAGGTGCCGGGCGCCCGGCCGGCGCCGGGGCTGCTCCGCCCGGGTGGGCCGGACTCGCGGCGGGACGGCCGGACGGGTCCGCTGCGGCGGGCCGACCTGGCCCCGGGCCGGGCCGGCCGGCAGTTCCACCGCGACGAACTGGGTGTGCCGGGGTCCGGCGTCCGGGTGCGGACGCCAGGCCACGGCGGTGCGCTGGCCGTCGTTGCAGAAGCGGTGCACCAGCTGCGCGGCCTGGGCGGCGTGCCCGGTGGACTCGTGCCGGGTCAGCTGCTGGTGCAGCCGGGTGGTGGGGGCAACCTCGATCAGGTAGCCCAGGCCGCGTGCCTCCAGGCCGCGCAGCAGCGGCTCCACCTCCGGGTCGTGCCTCCAGTCGGCGAGCACCGGTGCGGGGGGCATGTCCCACCGCTCCAGCAGCTCGTCGACGGACTCCAGCACGTAGCGCCAGCGCGGCCGGTGGCGTTCCTGTGCCGGGATGCGGGCCTTGTCGCGCAGTTCCTGGTCGCCGTCCCAGTGCCGGGGCAGCAGCAGCTGCCAGTTGACCGGCACTCCGCCGTCGGCGTGCACCAGGGAGGTGGCCAGCGCCAGCTGGCAGTTGACCACCCGGCCCTGGCTGGCGACGAACTGCCGTGCGACGCCCACCGAGTGGACCCCGTTCTTGGGGAACACCACCTCGTCGAAGGCCCAGGCGCGAGGCGGGGCGGCGGTGCGCATCCGGGCTGCCATGTGCCGACGCAGCTCGTTGTGGTCCCAGGGGCTCTGGTTGACGAACTGCTGCAGCGGCTGGACCGCCTTGCGGCCCAGCACCTCCTCCGAGATCCGGGTCGGGGTCTTCCGGCCCGGGGCCTGCAGCAGTCCGCGCAGATAGACCTCGCCCCAGTGGCGCTGGTCGGAGCGGGGCAGCAGCGCGAAGAGATCCTGGCAGTACGCGGAGATCCCGTCCGGCCGCTCCTCGGGCCGCGGTTCATGAAGGTACGAAATCGTCGACACTTGGGTTCCCCCAGAGGTTCAGTCGTTGGCGCAGTGGTGGTCGTCGTCGATCAGGAAGGCGGCGGTGGCCGTCAGCGCGTTGGTCTCCGTGCGGCGGGAGTGCTCATGGGTGCTTGCCTCCGATGTCGGGCAGCGAGGCCAGCACGACGACGCTGCGGCCTTGGGCGTGGTACGTACCGCCCTGCACCCGCTTCTCTGAACCGGCGGGGAGGACGTCGTCGGGCGAGGGCCGGGCGGTGTCGACCCGGCGGGCCCAGGGGCGGCCGGGGATCGAGGGGAGCTCGAAGTCCAGGCCGAGGTGGTACATGTTGAGGATCACGTGCAGATCGGGTTCGCCCTGGAAGCCGGCCAGCGTGAAGGACAGCACCCGGGCCTGGGTGTCCTCCCAGCCGGGCTGCTCCAGCCGGGTGCCGTGCCAGGCCACGTCGGGCAGGCCGCGCTCGCTGCGGCGCCCGGAGAAGAACTGCGGCTCGCGCACCGCCGGGAACTGCCGGCGCAGCTCGGTCATCCCGGCGACGAAGCGCTGCAGGCCGGTATGGAGCGCGGCCTGCTCCCAGTCCAGCCAGGAGATCTGGTTGTCCTGGCAGTAGCCGTTGTTGTTGCCGCCCTGGCTGTTGCGGAACTCGTCGCCGGCCAGGATCATCGGCACGCCCCGCGACAGCATCAGGATGGCGAGCATGTTCCTGATCTGACGCAGCCTCAGCTCCTCGATCTCCTCGGAACCGCTGGGGCCCTCCACGCCGCAGTTCCAGCTGTAGTTCTCGTGCGAGCCGTCGGCATCCGACTCGCCGTTGCCGTGGTTGTGCTTGTGGTCGTAGCTGACCAGGTCGTTGAGCGTGAACCCGTCGTGGCTGGTGATGAAGTTGATGCTGTTGGTCGGCAGTTCCTCCTGCGGACCGAACAGGTCCTGCGAGCCGCTGATCCGGCAGGCCACCGCGCCCACCAGGCCGGCGTCGCCGCGCACGAAGCGCCGGACGTCGTCGCGGTAGGGGCCGTTCCACCGCGCCCAGCGCTTCCCCGGGAAGTGGCCCACCTGGTACAGGCCCCCACCGTTCCAGGGCTCGGCGATGATCTTCGTCTCGGCCAGCGTCTCGGAGAGCTCTATGCCCCACAGCACCGGCGGGGAGTCCATCTCGTAGCCCTCGGAGCCGCGGGACAGTTCGGAGGCCAGATCGAAGCGGAAGCCGTCCACGTGGTGCTCGCGCACCCAGTACTCCAGGCACTCGATGATGAACTTGGCGGTCACCGGGTGGTTGGCGTTGACGGCGTTGCCGTAGCCGGTGAAGTCCATGTAGTGGCGCCGGTCCTGCGGCCACAGGTGGTAGTAGGCCTCGTTGGCCTGGCCCCTGAAGCTGATCATCGGGCCGTGCTCGTTGCCCTCGCTGGTGTGGTTGAACACCACGTCCAGGATCACCTCGATGCCGGCCCGGTGCAGCGCCTTCACCATGTCCCGGAACTCGGTGATGTGGGTGGCCAGGTGCGGGCTGGTGCAGTAGGCGGTGTGCGGGGCGAAGAACGCGAACGGGTTGTAGCCCCAGTAGTTGTGCAGCGGCCGGCCGTCCGGCCCGTTGCGCAGCACCTGGCGCTCGTCGAAGTCGAACACCGGCAGCAGTTCCACCGCGGTGACGCCGAGGCTGACCAGGTGCGGGATCTTCTCCACCACGGCGGAGAAGGTGCCCGGGTGGTCCACCCCCGAGGTCGGCGAGGCGGTCAGGCCGCGCACGTGCATCTCGTAGATCACGCTCTCGGCCAGCGGGACGCGCAGCGGGCGGTCGTCCTGCCAGTCGTAGGAGCACAGGTCCACGACCATGCTGCGCATGCAGGTCTCGACGTTGTCCTCGGGGCCCACCGCGCGCACCCGGTCCCAGCGCGAGTTGATGTTGGCCTGGGCGTACGGGTCGAGCAGCACCTTGCGGTGGTTGAACCGGGTGCCCAGCTCCCGGGTGTGCCCGGGGCCGTCCATCCGGTAGGCGTAGACCTGCCCTGCGCGCAGCCCGGCGACGTGGCAGTGCCAGAAGTGGCGGCTGCGGTGCTGCTCCGGGTCCAGCGTGATCACCCGGCTGGGCTGCGGGTCCTCGCAGTGGTCGAACAGCAGCAGGTCCACCCGGGTGGCGTGCTCGGAGAAGACCGAGAAGTTCACCCCGGCACTGTCCGGGGCCGCCCCCAACGGCTGCGGGCGGCCCGCGGTGACCTTGGCCGTACGCGGGGTCGGGGCCGCCTTCACCCCGGTCGCTCCCTCGACGTGGCCGGCAGCCTGGCTCATTGTCATGGGTTTGTCATTCCTCTGGGCATCGGTCGACGGATGGACGGAGCCGCCACGGCCGGCCGACGGGTGCTCGATCCCCGTCGAGGGCGAACGGCACGGCCAGGAACGGCACGGACATGGACGGCGCAGATATGAACGGCTCGGACATGAACGGCTCGGACTTGAACGGCTCGGACATGAACGGCTCGGAGGCAGGAACAGTCCGAGGTCCCCGAGCAGGTCGATCCGGCGCACGGCCACCGGCAGCTCGTGGTCGACCGGCCAGGGACGGCAGGTGCTTGCCCCGGTCACGACGCTGCCGCGGCCGGCGCATCACAGAGCAGCGCCGGATTCCCTGCCTGCGGCAGGCCTCGACCACCCCTGCGATGAGTCCGTCAGTCGAGCAGATGCTATACGACATATCATGTCATTCATAGTCAAGACGTGAGTAATCCCCGTCATATCGACGATCCCGGGTCTTCCGTTCCGCCCGCGTGTCCCGGCGTCAGCCGACGGCCGCGAACGTCGCCCGCGGGGCGGAGTTCCAGCCGGTCAGGACCGGGCGGCCGTGCTCCGTCCCGAGGCTGCTCATGCTGGCCGTGCCCAGCTGGAACAGCGCCCCGGCCGACGGCGGCAGCCCGAGCCGACAGGCCGTCAGCACCCGCAGCACATGGGCGTGCGCGACCAGGACCACGTCGCCCGGGTCGGTCGCGCCGTGCCCGCGCAGGATCCGGTCCACCCGCGCCAGCACCCGCTCGACCCGTGTCGCGACGTCCGCCGCGGACTCGCCGGGGTGGCCGTCCGCCGCGGGGACACCGTCGGTCCACAGGTTCCAGCCCGGACGGCTGCGCTGGATCTCGGCGGTGGTCACCCCTTCATAGCCGCCGTAGTCCCACTCCCGCAGGTCCGGCTCCAGCACCGCCGGCGGCAACTCGGCCAGCCAGGCCGTGCGCAGCGCCCGGTTCAGCGGACTGGCCAGCACCAGCGCGATCCGCCGGTCGGCCAGCAACGGCGCCAGCGCGCGGGCCTGCCGCTCACCGTTCTCGGTCAGCGGCACGTCCGTACGGCCGGTGTGCCGGCCGGTACGGCTCCAGTCGGTCTCGCCATGACGAACAATCAACAACTCGCCCATTTCGTCCCCTCCTCGACTGGGCGGCCACGCCTGCCGGTCATCGGCGGCGGGCCAGGTCGGCCGCGCCGACCAGGCCCGCATCGGGACCCAGCGCGGCCATCAGGATCTCGGCGGGCGGCCGGTGGCCGGCGCCGGGCAGGGCAGCCAGGTAGGCGTCCCTGGTGGGCGCGAGCAGCAGGTCCCCGGCTTCGCTGACACCGCCGCCGATGACGAACACGCCCGGGTCGAGCACCGCCGACAGGTCGGCCAGCGCCTGGCCCAGCCAGCGGCCGGTGCACTGGAAGGCCTCCACCGCGACCGGGTCGCCGCTGCGGGCCGCCTCGACCAGCTGGTGGCCCTGGATGCCCTGCGGAGTCCCGTCGCCCAGCGAGAGCAGCGTCACCGCCCGCTCCGGGGCGGCGGCGGCGGCCTCGCGGGCCCGCCTGGTGTGCGCGGTGCCGCTGGCGTACTGCTCCATACAGCCGGCATGACCGCAGTGGCAGGGAAGCCCGCCGGGCACGGCCCGGTAGTGGCCGATCTCGCCGCCGCTGCCGAACGCCCCGCGCCACAGCGCGCCGTCGGTCACGATGCCGCCACCGAGCCCGGTGCCGACGGTGACCATGACCATGCTGCCGGTCCGGTCCAGGCCCTGCGCACCGCTCCCGCCCCCGCCGCCGTGCGACGCCACCGCGCCGTGCGCGAACTCGCCCCAGGCGGCGGCGTTGGCGTCGTTCTCGATCACCGCGGGCAGCCCGCAGTGACCCTCGACCAGTTGCTTCAGCGGCTCGTCGTGCCAGTCCAGATTGGGCGAGAAGCGGACCGTCGAACGGGTCTCGTCGATGTAGCCGGCCGCCCCCACCCCCACCGCCTGGACCTGCTGCCGGCCGGCCCCGCCCTGGTCGACCAGCTGGTCGATGAGCCCGTCGATGGCCGTGGCGATCCCACGGCGGTCGGTCGGAGTGGGGACCTGGAGCCGGTGCAGCACCGCGCCCCGTTCGTCCACCAGCCCCGCTGCGATCTTCGTACCGCCGACGTCGACGCCGACGGTCAGCGTTCCGGTCCGCGCGAGCGTGGCGGCTCGGTCCGCCGTCTCGGGGCCGGTGAGTCCCAGATCCACCATGTTGTGACTCCTGGTCGAGGAAATAAGCATGACCAACAATTGCAGTCATGCAGAGTCATGTCCAGTGTCACGCGCCCGGCGCACAAAAAGCAGCGCCCGCCGGTGTGAGAACCGGCGGGCGCTGCTGTCAGTCAGGTGGTGCGGTCAGTCAGGCAGTGCTGTCAGTCACGTGCTGCCGCAGTCGGTGGGTCAGACCAGGTCGGCCTTCTCCAGCGCCGCGCAGCAGGTGTTGACCAGGAGACGGGTCACCACGTAGGGGTCGACGTTCGCGTTGGGGCGACGGTCCTCGATGTAGCCCTTCTGCTCCACCTCGACCTGCCACGGGATGCGCACCGACGCGCCGCGGTCCGAGACGCCGTAGCTGTAGACGTTCCACGGGGCGGTCTCGTGCAGACCGGTGAGGCGGTCCTGGATGCCGTGACCGTACTGGTTGACGTGCTCCAGCACCTTGTCCTGGTCGGCGCCCAGCGACTCGCAGGCGACGATGATGGCCTGGTAGCCCTCACGCATGGCCTTGGTGGAGAAGTTGGTGTGCGCGCCCGCGCCGTTCCAGTCACCCTTCACCGGCTTGGCGTCCAGCGTCGCCGTGATGTCGAACTCCTCGGCGGTGCGGTAGAGCAGCCAGCGGGCGACCCACAGGTGGTCCGAGGCGGTCAGCGCGTCGACCGGGCCGATCTGGAACTCCCACTGGCCGGGCATGACCTCGGCGTTGATGCCGCAGATGGCCAGGCCGGCCTCGATGCAGCGGTCCAGGTGCAGCTCGACGACCTCGCGGCCGAAGACCTCGTCCGCGCCGACGCCGCAGTAGTAACCGCCCTGGGCGGCCGGGAAGCCGCCGGCCGGGAAGCCGAGCGGACGCTCGCCCTTGAAGAAGGTGTACTCCTGCTCGATGCCGAAGATGCTCTCCTGCGCCGCGAACTGCTCGGCGACCGGACGCAGCAGCGAACGGGTGTTGGTCTCGTGGGCGGTGCCGTCGGTGTTGAACACCTCGCACAGGACCAGGACGTTGTCCCCGCCGCGGATCGGGTCCGGGCAGGTGAAGACCGGCTTGAGCACGCGGTCCGACGCGTGGCCCTCGGCCTGGTTGGTGCTGGAGCCGTCGAAGCCCCAGGTGGCAAGCTCGGCACCGTCGACCAGGACCCGCGTCTTCGAACGAAGCTTGGCGGTCGGCTCGGTGCCGTCGATCCAGATGTACTCAGCCTTGAAGCTCACGGGCGGCATTCCTCGCGGTGGGGTGGGAACGAAGCGGTCGCGCGGTGCGGTGCTCCGCATCGGTGGGGAGGTCCGCTGTCCTGCTGACCAGGAGACTCACAGTTCGCAATTTCCCGGCTGTTGCCCGTTTGTGAACAGGAGGTTAACCCGGCGCCAAGTGCTGCAGGTCACACGGCCTGGAGGGGAGAAGTCCGGCGTTTCCCCGTAACTCCCTACGTCCCCACCTCCGCTCCGCACTCCCGTGTGCGGGCCGGTCCGGTCTACGCCCGGGTGAAGGCCAGCGCGACGTTGTGGCCGCCGAAGCCGAAGGAGTTGGCCAGGGCCGCCTCCCAGCGTCCTTCCCGGCGAGCGCCGCGCACCAGGTCCAGCTTCACCCCGGGGTCGGGCCGGTCCAGGTTGCGGATGGACGGCACCACGCCCTCGCGCAGCGAGAGGATCGCTGCCGCCGCGCCCAGCGCCCCCGCCGCACCCAGCAGGTGACCGGTCATGCCCTTGGTCGCGGTCACCACCGGGTGGGCCCCGACGGCGGTGGTGATCGCCGCCGCCTCGACCACGTCCCCGGCCGGCGTGGAGGTCGCATGGGCGTGCACCAGACCGATGTCCAGCGGGCTCAGGCGGCCCTCGGCCATCGCCGCGCGCATCGCCCGGACCTGCCCGCGCTCGTCGGACGCTGTGATGTGCACGGCACTGGAGCTGATGCCGGCCCCGGCCAGCAGCGCGTGCACCCGGGCCGCGCGGGCCCGCGCCAGATCGGCGCGCTCCAGCACGAGCAGCGTCGCCCCCTCCCCCATCACAAAGCCGTCCCGGTCCACGTCGAACGGGCGGGACGCGGCGGCGGGGTCGTCGTTGCGCGTCGACAGTGCCGTCATCTGCGCGAAGCCGGCCAGCGGCAGCGGCTCGACACAGGCCTCCGTACCGCCGGCGACCACGACGTCGGCCCGCCCGAGCCGGATCAGGTCCAGGCCCATCGCGATCGCCTCCGCCCCGGACGCGCAGGCGCTGACCGGTGTCCGGGCCCCGCCCAGCGCCCCGAGTTCGATGCTGACCCAGGCCGCCGGGCCGTTGGCCATGAGCATCGGCACCGTGTGCGGGGAGACCTTGCGCGGTCCGTACTGCTCCAGCACGTCGTCCTGCGCCAGCAGCGAACGGGCACCCCCGGTCCCGGTGCCGATCACCACCGCCAGCCGCTCCGGATCCACCTCCGGACGCCCCGCATCCGCCCACGCCTGCCGCGCACAGACCAGCGCCAGCTGCTCGCAGCGGTCCAGCCGACGGGCCTCGACCCGGGACAGCACCTCGGTCGGCTCCACCGCGAGCCGGGCCGCGATCCGCACCGGGAGCCGCGCCGCCCACTCCTCGGTCAGCGCGACCGTTCCGTTCCGGCCCGCGAGCATCCCCTCCCAGGTGCTGTCCAGGTCCCCGCCCAGCGGCGTGCTCGCACCCAGCCCGGTCACCGCGACCTCGATCGCCCCGCGTGTCATCGGCCCACTCCCGTCCAGAGGAATCCACCTACGTCCGGTCGACGCTGACGGGCAGTCACCGCGTCATCGGTTCCGGTAGAAGTCCAGACTGGCATGGCAGTCAACGGATCCGACGTGATCACCGCGTACCGAGTCTCGCCCTGACGCGTTGTGGGAATCCCCCAAACGGTACGACCCCGGCCCACCCGCCTATCGCGGCCAGGGCACGTCCACGCGGTCACTGCCCAGGAGTTCGGCCTGCGCCGCTCCGGCCGTCGCCGCGGCCAGCCAGGCGTGGAACGCCTCCACCTCGGCCTCCGGAACGCCCACGTCGAAGCGGACGCCCGACGCGGTGTAGTGGACGTCCCGCACCACATGCCCGGCCACCCGCAGATCGTTCTCCAGCCGCCCCGCCCGGGTGTGCTCCGCGGTCACCTCCAGCACCGCGACCAGCCGCCGCTCGACCAGCACGGCCTGGTCCAGCGCCGCCGACACCGCCCCGCCGTACGCCCGGACCAGGCCGCCCGCGCCGAGCAGCACCCCGCCGAAGTACCGGGTCACCACCGCGACCGTGTCGGTCAGTCCCCGACCGCGCAGCACCTCCAGCATCGGCGCACCGGCGGTGCCAGCAGGCTCCCCGTCGTCGTTGGACCGCTCCCGGCGCGGTTCGTCGCCGACGACGAAGGCGGTGCAGTGGTGCCGCGCGTCCCAGTACCGCTTGCGCAGCGCGGCGACGAAGGCCTGCGCCTCGGCCTCGTCCTGAACCCGGGCGAGGGAGCAGAGAAAGCGCGACTTCCTGACCTCGATCTCGTGCAGCAGCGGGCCCTGGTCCGAGGCAAGGGTGAGATAGGGGATCTGCCGCTCCGTCATTCCCCGCCGCTCCCGTTCCGCACTGCCTGGTCACCCGACCACCGTGGCGACCGGGCTGGTCACCTCCTGCCGTGTCAGCGTATGCCAGCGGAGTCACCTACTTGGACACGGTCACCGCGAAGTCGGCGTTGCTGCTGTTCGGGATCGCGGTGGTCGTGACCGTGCCCGCCTCTCCAGTAAACACAGGAAAGCCCAGTAAACGCAGGAAAGCCCCCGACCAGTGGTCGGGGGCTTTCCTGTTAATGGTTGTTCGGCGGTGTCCTACTCTCCCACAGGGTCCCCCCTGCAGTACCATCGGCGCTGTGAGGCTTAGCTTCCGGGTTCGGGATGT